>JAZJXN010000017.1:16956-18835 GCA_040390885.1 Pseudomonadota bacterium | reverse complement strand
GCTTCCTGCCGATCACCCTGATCATGGTGCTCAGCGCCTCGATCTTCGTGGCCCTTATCTTCACCCCCGCCTTCGGCTCGATCTTCGGCCGCAAGCAGGGGGTCGACGAGGAACACTTGGCGGAGATCGAGAAGTCCGAGCGGGGCGACCCGCGCGAGATGACAGGCTTCATGGGCTGGTACGCGCGCACCCTGTGGTTCGCCGGCCATCACCCGTTCCGGGTCACCGCCGTGGCGGCCGTCGTCGTCGTCGGCATCTTCGTGCTGTTCGGCTCGCAGAAGCACCGCACGGAGTTCTTCCTCGATCAGGATCCGGAGTTCGTCTCCGTCTACGTCAAGGCGCGCGGCAACCTCGCCGCCCCGGCCGCCGACGAGCTGGTGCGCAAGGTCGAGCTCCGACTGGCCGGGATCAAGGGCATCGAGTCGATCTACGCCAGCGCCGGCCGCTTCACCGGTGGCGGCAACTTCGGCCCGCCCAACGATTCCGTCGGTCGAATCCAGATCCAGTTCGTCGACTTCGAGGGCCGCAAGGAACTTGGCCTGCGCGGCAAGGACATCGAGGCCGAGATCCGCAAGCGCGTCGCCGACGTGCCCGGCGTGCTGGTCGAGGTGCGTCCGCCGCAGAACGGCCCGCCGCAAGGCAAGGACGTGCAGGTCCAGCTGCGCGGCGCCAATCCCCGTGCGCTGGACGAGGCCGCCAGCCTGATCAAGACGCACATGGCCGCCGACCCGCAGCTCATCGAGCACGAGGACAGCCGCGCCTCGCCCGGCATCGAGTGGAACGTCGCCGTCGACCGCGAGGCCGCCGGCCGCTACGGCGTCGACGTGCTCAGCGTCGGCCAGGCGATCCAGTTCGTCACCGACGGCGTGCTCGTCGGCCGGTTCCGGCCCGACGACTCCGAGGACGAGCTCGATATCCGCGTCCGCTTCACCCCGGAGGCCCGCAACCTGGCCGCCTTCCGCGAGCTCAAGATCATGACGCCAATGGGCCCCGTGCCCGCGAGCTACGTGATCAAGGAGACCCCGGGGCAGCAGGTCACCACCATCCAGCGCCGCGACGGTCAGCGCATGGTCACCATCCAGGCCAACGCCGCGCCGGGCGTGGCCGCCAACCAGAAGATCGCCGGCATGAAGGCGTGGCTGGAGAAGCAGACCTTCGATCCGTCGGTGCAGTGGAAGTTCACCGGCGCCGACGAGGAGGGCGCCGAAGCCGCCCAGTTCTTCGCCGTGGCGATGCTGGCCACCCTGTTCATGATGGGCATCATCCTGCTCTGGCAGTTCAACAGCTTCTACGGGATCCTGGTCACGCTCTCGGCCGTCATCCTGTCAGTCGCGGGAGTGCTGCTGGGCGTGGTGGTCAACGTCGCCCACACCTTCGACTACATCTCAGTGATCATGCTGGGGACAGGCGTCATCGCCCTGGCCGGGGTGGTCGTGGGCCACAACATCGTGCTCGTCGATACCTTCTACCAACTGCGCCGCCAGGGGTACGACGCCGACGAGGCGGCCATGCGCGCCGCCGTCCAGCGCTTCCGGCCGGTCATGCTGACCACCGTGGTCACCGTCATCGGGCTGCTGCCGCTGATGTTCCAGCTGCACCCGAACTTCCGGGGCGCGCATCTGGAGTACAAGGCGCCGGGCTCGGAATGGTGGGTGCAGCTGTCGGCCTCGGTGGTCTGGGGGCTCAGTTTCTCGACTCTGCTGACCCTGTTCCTGACCCCGGCCGCCCTGGCCGCGCCCAAGACTCTCGGGCGCCGGTTCGGCAATGCGTGGAACTGGGCTCGTCATCGTCAGCCCTGGGCAGACCGCAAGCGCGCCGACGGCCATGTCCGCGACGAGCATCTGCCACGAGCGGCCGAGTAGCAGCCGGGGACATGCAT
>JAZJXN010000017.1:7893-16946 GCA_040390885.1 Pseudomonadota bacterium | reverse complement strand
ACCCTACTTGCCGCGGGTCTGACGCTTCCACAGCGCGGCGTACTCGCCGTCGGCTGCCAGAAGCTCGGCGTGGCCGCCGCGTTCGACGATGCGGCCCTTCTTGAGCACGAGGATCTCGTCGGCGTCGGCGATGGTCGACAGCCGGTGGGCGACCACCAGGGTCGTACGCCCCTTCCGGGCGCGGCGCAGCGTCTGCTGGATGGCGGCCTCGGTGCGGCTGTCGAGCGCGCTGGTCGCCTCGTCAAGGATCAGGACCCGGGGGTCTGCCAGCAGCGCGCGGGCCAGCCCGACCCGCTGACGCTCGCCACCCGACAGCTTCAGTCCGCGCTCTCCGACCTTGGTCTCCAGCCCCTCCGGCAGCGACGCGATGAAGGCCGACAGCTCCGCAGCCTCCGCGGCCTCGGCGACCTCCTGCGGCGACGCGCCGGGCCGTCCGAAGCCGATGTTGGCCGCGAGGGTGTCGTTGAACAGGGCCACATCCTGCGGGACCAGCGCGACCGCCCCCCTCAGGGCAGCGGTCTTCAGCTGCCGGAGATCGACACCGTCGATGGTCACCCGCCCGGCCTGAGGATCGATCATGCGCATGGCCAGCCGCACCATCGTCGTCTTGCCGGCCCCCGAGGGTCCGACCAGGGCTACCGTCGCGCCCGGGGGCGCTGTGAAGCTGACGTCGCCGATGCCCTCCGACCGCGCGTCATGGCGGAAGGTGACGCCCTCGAACGCCACGGCCCCGCCCCGACCTTCAGGCGCCGTCGGCAGCTCGACGGCGTCCGCCGCCTCGGCGACGTCGGCGGTCTGGCGGCGCAGCTCCATCATCGCCTCCATGTCGATGAAGGACTGGCGGATTTCGCGGTAGGCAAAGCCGAGGATGTTGAGCGGGCCGTAGAGGTTGATCAGGATCAGCACGGCGGCGGTGACGTCGCCGGGGCCCATGCGGCCGGCGGCGGCCTCATAGCCGGCCATCACCGCCATCACGCCCAGACCCACGCTCATGATCAGGGACTGAGCCATGTTGAGCAGGTTGAGGCTGTTCGTCGCCTTGATCTGGGCCTGGCTGTAGGTCTCGAGCGCACGGCTGTAGTCGCCCACGGCCCGGTCCTCAGCCCCGAAGGCCTTGACCGTCTCGTAGTTCAGCAGCGCATCGACAGCGCGACCGGCGGCCTCGGCGTCGGCCTCGTTGAGAGCCCGGCGGTGGGCGATGCGCCAGTCTGAGATGGCGAAGGTCAGCACGACATAGACCAGAACCGTGGCCACGGCCGTGGCCGCGAACCGCCAGTCGTAGGCTACCGCCAGCACCCCGGCGGCGATGAACAGCTCGATCAGCGTCGGACCGAGGTTGAACACCAGCGCCCGCAGAAGGAAGTCCATCGACCGCGCGCCCCGGTCGATCACCCGGGACAGCGAGCCGGTGCGCTTGGTCTGATGGAAGTCCATCGACAGCGACAGGGCGTGGGCGAAGGTCTCCGACGCCGCGCGGGCCTGCGCCGCCTGGGCGATCGGCGTGAACAGGGCATCGCGGGCCTGGGGCGCCGCCGACGACAGGAAGCGGATCAGAGCCCAGCCGACGGCGAGGCCGGCGAAGGCCGCGCTGACCTTTACCGCCGCCCCCTGCCCGGCCGCCAGGCGGTTGACCGCTGCGCCGAGCAGCAACGGTGCAAAGACGCCGGCGATCTTGCCGGCCAGGGTCAGAACCAGAGCCGCGGTCAGCCGCCAGCGCAGGCCCGGGGCCCTGGAACGCAGCACCAGGGCGAACAGGTCGCCCAGGGCGGTGAATGGCTTGGCCCGGGTCTCGGGGGCCTCGGGATCGGGCTTGCCGCCGACAGCGTAGGCGCGCATCAGCCGCGCCGGTCGAACAGCAGGGTCGTCTGCAAGCCGCCCCCGGGGGTCATCCAGTCGATCTGCCAGCCCTGCGCGGTGCGGGTGGCGCGATAGGGCCCGCCCTGCGGAGGATCCTGCCGCGCCGTGGCGGCTTCGATGAGATCCTCGCCGCCCTCGGCCGCGACCTCGAACTCATGCGGGCCTGCGCCGAGCGGCTGGGACAGGGGAATGGCGAAGCGGCCGTGGCGATCGACCATGGCGTCGCCCCGGGCCACGCGGTTGACCCGCAGCCCCACGGCAGCTGATGGCGTGCCGACACCGGAAACCACGGCGCCGCCGTCCCGATCATAGTCGATCGCCAGGATCCGCGGACGCCGCGAAGGTGGCGACATGACCCTGGCCGCGGTTCCCGCGCGCAGCTGCGCCGCACCGCCGTCGGCGGTCAGCGCCAGATAGCCCTCCGACTGCACCGTCCGGTCATCGATCACCATCGACAGGCCGTACAGGCGCACGGTGTCGACCTTCGGTGCGGTGGCGGTCCAGGCGCCCTTGTCATCAGCCACGGCGGACAGAACCTCGCCCGAGGGCGTCCCCAGCCTGACGGTCGCGCCTGGCGCGGCGGAACCTGACAGCACCACGACTCCGGTTTGCGACATGGACGACGCCAGGGCGATCGGCGGGGCGACGTAAGCCGCCTCGCCGCCGGTCGGGGCCTTCGGCGCCTCCGCCTTCCACGGCGGGTTTTCACCCGGGCCGCAACCGCCGAGCCCCAGAAGCGGGAGCAATCCCGCCAACGCCATCACCCGAACCGACACGTCGCTTGCAACCCCACTCGGTAAATCCGATTGTAGACATCGTATTTGAACGGCGCGCCCGCAAGCGCGCCTTTTTCATCCCCGGAGCCCATTGGAGATGCCCAACCCGCCTGGCCGCCTCGATTCCGTCTGCGTCTATTGCGGATCGTCGAACGAAGCCGACCCGGAATTCCTGTCGGCGGCCTACGCCATCGGGGGCGAGATTGCCCGCGCGGGGCTGAGGTTCGTCTACGGCGGCGGCGGCGTCGGGCTGATGGGGGCCTCGGCGCGCGGCGCGCACGACGCCAAGGGGCGCGTGCTTGGCATCATCCCCGGCTTCCTGCGCGGCCGTGAGCAGCCGTTCGACGATGTCGAGACGGTCGTCGTGGACTCGATGCATGAGCGCAAGATGATGATGTTCGAGCGGTCGGACGCGTTCATCGTGCTGCCAGGCGGCATCGGCACCCTGGAAGAAGTGGTCGAGCTTCTGTCGTGGCAGCGACTGGGACTGCACGACAAGCCGGTGGTCTTCTACAACCCCCGCGGCTTCTGGGATCCGCTCTACGAGCTGTTCCACCACACCATCCGCGAAAAGCTGTCGCCACCGGACTTCGCCAAGGCTTGGCGCTCGGTCGACCGCGTCGAGGACGTGGTCCCGGCCGTGCGCTCGATGAGCGTGGTCAGGGACGCCGACGCGGTGCATCCCGACACTGCACGCTTGACATAGTTTCTAATAAAAACTCACTATCCGCTACAGTGCGCCGGGCTCCCCTCCGGCGTGGGGATAGGAGATGACCATGCGTGCTTTCGCTCTTGCCGCCCTCGCGGCGATGGCCCTGGCGGGTTCCGCCTCGGCCGCGGACCAGGCCCAGAACGGCTGGCTGACCCTCAAGGACAAGACGTCGAAGGATCATCTGATCTTCGACGGCGCGGTCTGGAAATGCAAAGTCGATGTCTGCCGTTCGGCCAAGGTCAAGGCGGTCCCTGCCGACCGCGCCTGCCGCCAGCTCGCCGGCAAGCTAGGCGAGCTGACCGGCTTCGGCTATCGCGGTGAAGATTTCACACCGGAGGCCCTCGCCGCCTGCAACAGCGGCGCGAAGGGCGCCTGAGGCCGACCGAAGCAAGTTCAGAGGGCGCGGTTCCGGCCGCGCCCTTTTCCTGGCCTCTAGGCCGTCTCGCCCGCGAGCCGGCGGGCCGCCTTTTCCCGCCCGATCAGGGGCAGGATGGAGGCCATGTCGGGGCCGTGCTCCAGCCCGGTCAGGGCCTTGCGCAGCGGCATGAACAGGCCGCGCCCCTTGGCCCCGGTCTTCGCCTTCACCGCCGTCGTCCAGGCCGACCACGTCGTCTCGTCCACCGAGGCGGGCAGCAGCTCTGCCGCCGCGTCGATGACGGCGCGGTCGTCTTCGGAGATCACCGGCGCGACCGAGCCGCCCACGATGCGGGCCCAGTCGGAGATGTCGGAGAAGAGCGTCAGGTTGGCGCGGATGGCGTTCCAGAACGACTCGCCGAGGTCAGCCGCGAGAGTCGCCAGCCGCGGCTGAGCCTCGGCGTAGCTCATGGCGTGCAGCACCGCGGCATTGACCTTCGCCAGGTCCTCGGGATCCCAGCGCGCGGCGCGGTGGGCCATCTTGTCAAAGCCGAACTGGCCCGCGAGGGCCTCGATGGACACGCCCGGCTCCAGCGGATCGGAGGTGCCGATCCGCGCGAGGTGCGAGACCACGGCCAGCGGCTCGTAGCCCTTGTCGCGGAGCTCCATGATCGACAGCGAGCCGATGCGCTTCGACAGCCCCTCCCCGTCCGCTCCGACCAGCAGGGTGGTATGGGCGAAGGCAGGGGCCTTGGCGCCGAGCGCCTCGAAGATCTCGATCTGGGCCCCGGTGTTGGTGACGTGGTCCTCGCCCCGGATAATGTGGGTGATGGCCATGTCGATGTCGTCGACCACTGACGGCAGCGTGTAGAGGAACAGCCCGTCCTCGCGGATCAGGACCGGATCCGACATCGACGCGGTATCGACCTCGCAGTGGCCGCGCGCCAGGTCTTCCCACTTCACGCGCTTGCCTTCGAGGCGGAAGCGCCAGTGCGGACGGCGCCCCTCGGCCTCGAGGGCCTTGCGATCGTCTTCGGTCAGCTTCGACGCCGCGCGGTCGTAGATCGGCGGCTGGCCCCGCGACAGCTGCACCTTGCGGCGGAGTTCCAGCTCTTCCGGCTTGTCGTAGGCGGGATAGAGCCGGCCGGTGGCCTTCAGTCGCTCGGCGGCTTCCTGGTAGAGCGGGAAGCGCGCCGACTGGTTGTAGCGTTCATCCCAGGTCATGCCGAGCCAGGTGAGATCGGTCTCGATCCCCTGTTCGTATTCCTTGGTCGAGCGCTCGAGGTCGGTGTCGTCGATGCGCAGCACGAACTGGCCGCCCTGGCCGCGAGCATAGAGCCAGTTGATCAGGCCGGTGCGAATGTTGCCGACATGCAGCCGCCCGGTGGGCGACGGCGCGAAACGGACCTTAACGGTCATGTATTGGGCGTCCTTATCAGAGCCGGGCTAGGTCGGCTTTGGAGGGCTCAAAGTCAAGCTTGGAGCGCCCTGTCGATGAACCGCTGGTCCTCGTCGTAGACCCAGCATTCGGCCATCAGTCCGTCTTTGACGCGGTAGACCAACACCCGTTCGACCTCGCGGGTCTCACCGTCGGCGGTCAGCGATTCCCGGGCCAGGATGACGGCCCGCTCTGGGCCGGCCATGACGTCGCCAACGCCGATCAGCCGCCGACCCGTATGCCGGGTGAACGCCATCAGCGCGCCGATGGCCTCGGCCTTTCCACGATAGGTGCGGGCGTGCGGGTTTTCCCCGAACCAGTGCAGAACAAAGTCGTCGTGGTAGGTCGCCATCAGCCCGGGGAAGTCCCCGGAGGCCCAGGCGTCGGCGTAGCGCCGGGCGGCGGCCAGATTGGCCTGGCGGCGGTCTTCCGCATCTTCGGACACAAGCGATCTCCTGCATCTTCCGATGCGATCGCGCCATGCCGGGCGGGAAAGGTCAATTACCCCGCCGGTTGGAGCCGGCGGGGTAGAAACAAATCAGTCGTCGCGATGAACCCGCTCACGGCGCTCATGCCGCTCCTGGGCCTCAAGGCTCAACGTCGCGATCGGACGAGCCTCCAGCCGCGCGAGACCGATGGGTTCCCCCGTCTCCTCGCAATAGCCGTAGGACTGGTCTTCGATCCGACGCAGAGCCGACTCGATCTTGGATATCAGCTTGCGCTGACGATCTCGGGTCCGCAGTTCAAGTGACCGGTCAGTCTCCGACGAGGCGCGATCGGCCAGGTCGGGATGATTTTCAGTCTCTTTCTGGAGGTGGGTCACCGTCTCGCGAGATTCGCGGAGGATGTCCTCTTTCCAGTCGAGCAACTTCTGCTTGAAGTAAGCTAGCTGCCGCTCATTCATGAATGGTTCGTCGTCCGTAGGACGATAGTCTGCAACTTTAAGAACCGTAGCCGTCTGCATTGACGCCTCACGCCCCCATCTACGCCACGCTCAAGCGAGCGTGGGCCTTATAGCAAAAGCAATCCGCCGCACAATGAACCTCGTGTTCAACCGGCGTTCATGCCGCAATTTTAGCCTGTTCGAGCTTCGCGAGCTCGACCGCCGCGCGAGTCTCGATCTCGTTCAGAATGCCTTCTAGGCCGGGATCCTCGGTGCCCTGTCGCTCCTCGCGCACCGCGCGCACCAGACGATCGAGGGAAGCCGGAGAGAGATCGCCGTCGATCAAGGCCAGCTTCACCTCGTCGAGCACGTCAAGGATTCGGCCGGCCCGGCCGACCGCCCGCTTGCGGCGCTCAAGCGGGCCGCCGACGTCCTGAAGGGCGAGGAGCGCATCCAGCGACCCGATACCGGCGGCGGTGCCCAGACGCGCTACGCCGTTCGCCGCATCCGCCCCGCTGACCGTCGGCAGGCTGAAACCGCCCTGCCCGCCCGGCGCCTGCGCCGACTTGGCGCCCCCGAGCGATCCGACTCCGTTGGACCTGGTGACTTTCATGGTGGCTTGCGCCGCTCCCGAACCTGAGACCTCACCTTCCGCCGAGCCGCTTGCGGTATGGTTAATGCCGGGCAAATTCTGCCGTCGCCCCGCGCCCGAGCCTCGACCAAAAACCATCCCGCTGTATTCGTTGTAGTTTTTCTTGGCGCGGTTCTCGCATGGGCGCGGGCCAGTGCAGCCATCCGGCGGGACCCACATGCGTCGTTCGATTATCGCCAGCCTGATCCTGGCCCTCGCCCTGTCCTTCGGGGCGGCGGGATCCAGCCTCGCCAAATCGCGGATCAAGGATGTCGTCGAGTTCGAGGGCGTCCGCGAGAACCTGCTGACCGGCTATGGCCTGGTGGTCGGCCTGAACGGCACCGGTGACAACCTTCGCAACGCGCCGATGACCCGCCAGAGCCTTGAGGCGATGTTCGAGCGCCTGGGCGTCAATGTCCGCGACACCAACCTCAACACCAAGAACGTCGCGGTGGTCATGGTCACGGCCAAGCTGCCGCCGTTCGCCGCGGCCGGTTCGCCGATGGACGTCACCGTGTCCGCCGCCGGCGACGCCAAGAGCCTCCAGGGCGGCACCCTGCTGGTCACCGGCCTGCTCGGCGCCGACGGCCAGGTCTACGCGGTCGCCCAGGGCACGGTGCAGACCGGTTCGATCGCGGCTTCCGGCGGGTCGGGCAGCTCGATCACCAAGGGCGTCCCCACCGCCGGCCGCATCGCGGGCGGGGCCATCATCGAACGCGAGACGGGCTTCCAGCTCGCGGCGATGAGCCAGGTCCGGATGACCCTGCGCAATCCCGACTTCACCACCGCCCAGCGGATCGCCCAGGCCGTCAACGGCCGCTTCCCGGGCGTCGCCTTCGCCGAGAATCCAACCATCATCACGCTGCGCCCGCCGGCCGGTCAGAACATGGTCGGCTTCCTGTCGCAGGTCGAAAACCTCGAGATCGAGGCCGACTCGCCCGCGAAGGTGGTCATCGACGAGGTCGCCGGCGTGATCGTCATGGGCGACCAGGTGCGGATCAGCACCGTCGCCATCGCCCAGGGCAACCTGACCATCTCGGTCCAGGAAACGCCGATGGTCAGCCAGCCGGCGCCCTTCAGCCGCGGCGAGACCACGGTCACCACCCAGTCCTCGGTGGCCGTCGACGAGGAGCGAGGCCGCCAGCTGATCACCCTCAAGAACGGCGCCTCCCTGGCCAGCCTCGTGTCCGGCCTGAACGCGCTGGGGGTCACGCCGCGAGACATGATTTCCATCCTCCAGGCCATCAAGGCCGCCGGCGCCCTGCAGGCCGATATCGAGGTGATGTGATGAGCGGCTCGATCTCAGCCCCGACCGACATTCTCCTGATGCAGACGCCGAAGACCGGCGCCGGCGCCACCGGGGACGTCGACGCCCGCCGTCGCAGCATCGCCCAGTCGGCCAAGGACTTCGAAAGCTCGTTCCTGTCGATGATGCTGAAGCCGATGTTCGAGGGCCTCTCGACCGACGGCATGTTCAGCGGCGGCAATGCCGAGGGCATGTGGCGATCGTTCCTGACCGACGCGATCGCCAAGCAAACCACCAAGGCTGGCGGGATCGGCATCGCCGACACCGTCCAGCGCGAAATGCTCAAGCTCCAGGGTCTCAGTTCAGAAGGTGATGTTCATGGCGCTTGACTCCCAAGACGCGGCCGATCGCGTCGACCAGCTTATCGCTCTCACCGACCGGCTCACCGCCATGATGGTCGTCCAGTGCCAGGCGTTCGAGCAGCGCCGGCCCCAGGACGTGGCGGTGCAGATGGACGAGATGACGCGTCTGGCGAACATCTATCGGCACGAGTCCCTGAAGGTGCGGTCCAGCCCGAACCTGATCGAGGATGCGCCCCTCGATCAACGCGTGAAACTGATGCGGGCCACCGAGGCGTTCGACGCCGTGCTCGCCCGCCACGGCCGAGCCGTGGAAGCCGCCCGCACCATCACCGAGGGCCTGGTTCGCGCCATCGCCGAAGAGGTGGCCCAGCAGCGGCCCACCGGCGCCGGTTACGGCCCCGCCGCCGACGCCAAGGCCGGCGACGCCCGCGCGGTCACGCTGAATAGGCGGGCCTAGACGGCAGCACCGTCGGGGGCGGCGGCCAGCAGGGCTTCACAGCCGGCCACAGGACCGCCGCCACCCAAGTCCACAACGCCTGGATTTCGCGCGCGGCGACGCCCTCCGGGTCGATCTCCTGCGCTGTCAGCCCGACGGCGCCCCCTGCTGGTAGGCTGTCCGCGATCGGAGTCCAACGGGCGCCACGGGATAGCCGAGGTCCTGCAACGCCCGACCAGCCTGCAGCACCGCCGGCGCTTCGAGGCCAAGGCGACGCGCCGGCGCCTGATTGAGCACGAACACCGCCTGGTTGTTCACGTCGCGGCAGCTCGTGATGGAGCCAGCTGCGGACTGGCCT
>JAZJXN010000017.1:0-7883 GCA_040390885.1 Pseudomonadota bacterium | reverse complement strand
GGCGCGACAGCCGTTGGGCCAGGTCCGCGGACTCCGCCACGGCCTTCACGTCGAAGAAGTTGGGCCGGGCGACGATCAGGCAGAGGTCTGCACAGCGTACGGCCTGCTCAACCTCGTCCCCGATGCTGGATCCGGTGTCGACGATCAGCAGGTCGCGCCCGGCCCGCTCTGCCGCCTGCTGACGCGCGAACAGCGCGCCGGGCTTGACTGGTTCGACCGCGAGATCGTCGTCGGGCCGCAGGCGGCGCCAGTCGCTGGCTGACTGCTGGCGGTCGAGATCGGCGACCACCGTCGCGAGGCCCGCCGACCGCGCCGCGACCGCCAGATGCAGCGCGAGCGTGGTCTTTCCGGTCCCGCCCTTGCGGGAGAGTATGGCGAGAGTCCTCAAGGGCCTGTCCCCCAACGGCGCGTCCCGGCGGTTTGCAACATAAACCATGCTCGCGACAGACCGGCGTTAGCTCGCCGGGATGTCAGTCGCGTGAACTGTCGCCGAACAGGGCAGACAGGGCCTCTCCGGCCGCAAGGATAGGCGCTTCGCTCCGCTCGACCCGCGCCTGGACAAGACTTCCCTCCAGCGCGGAGATGGCGAAACCGGCCAGGAAGGCCGCCCGCGCCGGCGTGGCCCCGTCGGCCACCAGCGCCCGCGCGATCACAGCCGCCCATCCCGCGAAGGCCTCGCGGCCCGCCGTGCGAATGGCCTCGTCATCCGAGGCCGTCTCCAAAAGCACGGTGGTGATCGGACAGCCGTCGCGCCAGCCCGACTGGGCCATCCAGATGCCGAGCCAGCGCACATACTCGGCGAGGACAGATCGGGCGTCGGGCTGCTCGGCGGCGATGCGCTCAAGCGTGCGGCGGACCAGGTCGCCGGCCGCGGTGACGGCGGCTTCTCCGATCTGGGCCTTGCCCCTCGGGAAGTAGTGATAGAGCGACCCCTTCGGCGCTCCGCTGCGGGCGACAATGTCGGCCAGCCCGGTGGCGGAGTAGCCACTGCGGCGGAACAGGGTCGCGGCGGCCTGGACGATCGCGTTGCGGTGTTTGGGCTGGGCGGGCATCAGAATCTATATAGACTGGTCTACATCAATAGAAGGTTGATGACCATGACCGTGCCGGACGGCTTCGAGCCTCATTATCGAAACAGCCCCCTGACCGACCCCTGGGAGCCGCTCTACAGCCGGCGCGCGGGGGACACGGTCGTCATCGGCCTGCGCATCGCAGGTCCGCACACCAACAGTCGAGGTTTCGCGCACGGAGGGCTGATCACGGCTCTGGCCGACAACGCCATGGGCCTCAGCTGTGGCGTCGGGCTGGAGGCCGGCGGCGGGCTCGTCACGGTCAACCTCGGCATGGACTTCATCGGATCGGCAAAGATCGGACAGTGGCTGCAGGTCGAGCCCCAGGTCATCAGGCGAGGCCGCAGCCTCTGCTTCGCCCAAGCCCTGGTGACCGCCGACGGGACCTGCTGCGCCCGCGGCAACGCAACCTTCAAGGTCATCGACGCCGGCCCCGTAACGATATGATCAGACCTTGGCCGGCATAGTGTTCAGCGGACATTCGAAAAGGCGGGCCAGGGCCCGCTAGGTTTTTCGGGTGCGGGGACGCAGTGTGAGCTTGTCGACCGTAAAGTCGCCGGCCATTCCAACCGGAGAGCTCGCCGCGTCCTACACGCCCGTCGTCCGCGCCTATTTGCTGACGGCGTCCGCCTACAACGCCATCATCTGCATCGCCCACCCTTTCTACGAGACGGGTACAGGGCTCATCATCCTGGAAAGTCTAGCGGTGGCGGCGGTTGTCGTCGGCGCGGTCTCCTGGTGGCTGGTCGGGCGCAAACCGGCGAACCTCTTCCGGCTCGAGCTCGCCGCACTGACCTTCAACGGCGTCTTCCTCGCCAACGTCTTCGCCTATCAGACTCTCCACTTCGAAGCGCCCAAGCTGGTGTACTTCGTGCTTCTCGCGCTGGCCTTTTCCGTGGGCGCGCCGACCCGTCGGGTATCGCTTATCAGCGTCGCCGCGGCGACCACCGGTCTGGTGCTGATCGCCCGCCACGCGCCGCCGGAGCTGATCAACCAGTACGCCTTCATCGGATTGGCCGGGGCCTTCACCGCCCTTGGCATGTCGATGTTGATCCGAGGCGCCGTGCTGCGCGAACTCAGCGCGCGTCTCGCATCGGACGCGCTCAATCGGGTCCTCGAGCAGGAGCTGGCGGTCAACCGAAGCCTGCAGGCCAAGGCGGAGGCGCTGACCCTGACGGCCCAGACCGCCAACCGCGCCAAGTCAGAGTTTCTGGCGACGATGAGCCACGAGATCCGCACGCCGCTCAACGGCGTCCTCGGCACCGCCCAGGTCATGGAGCGGGGCGAGCTGTCGGACGAGCAGCGCCGTCGGCTGTCGCTGATCCAGGACTCCGGCCAGTCTCTGCTGCAGGTCATCAACGCCATCCTCGACATCTCGCGCATCGAGGCGGGCAAGATGGAGCTGTTCAACGCGCCCTTCAGCGTCGAGACCTTTGCTGAGGGCCTCAACCAGCTTTATGGCGGGCTCGCCGAGGACAAGGGGCTGGCCTTCGACCTGGTGGTGTCGGACGATGCGCGTGGATGGCGCGACGGCGATGAGTCACGCCTGCGGCAGGTCATCAGCAACCTGATCTCGAACGCCGTGAAATTCACCGAAACAGGATCGGTCTCTGTCCACCTGTCCGGGGACGAGGCGACCCTGAGGGGCCGCATCCGCGATACCGGCGTCGGCATCCCGGCTGATCGACACGCCGCCATCTTCGAGAAGTTCGTGCAGGTGGACGGCTCGACGACCCGACGCACGGGCGGCAGCGGGCTGGGCCTCGCCATCTGCCGCGACCTGCTGACGCTCATGGGCGGCCGAATTTCGGTCAGCACGCCCGCCGAGGGCGGGACACAATTCGAGTTCGAGGCGCCCTGCCCCACGGTGGATGCGCCAGGGCAGGCCACGGCCTCTCGCCCCGCGCCCGAGACTCTCGATGGCAGCGTCCGCGTCCTGATCGTCGACGACAACGCCACCAACCGGATCGTGCTGGAGACCATGCTCGGCCAGCTGGGCATCGCCACGGCCTCGGCCAAGGACGGACGCGAGGCGGTGGCGTTCTGGGACGACGGCGGATGGGACGCCATCCTCATGGACATCCACATGCCCGTCATGGACGGGCTCGAGGCGTCCCGCGAGATCCGCGCCCGCGAGGCCGCTGGCGGTCGAGGGCGCACGCCGATCATTGCCGTGACGGCCAGCGTGCTGGCGCACGAAACCAAGCGCTACTACGTCGCCGGGCTCGACGGCGTCGTCGCCAAGCCCATCGAACTGGGCGTGCTCATCGCGGCGCTGGAAGGCGCCCTGACCACCACCGCCCCGGTCACGCTGGCGGTCTGACCGGCGAGAGCCGCACCTCGCGGTCGATATTCACCGCCGCCAGGAAATCCGCGTCATGGCTGACCACCAGCAGCGCTCCGTCGTAGCCGGCCAGCGCCGCCTCGACCGCCTCGATCGATTGCAGGTCGAGGTGATTGGTGGGCTCGTCGAGGATCAGCAGTTGTGGCGGCTCCGCCCCCGAAAGCACACAGGCCAGGGCCGCGCGGAGACGCTCGCCGCCGCTCAGCGACCCCACCGCCTGATGCGCCGCGGTGTTGCGGAACAGAAACCGCGCAAGCGCCGCCTGGGCGTCATTGACCGTGGCCGTCGGGTTGAGCCTGCGGAAAGCCTCCAGAATGGTCTCGCCGTCGTGCAAGATCGCCGTCTTCTGGTCGAGCAGCACCGACCGCGCGCCTTGCCGGACCTCGCCCGCCGTCGGCGACAGATCGCCCGCCGCGAGCCGGATCAGGGTGGTCTTGCCGGTCCCGTTGGGCCCGACCACGGCGACCCGCTCTGGGCCGACGATCTTCAGCGACAGGTCCGACAGGACGGGCGTCTCGCCGTAACCGAAGTCGACGCCCTCGAAGGTCAGCACTGTCTTGCCAGCGGCAAGACCCGATGACGGCAGATCGAAGGCCAGCCCCCTGACCCGTTCCACGTTGCTCTTCGCCGCCTCGAGCGCCTCGCCGGCCTCCTCGCGCAGACGATCGGCGAGGCGTTCGGCCTTGCCGCTACTCTCTTCGGCCCGCCGCTTCAGGCCGCCGAGCAGGATCTTCGGCGCCCCACCGCGCTGGGCGGTGCGCTTGCCGGCCCCGTCGCGGCGCGCCTTCTTCTCCCGCTCCTGCTGCACATCGCGATCGACACGCGCCGTCTCGCGCTCGGCCACGGCCAGGTCGCGCTCGGCGGCCTCCCGTTCCTGGGCGCGGCGCGCTTCATAGAGATCGTAGTCGCCGCCGTAGACCCGCGCGCCCAGCCCGGAGAGTTCGACGATGCGGTCCACCTCCCGCAGCAGGGCGCGGTCGTGGCTGACCACCACCGCCCCGCCCTTCCAGCGGCGCAGGAAGCCGACGACGAAGCCGCGAGCTTCGACGTCGAGGTTGTTGGTGGGCTCATCGAGCAGGATGACGTCCGGCTCGGCGACCAGCAGGGCGGCGAGCGACAGTCGCGTCAGCTGCCCCCCGCTCAGGGTGTCGGCGGGACGGCGGTGGTCGAGACCGGGGAGGCCCACTTCGATGAGGGCGTCGTCGATGCGGACGGGCAGGCCCCAGTCGGCGTCGGCCCAGTCCGCCTCGTCCGCGTCGCCTGTCTCGATCCGGCCGAGGACGGCCAGGGCGTCCGTGACGCCGAGCAGGTCCGCCACGGTCGCCCCGGCCGGCGGCTGCAGGGTCTGGCGCAACAGACCGACGCGGCCCACGCGGCCGATGGCCCCCGCAACGGGCGCCTGCTCGCCGGCGAGCAGGCGCAGCAGCGTGGTCTTGCCCGCGCCGTTGCGGCCCACCAGGCCAGTGCGCTCCCGCCCGAAGGCGATCGTCAGATTGTCGAAGAGGACGCGGCCGTCAGGCGTCGAAGCGGAGACGGCGTCCAGAGTGAAGCAGGGTCGAGGAGACATGGAGACTCGCGAGCAGGATGGCGGAACGGGCGAAGCGGTTCTGCGTCCTGTCGATCATCGGAGCCTCCAATGGCTGCCGGCCCAGCGCCGGAGCGGCAGATATAGCGGCTTCCCGTGGCCAAACCAACATCTGGCCCCTATCTACCGCTCGTGACCGACCTCCCCGACTTTCACGCCACCGCCTACTCGCCGGAAGAGGCCCGCGCCCGCCGCACGGCGGCGGTGGCTCGCGCCATGGCCGACACCGGCATCGACGAGGTCCTCATCGACCAGCTGGTCGAGCGCTTCTACGACAAGGTCCGCACCGATGATCTGATCGGGCCGGTGTTCGCCGCCAGGATCGAGGATTGGGCGCCGCACCTGGCGCAGATGAAGCTGTTCTGGAGCTCGGTGGCGCTGTCCACCGGAGCCTACAACGGCAGGCCGATGCCCAAGCACATGCGGCTTCCGGTCGACGCCGAGCACTTCGACCGCTGGCTGGTGTTGTTCGAGGCCACGGCGCGCGAACTGCTGACGCCCGCCGGCGCCGACCACGTCCTCGTCCGAGCCCGCCGCATCGCCGAGAGCTTCGAACTCGGCATCGCCAACACCAACGGTGTGATGCTCGGCGTCGGCGAGCGCTACCGGCGCGCGCCCGAAAGCTGATCGCAAGAACCGGGTCGCACAGAGCGATCCAGGCGATCAGGTTGCGGTCAGTCCCACTGGAGCCCCGCCATGTCCTTCGTCGTCACCGGCCTGTCCCCCGAGCCGTTCACCGCCCTGTTCGAAGCCGATCAGGCCGCCCTCTCCGCCGCCGGCGCGATCCGGTACACCGTTGACGCAAAGCCGGGCTTTCCGTGCCGCATCACGCTGGAAGACGCCGAGCCGGGCGAGACGGTTTTGCTGCTGAACCATGAGCACCTCGGCGGCGACACGCCCTTCCGCGCTCGCCACGCCATCTTCGTGCGCGAGACCGCGACGGCCCCGGCCCGGTACGAAAACGTCATGCCGCCCGCCCTCGCCGGTCGGCTGCTGGCGATCCGCGCCTATGACGCGGCCGGGATGATGATCGACGCCGAAATCGTCGACGGGGCGGACGCCGTTCCGCTGGTCGAGCGGTTCCTGGCCGATCCCCGCGCCGCGTACCTGCACGCCCACAACGCCCGCCGCGGCTGTTTCGCGGCGCGGATCGACCGGGCCTAGTCGGTCACGCCCCAGCGGTTCAGATCGAGAAGCCAGGCCGGCGGCAACAGGTCGGCGGCGGCCAGGGGGCGACGGCTCACGGTGGTGGCCGTCAGGGTCTCGTCCACCAACCCGGACTTGCGGATCGCCAGCACGACGGCATCGGGCGTCCGGCATTCATACCGGCCTTCGCCGGCGAGGTCGGGCATGGCGTCGAACCACTCGCAGCTCTGGCCGAGCACGGTCAGGGCGGGCAGCGGCAGGCGCACGTCCGGCGACGTCTTCGGCGGCGGACCGCGGCGAGCGGTGTAGCTTTCCGGCGCGCCGGTCGCCCCGACCCTGGCGCTGACGGTGACGCCGTCGTCGCGGTCGCTGAACATGTCGCGCGAGCCGTCCGCGTTCACGGTCTCGGTGAAGGTAGAGCCGCCCTGACGGCGAAGCGTCACGGTATCGGGCCCCCGCTCGCTCTTGAGCACCACCTCATAGTCGTCCCCGCCCGTCGCAGCCGCGGGCTTGGCGATGAGCCAGGCAGACAGATCGAGCGCGGGCGTCGGCGGACGAATGTCGGCCTCGTCCATCTTCCCGCGCCTCAGATAGTAACCTGTCATCCGGTCACCCAGCAGGCCGCCGGTGCGGCCGTTCGACCAGCGCGCCACCTCGATCCCGTCGCGGGTGACGCAGCCCAGTCGGGTCACGGTCGTGTAGCCCTGGTCGACCGCGCGATAGACCTCCCAGATGTCGCAGCGCTGGCCAGCCGCCTTCCAGCGCTTGCCTGTCTTGCGGCTGGCGTAGTCGAACCCTGGCGAGGGAGTCCGCTCGGGGGCGCGGATGCTCATCGAGCCGACGCCGGTCGCCGGGCTGTCGGTGCGTTCGACGATCACCCCGGTCGGGGTGTGAATCCGCTGGATGCGCTGCCCCTCGGTATCGTTGCGCTCGACCCGGACCCAGTCGCCGTGACGCCGGATCTTGAGCTGGGTGTTCAGCTTTTCGCCCCGGTATGACGCCATGTGCAGCTCGTAGTCGGGACTGCGGGGGCGAGGCGTGAAGAGGTCGGTGAACCCGGCCAGACGGCCGGGCTCGAGCGCCGCGGCGGGCGTCGCAGCGCCGAGGCACACCGCCGCGAGCGCCGTGGCGAGACGAAGGATCTTGAACATACTGATGGCGAGTCCTGCTTTGGGCCATCGTAGCCGAATAGGGGCGCCTGCTGACAATGGATGTCAGCAGATCGGGCGGCCCTTTCGCCCTGCGGCAAACGTTCGCACATTGTTCTTGTGTTAATTCCGACTCTGAGCACTACATATCGTCGTTGCCGCCGCGCCCTTCGGCCGGCTGATGCGTTCCCGACAGGTCATGGCTGAACAACTCAACTTCATCCGCGTGCGCGGCGCGCGGGAGCACAATCTCAAGGACGTGAGCGTCGATATCCCGCGCGGCGAGCTGGTGGTGATCACCGGGCTATCCGGGTCGGGCAAATCGTCGCTCGCCTTCGACACCATCTACGCCGAGGGCCAGCGCCGCTACGTGGAAAGTCTGTCCGCCTACGCGCGCCAGTTCCTTGAGCTGATGAGCAAGCCGGACGTGGACCTGATCGAGGGCCTGTCGCCGGCGATCTCGATCGAGCAGAAGACCACCAGCCGCAACCCACGCTCGACCGTCGGCACCGTGACCGAGATCCACGACTACATGCGCCTGCTGTGGGCGCGGGTCGGTATCCCCTACTCGCCGGCCACCGGCCTGCCGA
>JAZJXN010000016.1:9768-15567 GCA_040390885.1 Pseudomonadota bacterium | reverse complement strand
GCCGGCGAGAAGCATCCGCACATGCGCATCCAGACGCCGGAGATGGAGCGGGTGTTCGAAGAGGTCCGCGACGCCTTCGCCAAGGCCATGGAGCACGGCAACGCGCCGCAGGTCGACGCCGACTACCTGGCCGCCGCCTGCATCGCCGTGGCCCGCGAGGTCGGCGACAAGATGCTCGAGCGGCGGCCGATCGACACCGCCGCGGCCGCCGACTTCGCGGTCAGGCTGATCCTGGGCGGGATCCCCGCCCTGCCGCGCCTGACGGAGCGCTGAGATGGCCGACCCCGCCGTCCAGAAGGCGCTGCTCAAGGTCCTGCTGTCGCTGCCGACCCCGGTGCTGCGGATGATGGCCGGCGGCGGCGTGGTCTATCAGGGCGGCCGCACGCTCGACCCGCGCTTCCAGTTCCTGACCGCCGGCGCCCGGCGGATGCCGGCGATGTCGTCACTGAGCCCGGACGACGCCCGGGCCGCCAGCGCCGGCGGCCTGGCCGCCATGGCCGGCAAGCCCGAGCCCGGCGTGCGCGTCGAGAACCTGACCATCGACGGCCCCGGCGGAGCGCTGAAGCTGCGCGCCTACCGGCCGGCCGACCAGGACGCCGCCGCGCCGCTGATCGTCTTCGCCCACTTCGGCGGCGGGGTCATCGGCGACCTCGAGACCAGCGATGTCTTCTGCGGCATCCTCGCGCGGATCGCCCGCACGGCGGTGCTGTCGGTCGACTACCGGCTGGCCCCCGAGCATCGCTTCCCGGCCGGCCTCGACGACACGCTGGCCGCCTATCGCTGGGGCCGGGACAACGCCGCCCGCTTCGGCGCCGCGCCCGGCGTCGCCGCGATCGGCGGCGACTCCATGGGCGGCAACTTCGCCGCCATCGTCGCCCAGGAAATGAAGCGCACGGGTGAGCCGCAGCCGGCCCTGCAGCTGCTGATCTACCCGGCCGTCGACGTGGCCAGCGAAACCCAGTCGATGACCACCTACGCCGACGCCTATCCGCTGTCGCGCGAGACCATGAACTGGTTCATGGCCCACTATATCGGCCCCGACGCCGATCCGGTCGATCCGCGCCTGTCGCCGATCAAGACCGACGACCTGTCGGGCCTGGCCCCCGCCGTGGTCGTCACCGCCGGCTTCGACCCGCTGGTCGATCAGGGCGAATGCTACGCCAAGCGGCTCAAGGACGCGGGCGTGCCGGTGATCTACCGCTGCTACGACAGCCTCGCCCACGGCTTCACCGCCTTCACGGGCGCCATCCCGATGGCCGACACCGCCTGCCGCGAGATCGCCGGCTTTGTTCGCCAGGGCATCGACGGGATGCTGAAGTAACGCCGGGGACACGCACCGCTTCGCGGAGCCGGCCCCGGCATTGCCTCCCCTCGCGGAAATAGCTCAAAACCACCCAGCAGAACGGGAGCCAAACCATGCGCGCACTGGTCGTCGAGAGCCTGGGTGAACTGTACGCCGGCACGCATGTGCGCGAGGTCCCCACACCCACCGCCGGGCCCGGCGAGGTGCTGGTCAAGGTCCGCGCCGCCAGCGTCAACTTCCCCGACCTGCTGATGACCAAGGGCGAGTACCAGCTCAAGCCGCCCCTGCCGTTCACGCCCGGCCTCGACCTGGCCGGCGAGATCGCCGCGCTCGGCGACGGCGTGACCGGCTGGAAAGTCGGCGACCCGGTTGTCGGCGGGGCGCGGCTGGGCGGATTCGCCGAATACGCGGTGATGGATCCGCGGGCGCTCAAACCCAAGCCCGAGCGGCTGAGCTACGCGGAGGCCGCGGCCTACGGCGCCGCCTACCTGACCGCTTACGTCGCCCTGGTCCGCCGCGCGCAGCTGCAGCCGGGCGAGTGGGTGCTGGTCCATGGCGCGGCCGGCGGCGTCGGGCTCGCCGCCGTCGACATGGCCAAGGCGCTGGGCGCCAGGGTCATCGCCGCCTCGGCCTCGGACGAGAAGCTGGCCATGGTCGCGGCCGAGTACGCGCCGGACGCCATCGTCAATGTCACCGGCGGCTTCCGGGAGAAGGTCAAGGAGATCACCGGCGGACGCGGCGCGGACGTCATCTACGATCCCGTCGGCGGCGACATCTTCGACGAGAGCACCCGCTGCATCGCCTTCGATGGCCGGCTGCTGATCATCGGCTTCACCTCCGGTCGGATCCCGACGGTCTCGGTCAACATGCCGCTGATCAAGGGCTTCTCGGTGATCGGCGTGCGCGCGGGCGAGTATGGCCGCCAGTTCCCGGAGAAGGGGCGCGAGAACCAGGACGCGATCTGGAAGATGGCCGCCGAGGGCGTCATCCGCCCCCGCGTCCACGCCGAGCTGCCGCTCGACCAGTGGCGGGAGGCCTTCGACCTGCTGGCCGACCGCAAGGTGATCGGCAAGGCGATCATCCGGCCGGACCTCTAGGCGGTTCCGCAAGGGGTTCGCTTGACTCTGACGGGCCCTTCCCGTATCTCCCCCCGCTCACCGCGACGGGCCCCGGCCTGGCGCGACTAGGCCTTTAGAATTCGGAGCTACCCCGTGAGCAAGCGGACCTTTCAGCCTTCGCGTCTCGTGCGCGCTCGCCGTCACGGCTTCCGGCTGCGGATGTCGACCAAGAACGGCGCCAAGATCGTCGCCCGTCGCCGCGCCAAGGGCCGCAAGCGTCTGACCGCCTAACAACGGCAGGCGTGTCCCCATCTGCGTCTGACGACGGGGAGAGGGACATGGACGACTTTCCCACCATCGAACACATGCGGAAGCGGCCGGAGTTCCTCCTGGCCGCCAAGGCGCCGTCGTGCGCCCGAGGAGCCGTGGTCGTGCAGAGGCGCGACCGGGCCGATCACAATCCCACCATCAGGGCCGGCTTCACGGCCACCAAGAAGATCGGCGGCGCGGTCGATCGCAATCGCGCCAAACGCCGTATGCGCGAGGCCGCGCGACTTCTGCTGCCCCAGGCCGGGCTTCCCGGCTCCGACTATGTCTTCATCGCCAGAGGCGGCACGACGACGCGCCCCTGGGAGCGTCTCCTTGACGACGTGAAAAGCGCGCTGTTAAGGCTCGCCCCCGATCCCGCCCAAGGTCCCGACCCTGTGTCCGCGTCCTCCGACGCCGCCTCTGATCCCTCCCGTTCCGGTTAGCCCGCTCCCATGCAGAACGACTCCCGCAACACGATCGTGTTCGTCGTCATCGCCGCGATCATCCTGATCGGCTACCAGACCTTCATCCTGGGCCCGGCCAACCAGAAGCGCGCCGCCGAGCTGAAGAACGAGCAGCGGGCGGCCGTGGAGGCCCAGACCAAGGCCCCCACCGCCAACAGCGCTCCGGTGCTGGTGTCGCGCGACGCCGCCAAGGCGGCCAGCCCGCGCGTGACGGTCGACACCCCGGCCCTGGCCGGCTCGCTGCGCCTGCAGGGCGCGCGCATCGACGACCTGTTCCTGAAGGGCTATCGCGAGACCCTCGACAAGAACTCCCCGCCGGTTGAGCTCTTCCGCCCCGAGGGCGCCGAGCACGCCTGGTTCGCCGAGTTCGGCTGGACCGGCCAGAACGTCCCCGGCCTGCCCACCCCCGACACCGTCTGGACCGTGAAGGCGGGCGACGTCCTCGCCCCCGGCCGCCCCGTGGTGCTGACCTATGTCGCCGGCAACGGGCTGGAGTTCACCCGCACCGTCTCGGTCGACAAGCAGTTCATGTTCACGGTGCAGGACACCGTCGCCAACACCAGCGGCGCGCCGATCACCATCGCGCCCTACGCCACCGTCCAACGCCAGGGCCTGCATCCGACCGCGGCCAAGGGCCAGAACGTCCACGAAGGCGCCATCGGCGTGCTCTCGAACGGCGAGGAAGGCCTGCAGCTGCGCCTGCGCAAGTACAAGGACTGGCAGAAGAAGGAGGCTCAGACCTTCGCCTCGACCGGCGGCTGGCTGGGCATCACCGACAAGTACTGGCTCTCGGCCCTGATCCCGAACCAGTCCGAGAAGATCACCGCCAACACGCGGGTCACCAAGAGCCGTGGCGTCGACATCTACGACACCAACTTCGTCGGCGCCGCGCGCACCATTCCCGCCGGCGGCCGCATCGTCGAGACCACGCGCCTGTTCGCCGGCGCCAAGGTCGTCCAGACCCTGCAGGCTTACGAGCGCACCCTGGGCATCCCCAACTTCGACAAGGCCGTCGACTGGGGCATGCTGTGGTTCTTCACCCGCCCGTTCTTCATGGCCCTGGAGTTCATCTTCGGCCTGGTCGGCAACTTCGGCGTGGCGATCCTGGCCGTGACCCTGATGGTCCGCCTGATCCTCTTCCCGCTGGCCCACAAGAGCTACGAGTCCATGTCGCGGATGAAGAAGCTCCAGAAGCCGATGGAAGAGATCAAGGCGCGCTACAAGGACGACCCGACCAAGATGCAGCAGGAGACGATGGCCCTGTATCAGCGGGAGAAGGTCAACCCGATCGCGGGCTGTCTGCCGATCCTGCTGCAGATCCCGATCTTCCTCGCCTTCTACAAGGTGCTGTCGGTCACCATCGAGATGCGGCACGCGCCGTTCTTCGGCTACATCCGCGACCTGTCCGCGCCCGAGCCGCACACGATCCTCAACCTGTTCGGCCTGATCCCCTGGGACGTCGCCTCGACGCCGCTGATCGGCGGCACCGCCCTGGCGCACCTGGGCCTGCTGCCGCTGCTCTACGGCTTCACCATGTGGCTGACGACGGCGATGAACCCGCCGGCGCCCGACCCCATGCAGCAGCGCATCTTCCAGCTGATGCCGATCCTGTTCACCTTCATCATGGCCGGCTTCCCGATGGGGCTGCTGCTGTACTGGACGTTCTCGAACGTGTTCTCGATCTTCCAGCAGTACATCATCATGCATCGCCTCAAGGTCGAGAACCCGATCGACGACTTCATCAACCGCTTCCGCAGCAGCGACGCAAAGGCCGTGGGTTGACCGAAACCGCCACCTTCGACGAGGACGAGCTCGAGGCCGCGCGGATCCTGTTCGCGCACCCTGTCGCCTTCATGATGGGGGCGGTGAAGATGGACGGCCTGCCCGATCCCGAGTTGCCGGAAGTGGCCTTCGCGGGCCGCTCCAACGTCGGCAAGTCGAGCCTGATCAACGCCCTGGTCGGGCAGAAGTACCTGGCCCGGGCCTCGAACGAGCCGGGCCGGACGCGGGAGATCAATTTCTTCAATCTCGACGACCGCCTGCGGCTCGTCGACCTGCCCGGCTACGGCTTCGCCCGCGTCTCGCGCGGCGTCGCCAACAAGTTCCAGGACCTTGGCCGGGCCTATCTGCGCGGTCGGCCGAACCTCAAGCGCGTCTACCTGCTGATCGACGCGCGGCACGGGCTGAAGGCGGTCGACGGGACCGCGCTGGACGCCCTCGACCTGGCGGCGGTCAGCTACCAGATCGTGCTGACCAAGTCGGACAAGATGAAGGCTGACGAGGTCGCGGCCGTGGTCGAGCGCACCGCCGAGGCGATCCGCAAGCGGCCCGCCGCCTTCCCGCGGGTTCTGGCGACCTCGTCCGAAAAGGGCACGGGGATCCCCGAGCTACGCGCCGAGGCCAAGGCCGCCTGCGAGGTCTGAGCGCCCCCTAGGCCTTCGGACCGATCCTGATCGCCGCGGGCCGACGCAGACCCCGGGTGGCGCGCCAGGCGCTCGCCAGCAGGAACAGCGCCGCCATCGGCGCCAACAAGGCCGCCCAGACGAGCGCGACGCCGCCGAGCTGCATCCCTGCCAGCAGCCGGTCGATGAAGGATGTGATCTCAGGCGTCATGGTCGGGCCCCGTCGCGTCTCACTATGGCGCAGGATCGCGCCGCTCCCCGCG
>JAZJXN010000016.1:0-9758 GCA_040390885.1 Pseudomonadota bacterium | reverse complement strand
CGAACAGCGCAAGCCGCGAGCCACCCCCTCGCCCGCCGCCGGCCCCGAAGTCCCGGAATCCTGTACGGAGCGCGCCTGCGAGACCTCTCGACCGCGACGCCTGATCCCGATTTGAGCCGCACGGCCGCGAGCGGCGCCACCTTTGAAACAGACCCCCTCAGGCGTCCCGATCTTGGACAGACGCCGTTGGCAGAAGCCAGAGGACCAGGGTCATGCACGGCTTGCAAACTGTACCTTACGCGAGACGTTCCACCGACAGCGCGTCGGTCGCCGGGGTGAAGATCAACCTCCCGACGCCCGGGACCGCGGCCGGCGAAGTCATCCGTCGCGCCAGCCGAGGCGAGAGTTTCACGCTGTTCACCCTCAACCTCGACCATGTCGTGAAACTCAAGTCGAGCACCGCCTTCCGCGCCATCTATCAGCGCGCCCAGCTGGTCACCGCCGACGGCTGGCCCGTCGTCTGGCTGGCCAAGCGTCAGGGCGCCACATCGGAACGCACGACGGGCGCCGACATGGTGGAGCCGCTCTGCGCCGCCGCCGCCGCCCAGGGTCTGGGCGTCTATTTCGTGGGACCGGGACCGGAAGCCCAGGCCGGCGCGCTGAACGTGCTTCGCCGCCGCTACAAGGGGCTCAGGATCGCCGGCGCTGAAACGCCGCGCGTCCCGGCCAGCGACGGCGCCGACCCGCTCGCGAAGTTCGACATCGACGCCCTGGCTCGCCGCATCAACGCGTCTGACGCGCGCCTCTGCTTCGTGTCGCTGGGCGCGCCGAAGCAGGAGTTCGTGGCTGACGCCCTGGCCGCGCGCTGTCCGCACGTCGGGTTCCTGTGCGTCGGCGCGGCCCTGGACTTCATCTCCGGCGATGTCGCCCGCGCGCCGGTCTGGATGCAGCGCACCGGCCTGGAGTGGTTCTGGCGGATGGCGAACAATCCCGGCCGCTTCGGCGCCCGCTACGCGTACTGCGCCGCGATCTTCTTCAACATGGCGATGGCCGCCGTGCTCAAACCCCGTCCGCAGAAGCGCGCGCCGGCGCCGGGTCTCGGCCGCCGGGCCTCTGACGTCGGCGGTCCTCGTCGACCGGCCGGAGCGCGCCCCACATTCGGAGAGGCGCGCGCCTCAACCGGCGCCTACCAGGGCCCCGCGACCTCGACGGCTCCCTCGCGCCCGCTGGCCTCGATCAACTAGCGCCGGACGACCTCGCCGCCCTTGATCACGGCGGTCGGGCGCTCGAGCACGGTCACGTCGGCCAGCGGGTCGCCCTGGACAGCGATCAGGTCGCCCCAGCGCCCGACCGCGACCTGGCCGACGTCCGCGGTCTGGCCCAGCGCCTCGGCGGCGGTGATGGTCGCCGACTGGATCGCCTGCAGCGGGGTGGCGCAGTATTTCACCATCACCGCGAACTGCCTGGCGTTGCCGCCGTGCGGATGGACGCCGGCGTCGGTCGAGAAGATCTGCTTCACCCCGGCCTTGATCGCCTTGCAGAAGTTCTGCCGCTGGGCCTCGCCGATGGCGCGGTCCTTCTCGATCTCGCTCTCGCGGACGCCGTTCTTGCGACCCTCGGCCTGGGTGTAGTCGGTGTTGTAGATATCCATGCCGAAGAAGGTCCCGGCCTTGAGCGCCGCCTTGATGCCGGCGTCGTCGACGAGGCTGGCATGCTCGATGGTGTCGACCCCGCCGTCGATGGCGGCGCGGATGCCTTCGGGGCCGTGGGCGTGGGCGGCGACCTTCAGGCCCTGCATGTGGGCCTCGGAGGTGATGGCGCGGATCTCCTCGACGCTCAGCTGCTGCACGCCGACGCCGTCGTTGGAGAAGACCCCGCCGGTGGCGCAGATCTTGATCACCTTGGCGCCGTACTTGTGCATCTGCCGGACCATCTTGCGGCCTTCCTCCGGACCGTCGATCACGGCGGGGCCGCGCGACTCCATCGACGGCGGGAAGTAGGTGCTGTCGCAATGCCCCCCGGTCGAGCCCAGCGCGTAGCCGGCCGGGACGATGCGCGGGCCCTTGATGAAGCCCTCCTCGATCGCCTGCTTGAGGCCGACATCGTTGTAGCGATCAGATCCGACGTTGCGCACGGTGGTGAAGCCGGCGTCGAGCGTGGTGCGGGCGTTGGCCACCGCGATCGCCATCCAGAAGCTGTCGGTGAAGCGCAGGCCGGTGTAGCCGCCGTACAGGGGGCTGGAGTCGAGGTGCACATGCATGTCGATCAGCCCCGGCAGCAGAGTCTGACCGGGCAGATCGATGGTCGGGGTTCCCGCCGGGATCGTCATCGACGCCGAGGACCCGACCGCGGTGATGCGGCCGTCGGTGATGATCACCATCGGGCTCTCGACGTATCTGCCCGTCGCCACGTCGAGCAGCCGGGCTGCGGTGACCGCGACGGTCCTGGGCTGGGCATCTGCGGCGGTCGCCGCGAGCATTGAGACGGCGAGCGTGGCGGCGGCGGCAAGACGCATGAGAGGTTCCCCCTGAACTGAAGGGCGACTTTAGCGGGTCGGCTTCACACGGCCAGAGCGTGAAGGCCGCCAATCCGCCGACGCCGACATTTTGGGCGCCTGCCTCTCCATAGAGGCGAGGAGGGCGGGTTGTTAAACCCTCCGGAAACCCCTGGTCGCTAAGGTTCGCCAGCCTTTCCGGCGGGGAGTCTTCGAGACCGTGAAGATAGATGTCGTCAGACCCTGGGAGCTGACCGCCGTCGCCGTCGAACGGTGGATGGCGCTGCAGGCGGCCGACCCGGCCCTGGAGAGCCCGTTCCTGTCTCCCCACTGGCCGCGCGCGGTCGCGCGGGCGCAGGGCCCGACGCCCGGCGATCGGGGCTTGCGCGTGGCCGTGCTCGGCGGCCTAGACGATCCGAAAGGCTTCCTCGCCGCCAAGGTCGGCCCCTCGACGGCGATGCCGGCGGGCGCGCCGATGTGTGACTATCAGGGCCTGGTCGCCGAACCCGGCCTGGAGATCGATCCGCGCGAGATCGTCCGCGCGCTCGGCGTCGGTCGTCTCGATTTCAGCCACATGCTCGAGGGCCAGGCGGCGTTCGCCCCGCACCTGCGCGGCCAGGACACCTCGCGCATCATCGACGTCTCGCAAGGCTACCCGGCCTACGAGGCCGAGCGCCGCGCGGCAGGCTCGTCCGCCCTCAAGGACACTGACAAGAAGCGCCGCAAGGTCGAGCGCGAGGTCGGGCCGGTGACCTTCACCGCCTTCTCGCGTTCGAAAGCGGACTTTGAGCAGCTGGTCGCCTGGAAGCAGGCGGCCTGGAAGGCCACCGGCCAGACCGACCTGTTCGCCGCCGGCTGGCCGCTGCGGCTGCTGCGCGGGCTGTTCGCCAGCGAGGAGCCCGAGTTCGGCGGCATCCTGTTCACCCTGCACTTCGGCGACCAGCTGGCCGCCGCGCAGCTCGACATCCGCGGCGGACGCACGATCCACAGCTGGATCATCAGCCATGACGCCGCCTTCGAGCGCTATTCCCCGGGCATGATCCTGTTCCACGCCATCCTGCGCTGGATGGACGAGGCGCCGTACGATCGCCTCGACCTCGGCGCCGGGGACTACCGGTTCAAGCGCGAGCTCGCCAATCGCCAGGTCGAGGTCGCCCACGGGTTCGTCGGCTCGCCCTCGGCCGCGGCGCTGATGCGCCAGGCGGCCTACGGCCTGCGCCGGGTCGCCGAGACCCTGCCGCTGGGATCGGTCTCCGAGCTTCCAGGCAAGGCCATGCGCCGGCTCGATCTGTTGCGGGGCTTGCGGTAGGGGCGCGCGCCCTTTAACCGCAAGCGCACGATGACCCTGACCCTCGACGACATCAAGGCGGCCGCCGGTCGGCTGGCCGGCCATATCGAACGCACGCCCTGCCGCTATTCCCGGACGCTGTCCGAAATCACCGGCGCCCAGGTGTGGGTCAAGTTCGAGAACCTGCAGTTCACGGCGGCCTACAAGGAGCGCGGCGCGCTCAACAAGCTGCTGTTGATGAGCGAGGCCGACCGGGCGCGCGGCGTGATCGCCGCCAGCGCCGGCAACCACGCCCAGGGCCTCGCCTACCACGGCGCCCGTCTCGGCGTGCCGGTGACCATCGTCATGCCCAAGGGCACCCCGTTCGTGAAGGTCGAGCACACCCGCCAGCATGGGGCCGAGGTCGTGATCTTCGGCGACAGCTACGACGAGGCCGCCGGTCACGCCCAGGAACTGCGCGAGGCGCGCGGCCTGACCTTCGTGCACCCGTTCGACGACCTCGAGGTGATGGCCGGACAGGGCACCGTCGCGCTGGAAATGCTCGAGGACGTTCCCGACCTTGAAATCCTGCCCGTGCCGATCGGTGGCGGCGGACTGATCGCCGGCGTCAGTACGGCGGCCAAGGCGCTGAAACCCGACATCCGCATCATCGGCTGCGAGCCGGTGATGTATCCGTCCTTCACCGCCAAGATGCGCGGCATGACCGCCCAGGCCGGCGGCCAGACCATCGCCGAGGGCATCGCGGTCAAGCAGGTAGGGGTGCAGACCTACGCCATCGCCCGACCGTTGATCGACGACGTCCTGCTGCTGGAAGAGCCCTATATCGAGCGCGCGGTGGCCCTCTACTGCAACGTCGAGAAGACGATCGCCGAGGGCGCGGGCGCGGCTTCGCTGGCGGCGCTGCTCGCCTATCCGGAACGCTTCCGCGGCAAGAAGTGCGGCCTGATCCTGTGCGGCGGCAACATCGACACGCGACTGCTGGCCTCGGTGCTGACCCGCGAGCTGGTCCGGGCCCAGCGGCTGGTTTCGCTGCGCATCATCGGCGACGACCGCCCGGGTCTGCTGGCCACCGTCAGCCGGGTGATCGGCGAGTACGGCGGCAACATCATCGAGGTGGCCCACAACCGCCTCGCCCTCGACGTGCCGGCCAAGGGCGCGGAGTTCGACATCATGATCGAGACCCGCGACGCCCAGCACACCCAGGAAATCATGGACGCCCTGCGCGACCACGGTTATCCGCCGCGCGCGGTCTGACCTTTTTCTGCCCTTCCGGACGCCGAACGCGATCCGGGACCCAGAGCCAACGCCGCGAAACTGGGTCCCGGCGCTCCGCTACGCTCCGGCCGGGATGACAACGTTGAGGCGGTGCGCCGCCTGAGGTAGGAACAACCATGCTCAAACGCTCCCTGATCCTCGCCTTCGCGGCGTTCGCCATCACCGCCTGCAGTCCCAAGTCGTCGGAAGCGGACCCGGCCCTGATCACGGCCAACGGCGCCACGGCCAAGGCCTTCATGGAAAAGACCGCCAAGGAGCCGGGCGTGAAGGCCCTGCCGTCGGGCGTGCTCTACAAGGTCGTGACCTCGGGCCCCGCTGACGGCCTCAAGCCCAAGCCCGAGGACGACATCAAGGTCCACTACGAGGGCAAGCTCATCTCGGGCGAGATCTTCGACTCGAGCTTCGAGCGCGGCGCCCCGGCGGTCATGCAGCTGCGCGGCCTGATCCCGGCCTGGATCGAGGCGCTGCAGCAGATGCGCCCCGGCGACGAATGGACGCTCTACATTCCGCCCGAGCAGGGCTACGGCGAAAACGGCGCCGGCCCGATCCCGCCCAACAGCGTGCTGATCTTCAGGATCCAGCTGGTCGACGTCCTGCCGGCGGCGGGGTCGACAAGCCTGGGGCGGTAGCGACAAGCGCCAATCCTCCCCGCGTCGCGGGGAGCATCGCGCCGGCCGGCGGCTAGTCCGTGAACACCACGGTCTTGCGCCCGTTCAGCAGCACCCGGTCCTCAAGCGCCCACCTCAGCGCTCGGGCCAGCACGCGGCGTTCGATGTCGCGGCCCTTGCGGATCAGGTCCTCGGGCGTGTCGCGGTGGCTGATGCGTTCGACGTCCTGTTCGATGATCGGGCCCTCGTCGAGGTCGCCGGTCACGTAGTGGGCCGAGGCGCCGATCACCTTCACCCCGCGCGCGTGCGCCTGATGGTAGGGCTTGGCGCCCTTGAACCCGGGCAGGAACGAGTGGTGGATATTGATACACCGCCCCTCGAGCTTGGCCGCCAGGCCGTCGGACAGCACCTGCATGTAGCGGGCGAGCACGACGATGTCGGCCTTCGTCTCGCGGATCAGCGCCCACAGCGCCGCCTCCTGCTCGAGCTTGGTGTCTTTCGACACCGGCAGATGGTGGAACGGCAGGTCGGTCAGGTCGACGTGGCGATAGGTGTCGGCCGGGTGATTGGAGACCACCGCGGCGATGTCCATCGGCAGCTCCTCGATCCGCCAGCGGTAGAGCAGGTCGGCCAGGCAGTGGTCGGCCTTGGACGCCAGGATCATGACCCGCTTGCGCACCGCCGGGTCGCGCAGGCTCCAGCGCATCTGGAAGGTGTTGGCGACCCCCGCGAACGGCGCACGCAGATCCTCCGCCGTCTGGCCCGACGGGTCGAACACCACCCGCATGAAGAAGGCGCCGGTCTCGGCGTCGTCATACTGCTGGGCGTCGAGGATGTAGCCGTCGCGCTCGGCCAGGAAGGCGGACACGGCGGCGACGATGCCCCGGCGATCGGGACAGGCGAGGGTGAGGATGAGGCCTTGGCTGGACATGTGGGGTTTCGCTTAAGCGGCAGGGGCTTGCGGGGCAAGCGCCCTGCGTGGTTCGAGACGCTCGCCTGAAGCTCGCTCCTCACCATGACTGATTTCTGAGTTCGTCATCCTGAGGAGCGGACCCTCAGGTCCGCGTCTCGAAGGACGCACCGCCCGGCACGCGCACCCTGCGGATACCTGTCCCCGGCGATTCGGCTAAAAGAAGCCCATGACCCCCGCCGACGCCCTCACCGCCCGCGCCATCGACATCCTCGGCAAGCTCGTCGCGTTCGACACCACCTCGCGGCTCTCGAACCTGGCGCTGATCGACTGGGTCGAGGGCTATCTGGCCGACAACGGCGTCGCCTCGCGCCGGATCGCCAGCCACGACGGCGACAAGTCAAACCTTCTGGCGAGCGTCGGCCCCATGGTCGAAGGCGGCGTCGTGCTGTCGGGCCATACCGACGTGGTCCCGGTCGACGGCCAGCCCTGGACCTCCGATCCGTTCGTGCTGACCGAGCGCGACGGGAAGCTGTACGGGCGCGGGTCGTCGGACATGAAGGGATTCCTCGCCCTCGCGCTCGCCGCCGTGCCGGATTTCAAGGCGGTCAGCCGCCCTGTCCACCTCGCCTTCTCCTACGACGAGGAGGTCGGCTGCTTCGGGGCGCCGGACATGATCGCGGTGATCGGCCGCGAGCTGCCGCGCCCGGCGCTGGTGGTGGTCGGCGAGCCGTCGGGCATGAAGGCGGTCAGCGGCCACAAGGGCGCGGCCTTCTTCCGCGTCGTCGTCACCGGCCGCGAGGCCCATTCCAGCCAGACCCACCTCGGCGTCTCGGCGACCATGGCGGCGGCGGAGCTGATCCAGTCGCTGACCGTGCTGTCCGATCGGCTGCAGCTGGGCGCCGACCCCGCCTCGCCGTTCGAGCCCAAGGGCACCAGCCTGACGCTCGGCCGCATCGACGGCGGCACGGCGGCCAACATCCTCGCCCGGCGCTGCGAGATCGTCTTCGACCTGCGCGCCGAGCCCGGCGACGACCCGCTGGCGGTGTTGGCGCCCTTCGTCGCCCAGGTGGCGGACCTGGACGCCCGGCTGAAAGCGCGGGACCCGGACTGTGGCGCGACGTTCGAGGTGCTGGCCAACGTCCCGTCGATGGCGCCGGACAACGGCGCGGCCGAGGCGTTCGTGCGGGGCCTGACCGGCGACAACGGCCCCCTGCGGGCCGTGCCCTATGCCGCCGAGGGCGGTCAGTTCCAGGGGGCGGGGTTCTCGACGGTGATCTGTGGTCCCGGCGCCATCGATCAGGCCCACCAGCCCGACGAGTACGTCGAGATCGACCAGATGCGCCAGGGCGCCGCCTTCATGATCCGGCTGGCGGAGACGTTGAGGAGCGATCTCCCCGCCCTCTAACAGCCGTCATGGCCCGGCTTGTCCGGGCCACCCAAGAACACGATCAGGACGGATTGAAGCGCGGCAACCTCCCGCACATGTCCATCAGGCGACAGAGTGCTTGACGATTCAAGGGATGATCGTCAACCGCTCCAGCGCCCAAGCGGCCGCGTCGCGGACAACGTCGGACGGATCGGCCGTCAGCGCCTCTGCCGACGCGACGAGCGCTGCGTCGCCGCTGTTGCCGATGGCGTACAGCACGTTCCGGACGAACCGGTCGCGGCCGATGCGCTTGACCGGGCTCTTGCGGAACAGCGTCCGGAACGCCGGATCGTCCAGCGCCGCGAGATCCGCCAGCGACGGCGACCTCAGTTCGTCCCGGGCATGGAAGGCGATCTCCCGCGCCAAGGCGGCGAACTTGTTCCATGGGCAGACGGCCAGGCAGTCGTCGCAGCCGTAGATGCGGTTGCCCATGGCGGCGCGGAATTCCTCGGGCACGGGCCCGGCGTGCTCGATGGTCAGGTAGGAGATGCAGCGCCTGGCATCCAGCCGGTAGGGCGCCGGAAAAGCGTTGGTCGGGCAGACGTCGAGACAGGCGCGGCAGGAGCCGCAGTGGTCGACCTCGGGGGCGTCCGGCTCGATCTCCAGCGTCGTCAGGATCGAGCCGAGGAACAGCCAGCTGCCCAGCTCGCGCGAGACCAGGTTGGTGTGCTTGCCCTGCCAGCCGAGACCGGCACGCTGGGCCAGCGGCTTTTCCATCAGCGGGGCGGTGTCGACGAACACCTTCACCGCCCCGCCATGCCGCGCCACGATCTGGCCGGCGAGGGTCTTGAGCCGCCCCTTGATCAGCTCGTGATAGTCGTCCCCCTGGGCGTAGACCGAGATGACGCCTCTGGACCGGGTCTTCAGCGCCTCCAGCGGGTCGCTGTCCGGGCCGTAGTTGATCCCCAGCACGATGGCCGACCGGGCGTCCGGCCACATGCCCGTCGGATGGGCGCGGCGCGGCAGGGTGTCGGCCATCCAGCCCATGGTCCCGTGCAGCCCCTCGGCGACGAAGGTCTCCAGCCGCTCGCCCGCCGGCCAGACGTCGGCCGCCGAGGCGAAGCCGCAGACATCGAACCCGAGGCTCAGGGCCTCGTTGCGGATCGCCGTCTTCGCGGGTTCAGAAATCAAGGTCGTGATAGTGGGGCGCCGGCGCCATGCCTGGCCAACGATCGGCCAGAAGCGGACGGAAACAGGGCCGCGACTTGATCTTCATGTACCAGGTCCGGGCCAGGGTGAAGTCGTTCCACGGCACATCGCCGAAATAGTCGATCACCGACAGGTGGGCGGCGGCGGCCATGTCGGCCAGCGAGATGCGTTTGCCGGCCAGCCAGTCGCGGTCGGCCAGCAGCCGCTCGATGTACTGCATGTGCAGCTTCAGGGCGTCGCGGCCGGCGCGGATGTTGGCCAGCGCCGGGGCGCCCAGGCCCAGCAGCCGCTTCTCCATCTTTTCGTGCAGCAGGAAGCCGGAGACCTCGGCGTCGAACTTTCGGTCGAACCATTGCATGAGGCGGCGGGCCTCGGCGCGCTCGGCCGGTTCGCGGCCCAGCAGGGCGGGCTCGGGGTTCTGTTCCTCGAGATGCTCCAGGATGGCCCGGCTTTCGCAGACCACAAGCTGCTTGCCGCCGCGGATCTCCACCAGCACCGGGGTGACGCCCGAGGGGTTCAGGGTGGTGAACTCCGGCGAGTTGCTGGAGTTGGTGCCAGGCTGCACGGTCGTCGTTAGCGGCGATCGGCCGGCCGCCGCGGGACCACACCAGGCCGTGTGGTGATTCGGGTGCGATTGCCTGCCATGCCCTGAGCCTGTCCTGTAG
>JAZJXN010000015.1:0-5998 GCA_040390885.1 Pseudomonadota bacterium | reverse complement strand
CTGCGTCCTTCGAGACGCTCGCTTGAGGCTCGCTCCTCAGGATGACTGAGGTGGGTGGGCTTCCTAAAGGCTAGTCATGGTGAGGAGCGGCGAAGCCGCGTCTCGAACCACGCATTGCCCTCACCACGCCCCCAGCTCCCGCAGCTGCCTGGCGAGCTCCTGCGGCATGTCCTCGCCCTCGGCCGTGGAAAGATCCGGCGGCGCGTCCGTGTGTTCGAGATAGCGCCATCCCTGGAACGGCCGGCGCGGCTGCGGCGCCGTCTCGATCAGCTCGGGCGCGAGGTAGATCCTGCAGGGCTGAGTCCCCTCCTCCAGCGTCACGATCTCGGCGATCGCCTGGCGGACCAGGATGCTGCCCTTGATCACCCAGTACAGCGACCCGCCCTCGAGCAGCTCGGCGGCGCGCTTGGGCGTCTGCCGCGTCGGCGCGACCGAGCGATGGCCCTGCGCCGCGCGCTGGGCTCGCCAGGCGCGCAGGTCCTCGACGCTGTCGATCCCGACGCAGAGCTTGATGAGGTGAAGGGGCATAAGCCCTACATACCGATCCGCTCATCCTCGCGGAAGCGAGGACCTTGGCTTGTCCATGCAACGGCTCACCGCGGTGATTGGCGAAGTTCGGAACAGACACCCTTGGTGTCTGTCCCTATGCGGCCGCGCGAAGCTAGGCCGTTTCCAACCGCGCCAGCACCACGCCCTCGCTCACCTGCCCGCCAGCCACGGCGGTGAGCTCCGCGACGACGCCGTCGAACGGCGCCGCCAGGGCATGTTCCATCTTCATGGCTTCGAGGACCAGCAGGGTCTGGCCCTTCACCACCGTGTCGCCGGCCTTGACCGAGACCGAGACGATCTTGCCTGGCATGGGCGACAGGATGGCCCCGTCCGAGTCCGCCTCACCGGCCGCGTGGGCAGCGGAGACGAAGCTGAACTCGCGCACGTCGCCGCTCTCGAACACATAGATCGGGTCGTCGCCATAGGCTGTCGGCAGCCGATAGACGTCCTCGTCCGGCGTCCGCCCGTCGATGGCGATATCCCAGCCCCACTCGTCGCCGGCCCCGGTCAGGGCCACGCGCAGCGGCGTCGCCTTGCCGTCGACGCTCATCGGCAGGACCATGGCCGCACGCGGGGCGTTCATGCGGAAACCGAGCAGGCCTGAAGGGGCGCTGCCCCACACGTCCTTGCTCGAGTCGACGCCCATGAAGGCTTCGAGCCGCTCGCTGACGGCGGCCAGGATGGGCGCGTCGCTGAAGCCGCGCTCGGTCAGCGCCTCCAGACGCGCTTCGATGAAGCCCGTGTCGACGTCCCCGGCGACGAAGTCAGGGTGGCTCGCGCACTTCGCGAGGAAGGCCGCATTGGTCTTCACCGGCCAGACCTCGACGGCGGCGCAGGCGTCGGCCAACTGCTCCGCCGCCGCTTCGCGCGTCTCGCCATGCGCGATCAGCTTGGCGATCATCGGGTCGTAGAAGGGCGAGACGATACCGCCTTCCTCGACCGCGCTGTCGACGCGGACATCGCCTTCCGGCAACCGAAAATGCGTGAGCGGCCCGGTGCTCGGCAGGAAGCCGGTGGCCGGGTTCTCGGCGTAGAGCCGGGCCTCCATGGCCCAGCCATCCAGCGTGATCTCGTCCTGGGTCAGCGGCAGCGGCTCGCCCGAGGCGACCCGCAGCTGCCACTCGACCAGGTCCTGGCCGGTGACCATCTCGGTGACCGGGTGCTCGACCTGCAGCCGGGTGTTCATTTCCATGAACCAGATGCGGTCGGCGCGCAGGCCCTCGCTCGCATCGGCGATGAACTCGATGGTCCCGGCGCCTTCGTAGTTCACGGCCCTGGCGGCCTTCACCGCGGCGCTGGTGACGGCCTCGCGGGTGGCGGCGTCCATGCCGGGGGCCGGCGCTTCCTCGATGACCTTCTGGTGACGGCGCTGCAGGGAGCAGTCTCGCTCGAACAGATGGACGACATTGCCGTGCCGGTCGCCGAACACCTGCACCTCGATGTGGCGCGGGCGGGTGACGTACTTTTCCAGGAGCACGCGCTGGTCGCCGAAGCTGGCCGCGGCCTCGCGCTGGCAGGAGGTCAGCGCCGCGGCGAAGTCCTCGGCCGCGTCGACCTTGCGCATGCCCTTGCCGCCGCCGCCGGCCACGGCCTTGATCAGCACCGGGAAACCGATGGCCTTGGCCTCCTTCAGGAGGCGCGCTTCCGACTGGTCGTCGCCGAGATAGCCGGGCGTCGTCGGCACCCCGGCGGCGATCATCAGACTCTTGGCGGCGTCCTTGAGCCCCATGGCGTTGATCGCCGCGGGCGGCGGGCCGACCCAGATCAGGCCGGCGTCGATGACCTGCTGGGCGAAGGCGGCGTTCTCGCTGAGGAAGCCGTAGCCGGGGTGGATGGCCTCCGCCCCCGTCGCCCTGGCGGCGGCGAGGATCTTCTCGGCGACCAGATAGCTCTCGCGCGCCGGGGCCGGTCCGATCAGCACCGCCTCGTCGGCCTCGGCCACATGCGGGGCGCCAGCGTCCGCCTCGGAGTAGACCGCGATGGTTCGCACGCCCAGGTCGCGGGCGGTGCGGATGATCCGGCGGGCGATCTCGCCGCGGTTGGCGATGAGGACGGACGTCAGCATGGGTCCCGATCAGATCTGGTAGAGGCCGATCGCCATCAGGCCGATGATGAGGATGGCGAACAGGCAGATGGTGGCGGTCCAGAGGAAGAAGGTCTTCAACAGCGCGCTGAACCAGTTGGATCCATATGCTCCGCGCAGGGTCATGAATAGGTTCACCGGCGACCACAGGGTGGCGACGAACAGGGCCCAGCCCTTGGCCGGCCCGGGCATGATCAGGGCGATCGCGAAGCTCAGGAAGGTGAAGGAGAGGTAGTTCATCGAGACGACCAGGTGGTCGTAGACGAAGATCTTCCGCCGGTAGAAATACATCAGGGTCAGGAAGCCGGCGAAGATCGGCAGCAGCAGCACCGCCAGACGGTGGCCCCAGCCGAACGCGATCATCATGAAGTACTCGGGCGAGGCGATGACCTTCTTCACCTGGCCCTCGAACCAGCCGACCTTGCGGTTGAATTCCGCCGCGTCCGTACCCGTGGCTCCCTCGCGCTTGATGTCCTCGAGGATCGAGCCGGGCGTGGGAATGCCGTCGGCGAGGACATTGCCCTGCGCGTCGACGACCTTGCCGTCCTTCATGTAGCCGACCTTGGGGCCGTCGGGCGTGCTCACGCTGACCGACGTGCCGATGCCGAGCGGGGCGGCATGGCCGGCCTCGCCGCCAGCGGCCGGCGGATGCTCGGCCGCGTGCTTGATGTCGTGGGTGAGCTTGTGAAGCACCGCCTCGGCCGCGAGGATGAAGATCAGCAGCGAGACCAGGAAGGTGCGGAACGGCGGCACGTGCCGCGCCCGCTTGCCCTCGAAATACTCCTTCGACAGCTGGCCGGGCCTGAAGAACAGCCACGGCAGCGTCCGCCACAGGCGGCCGTCGACGTGGAACATGCTCTCGATCGTTTCCCAGGTGAGGTGCAGGATCGAGCGGTGCTGGTCGGCGTACTCCTGCCCGCATTCGTGGCAGTAGCGGCCGGTCAGCTCTGTCTCGCAGTTCAGGCACCGGGTCCCCGCCGGCGGCTGCGCGTGCGCCGACTTGCCGTCCGCCTTGAACCGTGACCAGAACCCGCCGAGCATCCCCCCGGTCATGGCTTCGACTTCCTTGGACACGCCCGCCCCCCTGTCCCGCTAGGCTGCTATTCCGCCCAGCTGGGCTTGCGCTTGTCGAGGAAGGCGCGGACGCCCTCCTGCCCTTCCTCGCTGGCGCGCCGGTCGGCGATCAGCTTGGCGGTCTCCTCGATCAGTTCCTCATCGATCGGCAGGCCGGCGACGGCGTCGACCAGCGCCTTGGACGCGGCCACGGCGCCCGGGGCGCAGGCCATGATCTCGATCGACAGCCGCTCCATGGCGTCGTCGAGGTCGGCGGCCGAGGCCACAACCTCGTCGATCAGCCCGATCTTCTCGGCAAAGGTCGCGTCGAACGACCGCCCGGTGGCGAACAGGCTCTTGGACCGGCGCGGACCGATCGCGGCGACGACGTGCGGGCCGATGGTGGCCGCGACGAGGCCCAGCTTGACCTCCGAGAAGGCGAAGGTCGCGTCCGGAGCGGCCACGGCATAGTCACAGGCCGCGACCAGGCCGGCCCCGCCGCCGAAGGCAGGACCCTCGACCAGGGCCACGGTCAGCTGCGGCAATTCGGCGAGCGCCTGCAGCATCTCGGCCAGCTTCTGGGCGTCGTCGCGGTTCTCGGACACGGTCCAGTCGGCCGCCGATCGCATCCAGTCGAGGTCGGCGCCAGCGCTGAACGCCCCGCCCGCACCGCGCAGGAAGACGATGCGCACGCCGTCGGCGTCGCGCAGGGTCTCGAAATGCTCGGCAAGGGCCGCGATGACCTCGGCGTTGAACGCGTTCTTCTTCTCGGGCCGGTTGATGGTGACTACGGCGACGCCAGACGGGCTGGCGTCGAGTTCGACCAGCGGGCTGAGGGCGTCGGTGTCGGTCACCTCGACAAGCGGGTCGGCGATCGGATTGGTCATCTGGGCTCCTTCGGTGAGGTAGCTATACTCCGACCCACATCGTGATTGTTAGGGTACGGCATGCGAATTCAGGCGGACGGCGAGTGGGAAGATTTCATCATGGGAGGCGGATTTGAAGCCATTCCCGACCCCTTCCGCTTCCGCAATTCGTTCCGCTTCGCCTATCTGATCGACGGCTACGAGGTCGCCGGCGGCTTCGAGCCGCTCGCCGCCCTGGCCGCGACGACCGCCCAGGCGGCGGGCGCGGCGGGCCGTTGGTTCGGCGATCCCGCGACCTTGTGGCTGACCCTGTTCTTCGAACATCGCCGCTATCGCCACTACGGCGCCCCGCCCGAGGGGGACGCGGAGGCCTCGCTCGACGCGCTGTGCCAGACCCTGCGCGGCCTGCTTGTGGCCATTCCGGCCGACGAGCGGGCTGCCTTCCTGGCCACCCTGGCGCCGGCGGCTACATCCTGAAGACACCGAAGGTCGTCCCCGGCACGGGCGCGTTCAGGCTGGCGGAGATGGCGAGGCCGAGCACGTCGCGGGTCTGGGCCGGGTCGATGACTCCATCGTCCCACATCCGCGCGGTGGCGTAGTAGGGGTTGCCCTCGTCCTCGTACTTCTGGCGGACGGGGGCCTTGAAGGCTTCTTCCTCGTCCCTGGTCCAGGTCTCGGCGTCGCGATGGACGGTGGCCAGCACGCTGGCGGCCTGCTCGCCGCCCATGACGCTGATGCGGCTGTTGGGCCAGGTGAACAGGAAGCGCGGGCTGTAGGCGCGGCCACACATGCCGTAGTTGCCGGCCCCGAAGCTGCCGCCGATGAGGACCGTGAACTTGGGCACGTTGGCCGAGGCGACGGCGGTGACCATCTTGGCCCCGTCCTTGGCGATGCCGCCCGCCTCGTACTTGCCGCCGACCATGAAGCCCGAGATGTTCTGCAGGAAGACCAGCGGGATCCGGCGCTTGCAGGCCAGCTCGATGAAGTGGGCGGCCTTCAGCGCGGCCTCGCTGAACAGCACGCCGTTGTTGGCCAGAATGGCCACCGGATAGCCCCAGATGCGCGCGAAGCCGGTGACCAGGGTCGTGCCGTACAGCGGCTTGAACTCGTCGAACTCGCTGCCGTCGACCAGCCGGGCGATAACCTCGCGCACGTCGTATGGCGCGCGCACGTCGGCGGGGACGATGCCGTACAGGTCCTGGGCGTCAAACTTCGGCGGCTTCGGCTCGCGGACTTCGATGTCGAGCGTCTTGACCGTGTTCAGGTTGGCGACGATCGAGCGGACGATCTCCAGCGCGTGCTCGTCGTTGGCGGCGACATGGTCGACGACGCCCGAGCGGCGGCCGTGGACGTCGGCGCCGCCGAGGTCCGTGGCGCTGATCACTTCGCCCGTGGCGGCCTTCACCAGCGGCGGGCCGGCCAGGAAGATGGTGCCCTGGCTCTCGTC
>JAZJXN010000014.1:25461-32706 GCA_040390885.1 Pseudomonadota bacterium | reverse complement strand
GGCCGGTCAGGTTGGCGGCCATGAAGTTCACGTTGTCGGTCAGGTCCTTCCAGGTGCCGGCGACGCCCTTCACCTGGGCCTGGCCGCCCAGCTTGCCCTCGGTGCCCACTTCCCGCGCCACCCGCGTCACTTCAGAGGCGAATGAGCCCAGCTGGCCGACCATGGTGTTGACCACCTTGCCTGTGCGCAGGAACTCGCCGCGCAGGGGCCGCTCCTCGTTCTCGAGGTCCATGGTCTGGCTGAGGTCGCCCTTGGCCACGGCGCCGATCACCCGGGCCATTTCGGCGGTCGGGTGGACCATGTCGGTGATCAGGGTGTTGACCGCGTCGACACTCGCCGCCCAGGAGCCGGCGGCGGCGGGCAGCCTGGCGCGCTGGCCGATCTTGCCCTGCTTGCCGACCACGTCGCTCAGGCGCTCGAACTCTTTCGTCATTCGGTCGTTAAGCTCGACGACCTCGTTGAACGCCTCGGCGATCTCGCCGTCGACGCCGTCGAGGTCGCGCGGCAGTCGCACCGAAAAGTCGCCGCGCCGGAACGCCCGAAACGCCGCGAGCAGCTCGCGACTTTTGAGGCTCGCCGTCTCGGCTGACTTGGGCACGGAGCGCGAGGCGGTCGACGACATGGATCCCCCTTGGATCGATTTCATGATCCGGCCGGACGGTGCGGCCGCGTGACTCGCGCGGACTTGTCCGGAAGTGTTGTCGCACCCCCGCCCTACCCGCGCCGAACGTCGGCGGGCGGCGAAGGTTCCCGGTCATCTTTCAGGGCGAAGGACACTTCGCGATGCCCCCGTCGCGGGGCGCGCCAGCGGAACGCTAGCGGGCGCGGGTCCAGGTCTGGGCGCGGCAGATCGGCCCCAGGCATCCCTTCAGCCGGATCACATCCTGCGAGACCAGGGTGATGGATCCAGTCGGCGCGCCATCGCCGGTGTCGGGATCGTAGACCGGGCCGCCGGTCCATTGTCCTGGCCCGCCGGTGAAGGACTCCAGCACCCGCAGGTTCATGATCTTGCGATCGCGCAGAGAGGCCTTCCTGTTGCGGATGTCGCGCTGGTCGGGGTTGGCGCGCAGTGGAAGACCGTCGACCACCCGGCCGCAGAGCGCGGCGCCGCAGCGGTGGATCTCGACCGTGGCGCCCTGCTTCTGGGTCTTCCAGCGACCCAGCAGGGCGGCGTCGCCATCGGCCAGCGCCGCGGTGGGCGCCATCAGCAGCAGGAGGGCGGTCATGGCGGCGGTTCGGCTCATATCGGGCTCCGTGAAGTCTGGCGCTTCCCTCGTGTGGCGATTGGCGTAAATATTTACGTCAATGTCAATATTGCTCCCGATTGAGCGCGCCCGACCGCGAAATCCCTAGCCGGAAAGGCGTCGGTTCCGCAGCGGAACCGCATTCCGGGCGGCGGACCCGCGTGCTATCCCGCCGGCGCACAACAGACGGAGCCCCCATGACCCACGCCGCCGACCTGGTCGAGAAGGTGTCCGCCTTCATCCGCGAGACCGTCATCCCCTACGAGGGCGACGCCCGCATCGAGCACCACGGCCCGACCGACGACCTGCGCCGCGAACTGCAGGGCAAGGCCCGTGCGGCCGGCCTGCTGGCCCCGCACGTCGGCAAGGAGTACGGCGGCCACGGCCTCAACCACCTCGAGATCGCCGCGGTGTTCCGCGCCGCCGGCTACTCGCTGCTGGGCCCGATCGCGCTCAACATCATGGCCCCGGACGAGGGCAACATGGCCATGCTCGAGAAGGTCGCCAGCCACGAGCAGAAGGAGCGCTTCCTGCGCCCGCTGGCCGTCGGTGACGCGCGGTCGGCCTTCCTGATGACCGAGCCCGACGGCGGCGCCGGCTCCGATCCGTCGATGATGAAGACCACCGCCGTCCAGGACGGCAACCACTGGGTCATCAACGGCCGCAAGACCTTCATCACCGGCGCAGACGGGGCCAGCTTCGGCATCATCATGGCCCGCACCGACAGCGGCGCGACGATGTTCCTGGCCGACATGGGCGGTCCCGACATCCGCATCGACCGGGTGCTGGACACCATCGACCGGACCATGCCGGGCGGCCACGCGATGATGACGCTGGAGAACGTGCGGGTCCCCGCCGACCAGGTCCTCGGCGAGATCGGCCAGGGCTTCAAGTACGCCCAGGTGCGCCTCGCGCCGGCGCGTCTCACCCACTGCATGCGCTGGTGGGGCGCCGCCAAGCGGGCCCACGACGTCGCCGTCGAGTACGCCTGCCACCGCAACGCCTTCGGCAAGCCGCTGATCGACCACGAGGGCGTCGGCTTCATGCTGGCCGACAACGAGATCGAGCTGAAGCAGGCCGAACTGATGATCGACTGGTGCGCGGGCGTCCTCGACGCCGGCGGCCACGGCGCGGGGACCGAAGAGTCCAGCATCGCCAAGGTCTCGGTCTCGGAAGCCCTGTTCCGGATCTCCGACCGCTGCGTGCAGGTGCTCGGCGGGCTGGGCGTCACCGACGACACCCCGGTGCACCAGATCTTCCGCGATATCCGCGCCTTCCGGATCTACGACGGCCCGTCGGAAGTCCACCGCTGGTCGATCGCCAAGCGGATCAAGAAGCGCGCCCTCGCCGGCGCCTGATCGCAGGAAACGCCCTCATCCCCGCGCAGGCGGGGATGAGCTGGACCTGAAGACCGCCCTAGGGCGCGATCGACAGCTGGATGATGGCCGCGAGGCGATCCTGAAGCTTGGCGCGGCGGACGGCGTCGAACTCCTTGGTGTCGTCGATGACCCGCGACAGGCTCATGCCCATCATCAGGCTCGCCGAAAGGCGGGTGCGCACATCGACGTCGGGGCCGCCGAGCCACTCCTCGAAGCGCTGGTAGAATTGGTCGCGACTGCAGCGGCGGACGATCTCCGACGCTTTCGGCGAGGACGCTGACAGCAGCATGATCAGGAACATGTCGAGCTTCTCGCCGTCCTGCTCCCCTTCAAGCGCGGCCTTCGCCATCCGCTCGCCAAAGGTGGCCGGATCGCCGCCGAACAGGTCCGGGTCGGGCTGGCAGGCCAGCATGACGACTTCAGAGAACAGCTCGTCCTTGGATCCGAAATAGCGGCTGATCAGGGCCGCATCGACGCCGGCGTCGGCGGCGATCTCGCGCAGGCTGGCGCCGTCGTAGCCCTCGCGGGCGAAGCGCTTTCGAGCGGATTCGAGGATGGTCGCCCGGGTGATGGCCGCGTTGCGAACGCGATGGCCGGCACTCTCTGTCAGTGTCATTCCTGGTTCTTTCCTGCGGCGCCTGATTTTTTTGTCACCGCTCGTTGACTTATATAGTGCGGCTCCCCTTATAAGTCACCAACCGTTGACTTGGCTCCTTCCTCCCAGGCGCCGAACGGAAGAAACTAGGGGTTCCCACTTATGCGGAAATTGACCGCTTTCACCGCGCTTGGCCTGATTCTGGCCATGGCGCTCGCCGGGTGTGGCAAGACGGAAGAACAGGGGGCGCAGCCGTCTCCGCAGGTTTCCGTAGCGACACCGCTGCAGGACACCGTTGTCGACTGGTCCGATTTCGTCGGCCGGTTCGAGGCTCCGGCCACCGTCGATGTCCGCGCCCGCACCGGCGGCTTCCTTCAGGCCGTCCACTTCCGCGACGGCCAGTTCGTCCGCAAGGGCCAGCTGCTCTTTACCCTCGATCCGCGCCAGGCGCAGGCGGCCCTCGCCTCGGCCCAGGCCCAGGCGGCCCAGGCCCGCGGCGAACTCGGCCGCGCCGAGGCGCTGGTGGCCACCCAGGCCATCTCCCGCGAGCTCTACGAGAGCCGCAAGGCCAACGCCCTGGTCGCCGACGCCAACGTCCGCGCCCGTCAGCTCGACGTCGAGTTCACCCGCGTGGTCGCCCCCATCTCCGGCACCGTGTCGGACCGCCGGGTGGACCCGGGCAACGTCATCGCCGGCGGCAGTTCGGCCGGCGACGTCCTGACCACCATCGTCTCGACCAGCCCGATCTACTTCACCTTCGACGCCTCGGAAGCCCAGCTGCTGCAGTCGCAGCGCGCCGGCGCCCGCGGCGGCGCGGTCCTCCAGGTCCGCCTGCAGGACGAGTCCGAGTATCGCTGGAACGGCAAGGTCGACTTCTCTGACAACGCCATCGACGGGACCTCGGGCACGGTGCGGATGCGCGCGGTGGTGCCCAACCCCAACAACTTCCTGAAGCCCGGCATGTTCGGCCACGCTCGCCTCGAGGGCGCCGCGCCCTACCAGGCGCTGCTGCTGCCCGACACCGCGATCTCGTCCGACGCCGCCCGCAAGGTGGTCTATGTCGCCAACGCCGACGGATCGGTCGCGGTGAAGCCGGTCATTCTCGGCCCGCTCAGCGGCGGCCTTCGGGTCGTGCGCAGCGGTATCGCCGCGACGGACAAGGTCATCGTCAACGGCATCCAGCGCGTCCAGCAACCGGGCGTGAAGGTGCAGACCAAGACCGTGACCATCACCCGCCCGAAGAGCGCTCCGGTCGGACAGGCGCCGGCCGCGAACCTGCCGCCCGCCTCGATCGCCACCACCGTCGGCGCGAACTAGGCCCGGACCCCAGTCATGAACATCTCCAGGTTCTTCATTGATCGGCCGATCTTCGCGGCCGTGATCGCGGTGTTTATCACCCTCATCGGCGCCTTCGCCCTGCCCCAGCTTCCGCTGTCGCAGTACCCGGAGATCGCGCCGCCGACGATCCAGGTCCGCGCCGCCTATCCCGGCGCCTCGGCCGAAACCCTGGCCGAGACCGTGGCCGCGCCGATCGAGCAGGAGATCAACGGCGTCGAGGGCATGCTCTACATGTCCTCGTCCTCGACCTCCGACGGCTCGACGGCGATCACCGTCACCTTCAAACCCGGCACCGACCTCGATGCGGCGCAGGTTCTGGTCCAGAACCGCGTCGCCCTGGCCGAGCCGCGCCTGCCCGCGCAGGTCCGCCAGATCGGCATCAACGTCGAGAAGCAGGCCACCGGCTTCCTGATGCTGGTGGCGCTGAAGAGCACCGACCCCAACACCGACATCAACTACATGGGCAACTTCGCCAACTCCTCGCTGCGCGACCGACTGCTGCGCATCGAGGGCGTGGGCGGCGTCCAGGTGTTCGGCGGCGGCCTCTATTCGATGCGGATCTGGATCGATCCCGCCAAGGCCGCGTCACGCGACCTCACGGCCCCGGAGATCATCGCCGCGCTGCAGAGCCAGAACGTCCAGGTCGCCGCCGGCGCCCTGGGCCAGGCGCCCTTCGCCGCCAACGCCGCCAGCTTCCAGCTGCCGGTGCAGGTCGACGGCCGTCTGAGCGATCCGGCCCAGTTCGCCGACGTCGTCATCAAGACCGACGCCCAGGGCCGCACCACCCGCGTCCGCGACATCGCCCGCGTCGAACTCGGCGCCCAGGACTACTCGGTTCGCGGCTACTTCGACGGCCAGCCGGGTATCGGCCTGGCCGTCATCCAGGCGCCGGGCTCGAACGCCCTGTCCGCGGCCAAGGCCGTGCGCGAGGCGGTCGAGGAGGCCAAGGCCACCTTCCCGCCGGGCGTGGAATACACCATCCCCTACAACCCCACCGAATATGTCGAGGCCTCGGTCGAGGCGGTGCAGAGCACCCTGTTCGAAGCCGTGCTGCTGGTCATGCTGGTGGTGCTGGTCTTCCTGCAGACCTGGCGCGCGGCGATCATCCCGATCCTCGCCATCCCGGTCGCCCTGATCGGCGTATTCGCGGTGCAGCTGGCGCTGGGCTACTCGCTCAACTCCCTGTCCCTGTTCGCCCTCGTTCTCGCCGTCGGCATCGTCGTCGATGACGCCATCGTCGTGGTCGAAAACGTCGAGCGGAACATCAAGGCGGGCATGACGCCCAAGGAAGCGTCCTACCGCACCATGGAGGAGGTCTCCGGGGCCCTGATCGGCATCGGCCTGACCCTGCTGGCGGTGTTCGTGCCGACGGCGTTCGTCAGCGGCATCCCCGGCGAGTTCTATCGCCAGTTCGCGGTCGCCATCGCCGCGGCGTCGGTGATCTCGCTGATCGTCTCCCTGACCCTGTCCCCCGCCCTCGCCGCCCTGCTGCTCAAGCCGCACCGCGAGGACGACCACGAGACCGGTCCTCGCTGGATGCGGCCGATCAAGACCGCCGGCGCCAAGTTCAACCAGGGCTTCGACTGGCTCAGCGACCGCTACGGCCGCACCACGGCCCGGCTGGTCCGCGCCTCGGCGATGATGCTGGTGATCTACGCCGGCCTGCTCGGCCTCACGGCCTGGCGGCTGGTCGACACCCCCACCGGATTCATTCCGGAGCAGGACCAGGGCGTGCTGATCGGCGTCATCAACCTGCCCGCAGGCTCGTCGCTGGAACGCACCGACGCGGTCATGCAGCGCCTGACCAAGGTCCTGCAAGGCACGGACGGCATCAACAGCGTCGCCGGCTTCGCCGGTCTCGACGGCTCGAGCTTCTCGTCCTCGTCGAGCGCGGGCACCCTGTTCGTGAAGCTGGACGACTTCGCCGACCGCAAGACCGCCGAACTCAAGGCCCAGGCCATCGCCGGCTCGATCATGCAGGCGGCCGGCCAGTTCGAGGAGGCTCAGGTCTTCGTTCTGGCGCCCCCCGCTGTCCAGGGTCTGGGCAATGGCGGCGGCTTCAAGATGATGATCCAGGACCGCAGCGGCGGCGACTATCGCCAGCTCGAAGGCGCCACCCAGGCCATGATGGGCGCGGCCCAGAACGAGACCAAGACGCAGAACGTGTTCTCGCTGTTCAACACCGGCTCGCCCCGGGTGACGGCCGACATCGACCGCGACAAGGCGCAGCTGCTGGGCGTCCAGCCGTCGCAAATCTTCGACACGCTCGGCATCTATCTTGGCTCGTCCTACATCAACGACTTCAACCTGCTCGGCCGCACCTTCCGGGTCACCGCCCAGGCGGAGCCGGACGCGCGCGACGACCTCTCGGACATCGCCAACATCAAGGTCCGGTCGAACTCCGGCGGCATGGTGCCTCTGGGCGCCGTGGCCGACCTGCGCGACGACACCGGCCCGGCCCGCGTGGTTCGCTACAACCTGTTCCCCGCGTCCGAGCTGCAAGGCGCCGCGGCGCCGGGCGTCTCGTCCGGCGAGGCCCTGACGACCATGGAAGACATGGCCGCCAAGGTACTGCCGCAGGGCTACAGCTACGAGTGGACGGAGCTGGCCTACCAGGAGAAGGCGGCCGGCAACACGGCGGCGCTGGTCTTCGTGCTGGCGGTGGTCTTCGTCTTCCTGGTGCTGGCCG
>JAZJXN010000014.1:0-25451 GCA_040390885.1 Pseudomonadota bacterium | reverse complement strand
GTACGAGGCCTTCACCCTGCCGCTGGCCGTGATCATGATCGTGCCGATGTGCATCCTGGCGGCCATGCTCGGGGTCAACCTGCGCGGGCTGGACAACAACATCCTGACCCAGATCGGTCTGGTGGTGCTGGTGGCCCTGGCGGCGAAGAACGCGATCCTGATCGTCGAGTTCGCCAAACAGGCCGAGGAGAACGAGGGCATGGACCGGTTCGAGGCGGCGGTCGCCGCGGCCCGGACCCGTCTGCGGCCGATCCTGATGACCTCGTTCGCCTTCATCCTCGGGGTGCTGCCGCTGGCCATCGCCACCGGACCGGGCGCGGAGATGCGCCAGGCCCTCGGCACCGCGGTGTTCTTCGGCATGATCGGGGTGACCATCTTCGGCCTGATCTTCACGCCGGTCTTCTACGTGATCTGCCGCTCGATCTCCTCGAAGCTGCCGAAGCGCAGGAAGGAACGCCTGTTCCCGACCACCGGCGGCGGCACGCCCCATGACGACGCCCATCCGGAAGGAGCGCACTGACATGACGCGCCTCACCACCCTGCTGACCCTGACCGCGTCGGCGGCGATCCTCGCCGCCTGCGCCACGGGCCCCGACTACGTCCAGCCAATCTCACCCGGCGCGGACGGCGGGGCGTTCGTCTCCAGCGCCTCTCCGGCCTTCACCCAGGACACTCCCCCCGCGGACTGGTGGCGGCTGTTTGACGACCCGGCTCTCGACGGCCTGGTCCGAGAGGCGCTGGCGGCGAACAAGGACGTGGCCATCGCCCAGGCCAACCTGGCCCAGGTGCGGGCCAGCCTGAGCGAAAGCCGCGCCGGCCGCCTGCCCACCACGGGCATGTCGGCCAGCGCGGCCCGGGTTCGCGGCCAGGACACGACGGGCGCCTATGGCGAGAGCGACGCCTTCTCGGCCGGGTTCGACGTCTCCTACGAGGTCGACCTGTTCGGCCGCGTCGGGCGTTCGATCGAGGCCAGCCGCGCGGATGCCGACGCGGCCGCCGCGGCGCTGGAGTCGGTCCGCGTCTCCGTCGCCGCCGAGACCGCGCGCGCCTATGCCGACGCCTGCGCGGCCGGCGCCCAGATCGACATCGCCCAGCGCACCGTCAAGCTGCAACAGCAAACCTATGACCTGACCGCCCGCCAGCTGCAGGTCGGCGCCGGCACCGCGCTCGATGTCGCCTCGGCGTCGGCGCTGGTCGACACGACTCGCGCGGTGCTGCCGACACTGGAGACCAATCGCGCCTCGGCCCTGTTCCGCCTCGCGGTGCTGACCGGCCGACCGCCGAGCGAAGCCCCGCAGATCGCGAAGCTGTGCCGCACGGTGCCGCAGGTCGCCTCGGCCATCCCGGTCGGCGACGGCGGCTCCCTGCTCAAGCGCCGACCGGATGTGCGCCAGGCCGAGCGTGAGCTGGCCGCCGCCACCGCCCGCATCGGCGTAGCCACCGCTTCGCTCTACCCGACCGTGACCCTGGGCGGCGGCATCGCCACCTCCGGCGCGCGCGCCGGAGACCTGGGCGACGACTTCACCTTCAACATCGGGCCGCTGATCTCCTGGAGCTTCCCGAACATCGCCGTGGCCAAGGCCCGCATCGCCCAGGCGGGCGCGGCGGCGGACGGCTCTCTGGCGCGGTTCGAGAAGGCCAACCTCACCGCCCTGCAGGAGGCCGAGACGGCGCTGACCCAGTACGCCCGCGAACTGGATCGCCGCGCCACCCTGACCCGCGCCCGCGACAGCAGCGCCAGGGCCGCCGAGCTGGCGCGACAGCGCTACAACGCCGGGGTGGACAGCTTCCTGACCGTCCTCGTCGCCGAGCGCACCCTCGCCGACCTCGACGGCCAGCTGGCCCAGTCCCAGGCTCTGGTCGCCACCTACCAGGTGGCGGTGTTCAAGGCGCTGGCCGGCGGGTGGAGCGAAGAGGCCGCCTGACCTCCGGCTCCTCCCTCCCCGTTGGGGAGGGAGAGTCGCCTTACGCCTTCGCCTCGAGCTCGCGCTTCACGTGACGGCTGGCCAGGAAGTAGTGCAGGCCCGCCCAGACGTAGAGCGAGACGATGATGACCAGGGCCATGCGCAGGCCGTCGGCCGAGGCGATGCGGCAGCTGTCGGCCAGCGCCGTCCCCTTGACCACCGTCGCGCACAGCAGATCGTAGTCGCCGCCCGCGAAGGCCTGCTTGCTGAAGTGATCACTCATCCAGCCGGTGGCCGTCGGACCGACGATCATGCCGATGATGCCGCTGACCAGCGCCATCACCGCCACCGCCGAGGCGCGCATGCGCGGCTCGATCAGGTTGTGCACCACCGCGTAGGTGGGGCCGTAGTGCATGCCCGCGAACAGTCCCGGGAACAGCAGCGCGACGACGGTCGCCGGCACGCTGCTCTGGGAGAAGCCGATCACGTAGGCCGGCGCGGCCAGCAGCATGGCGATCGCCGGGGCCCAGCTGTACCAGCGCACGTCGCGCTTCACGAGGCGGTCGACGACCAGGCCGCCGGCCATGTAACCGCCCGCCAGGGAGATCGAGTTGACCCCGACGAAGATGAACGCCGCCGTCGTGTAGTCGATCGAGAAGGTGCGCACGAGGAAGGGGTGCAGGAAGGTCATGCCGCTGAAGCCGACCAGGCTCACGACGGTCACGCCCATCAGCGTGTTCAGGAAGGTCGGGCTCGAGAACAGCCGCTTCAGCACCGCCGAGAACGGCGGCGCCACGGACTTGTCGTCACGGCCTTCGGAGAAGCCGCGCGGCGGCTCCTTGACGGTCAGGAACGCGAGCAGCGCGAGCGCCAGGCCGGGCAGGCCGACGACCAGGAAGGCGGCGCGCCAGCCGAACTGCTGGGCCACGACCGCCCCGCCGAGTCCGCCGATGGCGAGCCCCAGCGGCGTCGCCAGGCCGAGGATGCTGAACACCGAGGCGCGCTTCTCCGGCGGATAGTAGTCCGACAGCAGCGACTGCGACGGCGCCCCGGCCCCGGCCTCGCCGACGCCGACGCCGATCCGGGCCAGCAGCAGGTGGGTGAAATTCGACGCGAACCCGCTCAGGGCGGTCATCGCCGACCAGACGGCGACGGCGACGCTGATGATCATGACGCGGCTCTTGCGCTCGGCCAGGCGCGCGATCGGGATGCCCAGGATGCCGTAGAGGAGGGCGAACGCGAGCCCGCCCAGCAGGCCCAGCTGCAGATCGGAGATCTTCAGGTCGTCCTTCACCGCCTGGCCGACGGTGTTGAGGATCGAACGGTCGATGAAGGCCACGGTCGAGATGGCGACCAGCATGATGAGCGCCCAGCGCCGGTCCTTGGGAGTAGGCCCGGCGGGCGAAGTGGAGTCGGTCACGCGGTGGTCCTCGTTACGTCCGCACGGCGGCGAGCATCTTCTCGCCGAACAGCGCGGACCATTGGTCGGGATTGAGTTTCATGTGCCGGCCGGCGGCCGGATCGGCCTCGGGCACGGCCGCGCCGTCACGCACCGCGCGACGTTCGCCGACGCGCTTGTACCAGGCGAGAATGTTGGGCCAGTCGCGGACGTCCATGTCGATGGCGCGGCAGGCGCGCACCCATGGCCAGCAGGCCATGTCGGCGATGGAGTATTCCTCCGCCAGGAACTCGGCCTGGCCGAGGCGCAGGTTCATGACGTCGAACAGCCGCTTCGCCTCGTTGCTGTAGCGGTCGACCGCGTACTGCGGCGGTTCGGGCGCGTAGCGCAGGAAGTGGTGCGCCTGGCCGTGCTGCGGGCCGAGCCCGGCCATCTGCCACATCAGCCACTGGATCGCGGTGTGGCGCAGGCGGGGCGAGGTCGGCAGGAACCGGCCGGTCTTCTCGGCCAGGTAGATGAGGATCGCGCCCGACTCGAACAGGGCCAGCGGCTCGCCGCCGCCGATCGGATCATGGTCGACGATCGCCGGCAGGCGGCGGTTGGGATTGATCTCGCCGAGGGCGTCGGACAGGTGGTCGCCGTTGAGCAGGTTGTAGGGAATGACCCGGTGCTCGAGCCCGGTCTCGGCCATCATGATCGAGACCTTGTGCCCATTGGGCGTGCTGACGAAATGCAGATCGATCATGGTGGTCCTCCCCCGCGCGCCGCCTTCGCGGCGGTCTGCCCCCACTGTCGGGCAGCGGTGAATAACCGTCAATCTAATTGATGGTTTTGACAGCCCGTCCTAGGCTGCCGAAAACGCGGGAGGACGACATGGAATTCGAATGCGTGGCCGAGGGCCTGGCCTTTCCCGAAGGGCCGATCATCCTCGCCGACGGTGCGGTGCTACTGGTCGAGATCCGCGGTGGCCGGCTGACCCGCGTCGCCCCGGACGGGACCAGGACCACGGTCGCCGAGCTCGGCGGCGGGCCGAACGGCGCGGCCATCGGCCCGGACGGCGCGGTCTATGTCTGCAACAACGGCGGTCTGGAATTCTTCGACGCCGCCCCGGATCTGGTCGTTCCCGGCCATGCGCCGGACGACTATGTCTCGGGCTCGATCCAGCGGGTCGATCTGGCCACCGGCGCGGTGACGACGCTCTACGACAGCTGTGATGAGCGACCCCTGCGCGGGCCGAACGACATCGTCTTCGACGCCGACGGCGGCTTCTGGTTCACCGACCTCGGCAAGCATGACGACTGGAGCCGCGACCAGGGCTGGCTGCTCTACGCCCGCATTGACGGCTCGGCGATCACCCGGGTGCGCGGCGGCATGATCGGTCCCAATGGCGTCGGCCTCTCGCCCGACGCGAGGACCCTCTACGTCGCCGAGACCAACACCGGCCGGCTGTGGGCGATGGACGTCGAAGGCCCCGGACAGCTGGGCCCCTCACCTCTGCCCTGGGCCCCCGGCCGGCTGGTCGCCACCCTCCCCGGACACCAGATGATCGACAGCCTCGCGGTGGAGGCTGGCGGCAAGATCTGCGTCGCCGGCGGCCCGGACGGCGGCATCAGTGTCTTCGATCCGGACGGCAGCCACGAGCACGTCGCCATCCCTGGCGAGGTCATCGTCACCAACCTCTGCTTCGGCGGCGAGGACATGCGCGACGCCTGGATCACCGCGTCGGGAAGCGGGCGGCTGTACAGGACGCGCTGGCCGAGGCCAGGACTGACGCTCAATTTCTGATCCTCCCTCGTGGGGGACGGGATCAGGAAACGGGGAGACTCTGGAGACATATAGTCTGGAGACAAAGCGGGACATTCGGCCCCTTTGTGAGACATCCGCCCGTGCGGGGCTCAGGCCGCTTCATCCCCCGCGCGCGTCACGGCGCCATACTGTCTGGATGAGCCGTCGGACCGTCGCCATCGCCCACCGTCACACCCTTGCAAACAAGGGGTTTGGCCCGGCGCGCACCGGCACGGCGCCCGCTCGCGACCGCCGCCGGACGTGGTCCGGCGGGCGAGATCCCACCCCGGATACCGCCCTGGTCGCGGTTGTTATTCTGGCACGAAAAGCCGCGTCACCGGCGATGACGACTCTGAAGACATCGCTTGAGCTTCGCGACGGCAAAAGAAAACCCCCGGCGCAGGGGAGGCTGCGCCGGGGGCCAATAGTCACTCGAGGTGAGACGAGTGGTCTAGAACTTGTAGCCGACTTCCAGACCCCAGGTGCGGGGCGGCTGGTAGATGCGCAGGTTGCCGAGCGGGCCGATGTTGAAGGTGTTGTTGATCACCTCCTCGTCGGTCAGGTTCTTGCCCCACAGGGCCACACGCCAGCCGGCCGCGCCTTCCAGCGAGATGGTGGCGTCGTACAGGGTGTTGGACGGACGAACCTGGACGTCGGAGGTGCGGTTCAGGGCGCCGCCGCTGGTGTAGATGTCGTCCATGTAGACGGCGTTGGCGTTGAAGCCGAAGTCGCCCAGCGGCGTCTCGCGGGTGTAGTTCACGCCGACGCTGCCCGACCATTCCGGCGCATAGCCCAGCGGCAGGTCGCTGTTGTCTTCCGGCGTGCCGTTGCCGTCGAGGTCGGTGTTGTTGCTGATGAACCCGGCGTCGAGATAGGCCACGTTGGCGTTCAGGCGCCAGCCGCCGCCGATGATCCACAGGGCTTCGGCTTCGGCGCCGCTGATGCGGGCCTCGCCGGCGTTGACCACCACCGATTCATAGACCAGCCCGTTGTAGCGCTGGGTGCCGACCTGCATGTCGGAATAGCTGCTGGTGAACACGGCCGCGTTCAGGCGAAGGCTGCGATCGAACAGCTCGCTCTTCACGCCGGCTTCGAAGCTTTCCACCGTCTCGGCGTCGTACGGGCCGGCGGCGGAGGCGCTGGCGGCGCGGCCGTTGAAGCCCCCGCTGCGGAAGCCCTTGGACCAGGTCACATAGCCCATGACGTTGGAGGTGAACTCGTAGTTCAGGCCGACCTTCGGCGAGAAGTTGTTCCACTCGTCGCTGAACGAGGCCCGCGGCGCAGCGCCGATCGGATCGTTGGTGAAGTCCTTGGTCTCGTAGCTGAAGCGACCGCCGAGGGTCAGCGTCATCTTGTCGTCGACGTGATAGTCGGCTTGCCCGAACAGCGCCCAGGCCTGGTTCTTCTGGCTGGCGATCTGGGCCAGGTCGAAGCCGCCGTAGAGCAGGCCGCCCTGGGTGTTCGTGATGTTGTACTCCTGGTCCATGAAGTACAGGCCGACCACGTAGTCGACGGTCTCGCCGACATCGCCGGCAAGGCGCAGTTCCTGGCTGAACTGCTTGTGCGTCTGGTCGCGCAGCGCGTGGAAGAAGTCGGTGGCGCTGGCGTCGTAGTCGCTCTGCACCAGGTCGTCGAACTCACGGTAGCCGGTGATGCTGGTCAGGGTGCCGAAGTCGAGGTTCCAGTTCATCGTCAGGGCGAGACCCCAGGTATCCACCTCGGCGATCGGCTTGACGCCGCTGAAGGTGTTCCGGATGTCCTTCGCCTGGGCGATCTGGGTGGGCGTGAACGGCGGCACGCCGGGCGAGCCGGTCGACGGGCTCAGGTTGTAGAACAGGTTGCCCGGCAGCGAGGCGTTCAGGAACGAAGCGCCCGAGCCGCGCTCCTGATCGAAGTCGGCGACCAGCACGGCGTCGAAGACGTCGTTGGGCTTGTAGGCCAGGCTGAAGCGGCCCGAGAAGACTTCGTTGTCGCCCTCGTCCTCGTTGCGCGTGACGTTGCGGTTGTAGCCGTCGTAGCTCTTGTAGAGGAACGAGCCGCGGGCCGCGAAGGTGTCGCCGAGCGGCACGTTCAGCGCGACGCGCGCTTCCTGGCGGCCATGGTCGCCGATGGTGGCCTGAACGGCGCCGCCGAAGCCCTGGCCGACCTTGGCCGTCTTCGTGCGGACGCTGACGACGCCGCCGATGGTGTTGCGGCCGTACAGCGTGCCCTGCGGGCCGCGCAGGATTTCGACCGACTCGATGTCGAAGAAGTCCTGCAGCGCGCCGCTGTTACGGGCGAGATAGATGCCGTTCATTTCGACGCCGACCGAAGGCTCAAAGGTCGACTCGACGTCAGCGAAGCCGAGGCCGCGGATGAAGAAGGCGCTGGCGTAGGGATAGGCGCCGACCGGGGCCAGCACGACGTTGGGGGCCTTGGCGCTGAGGTCGGTCAGGCTCTGGACCGCCTGGGCTTCCAGCTGCTGCGTGCCGAACGCGGAGACGGCCACGGGCACGTCCTGCAGGTTCTGCTCGCGCTTCTGGGCCGTGACCACGATCTCGTCGACCTGCGTCGAGCTGGCGGCGGCGTCCTGCGCGGAAGCCTGGCCGGCGAAAGCGATGCCGAGCGCGGCGGTCGCGACGGAAGCAAACAGTCGAATATTGGCCGGATGGCGCATGATCGATCCTCCCCTTGTTATCATTCAGCCACCCTCGGGCTGTTGGGGCGGAAGATGCCGTCGCGCCGATCTTTGTCAATCTATATGACGATCAGTGGCGCAACTTTGTAAGTTAGGCTGACTTATTTTCCACACTCGCGTCAGGAAGACGGAGCAGTGGCAAGGCCCTTTTGCGTTAAACTACAAAAGCTTGGAGAAATTGACGGATGTGCATGTCAGTTTAGCCGGTCCAGCTTGCTGAGGTCGGGCCACTGCGTCGGCGCGTCGCCCCATTCGGCCTTGAAGGCCTTGATGAGGCCATCGACGTTCTTCGGACCGATGCGGCGGCGCAACTCGGCGATGATCGCCGCCGTGGCGTCGTCGGCGTCACGCCCCATCGCCCGACCCTTGTCGCTGACGGCCACGATCTTGGCCCGGCGATCCTCGTTGTCGTCGCGCAGTTCGAGCATGCCCAGCTCGACCATCTGGTTGATGGTCGTATGCACGGCCTGGCGACTGATCCCGAGATTGCGCGCGATGTCGGACGGCTTGTGCACGCCGATCACGACATTCGCCATGACCATCGACTGCGGACGGGTGACCTGGTCCCAGCCGCGGGCCTGGAGATAGCTCTGCAAGGCGTCATCGAACCAGAAGAAGGCCTGCAGCAACGGGACCAGGAGGGTTTCGGCGCCGATCATGTCTCTCTTCGCATTTCACGTGGTTGCTGGGCACACTAGGCTGAACCGCGCCCCCGTCAAACGCGCCACAAGCGCGCTCAGGTAGCAAATTTTATCAGTTTAGTTGACGAAATGAGTGAAGCCGGTACGGTTGGCGCAAACGACCGCCCGACGCGGCTAGGGGAGAGAAACATGCGTACCACAGGGATCAACCACATGGCCCTGGTCTGCCGTGACATGCAGGAAACGGTGACGTTCTACACCGAGGTCCTCGACATGCCGCTGGTCAAGACGGTGGCCCTGCCCGACGGTGGACAGCACTTCTTCTTCGACTGCGGCGGCGGCGCCGCCGTGGCCTTCTTCTGGTGGCCCGAGACGCCCGCCGCCGCCCCGGGCATCGCTTCGGTGCGCAAGTTCCCGGTCGATTCCAAGACCGCGGTCGGATCGATGAACCACCTTGCCTTCAACGTCGCCGAGGGCGAGCTGTCGGCCTGCCTGACCCGCCTCAAGGAGGCCGGCGTCGAGCACATCCCCGTTGTCGTGAACCATGACGACAGCGAGCGCGGCGTCGCCGCCGAGATGCATGAGGGCGTGTTCGTGAAGTCGGTCTACTTCACCGACCCCAACGGCATCATGATGGAATTCGCCGCCTCGACGAAAGACTTCGTCGAAGCCGACGTGCGTCACGCCCCGATGGGCGCGACGGTGGAGGTCTGACACCATGCCCCGTCTTCATCAGGTTCCCCGCGCCGACGTCGATCAAGGCACCGGCCTGCGCATGTACAATCTGCTGTTCGGTGACCGCGACCCCGTCGCCGAGCCGGGCACCGCGACCGGCACGCCGGGCAACTGGTGGACGGTGTTCGCCAATTCCCCGGACGCCCTGCACCACGCCTGCCAGGGCTTCGGCTACTATCGCAGCCCCGACCGCAAGATCGATCCGGTCCTGCGTGAACTTGGCCAGACCCGCGTCAGCTGGGTTCTGGAAACCCAGTTCGGCTTCTCGCAGCACTGCAAGTCCCTGCGCGGCCTGGGCGTCTCTGAAGAGCGCATCGCGGCCATCGCCCACTGGCAGGTGGCCGACTGCTACGACGAGAACGAGCGCGCGGTCCTTGCCTATTCGGACTGCCTCGCCGCCCAGCACGGCCGCACGCCGGACGCGGTGTTCGACAAGCTCAAGACCTTCCTCTCCGACGAGGAAATTCTCGAGTTCACCTACATCACCACCCTCTACATCATGCACGCGATCATGAACCGGGCGATGCGGCTCGAGTACGACGACATCGACGAACGCATCGTCGAGATCGCCGCGCCCGAGGGCAACGGCGGCGTCGGCCGGGACTTCCTCGACACCGGCCGCTAGCGCGGATCGTCCGTCGATGTCCGTCGATGCGCTGTTTCGCCCGTTCGCCTGCAAGTCGCTGCGGACCAGCAACCGCATCGCCATGGCCTCGATGGCCCGCTGGGCCACCCCCGGCGGCGACCCCGCCCCGCTCGCCGATTTCTACCGGCGGCGGGTCGAGGGCGGCGTCGGCCTGATCCTCACCGAGGGGGCCAATCCCGATCGACCGGCCGCCGGCAACGATCCCAACTCGCTGAAGCTCCATGGCGACGCGCTGGACAGCTGGCCGGCGGTGATCGACGCCGTCCATGCGGCGGGCGGCGCCATCGTGCCTCAGCTCTGGCATTGCGGCGCAACCGCCAAGCCGGGCGGCCGCTGGACGCCCCCTGCCCCGCACGAAAGCCCCTCCGGCCTGCAGGCCCCGGGCATCGCGCGTGGCGAGGCGATGAGCGAAGTCGCGATCGCCGAGACCATCGCCGCCTATGTCGCGGCGGCCGAGACCGCCCAGGCGCTGGGCTTCGACGGCGTCGAGATCCACGCCGGCCACGGCTATCTGCTCGACCAGTTCCTGTGGTCGGCGACCAATCTGCGGACCGATCGCTGGGGCGGCGACACCCTCGCCGAGCGGTCACGCTTCCCGCTGGCGATCGTGCGGGCCGTGCGCGAGGCTGTCGGACCGGACTTCGCGCTGCTGCTGCGCATCTCGCAATGGAAGTCGGCGGACCTGACAGCGCGGCTGGTGAACGATCCCGCCGAGCTTCAGGCCTGGCTGGCGCCGTTCGTCGAGGCGGGGATCGACATCATCAGCGTGTCACAACTGCGCTGGGACCAGCCCGAGTTCGCCGGCTCGCCGCTCAGCCTGGCCGGCTGGGTGAAAAAGCTGCTCGGCGTGCCGGTCATCGTCGCCGGCGGCGTCGGCATGAGCGCCGACTTCATCGCCGCGTTCACAGGCGCGACCGGAACCCCCGAACCGCTCGACCCTGTCGCCGCCCGCTTGGAGGCCGGCGAGTTCGACATGGTCGCCGTGGGCCGAGGGCTGCTGGCGGATGCGGACTGGGCGAGGAAGGTGCGGGAAGGCGCGGATCGCTCTGACTGCCCTCCAGCCACCCTTCTGGCGGGCCTGATCTAGACCTTCTTGTCGCGACCGTCCCACCAGGGCGCGCGGAGTTCCGTCTTCAGCACCTTGCCGGCCGCGCTGCGCGGCAGCGGCTCGGACAGCACCTGCAGGCTGCGAGGGGTCTTGTAGCCGGCGATCTCGGCGCGGCAGTGGACCGACAGCTCTTCCAGCGCCAAGATCTCGCCCGGCTTCAGGACGACCACGGCGTGGACGCGCTCGCCCCACTTTTCGTCGGGAACGCCGATGATGGCGCATTCGGCCACGGCCGGGTGGCGCGAGACCACGTTCTCGACCTCGATGGAATAGACGTTCTCGCCGCCGCTCACGATCATGTCCTTGAACCGGTCGGTGATGTAGACGAAGCCCGCCTCGTCCATGAAGCCGGCGTCGCCCGACCACATCCAGCCGTCGCGCAGCGCCTTGGCCGTCTCCTCAGGCCGGTTCCAGTAACCGATCATCATGTTGTCGCCGCGGCCGACGATCTCGCCCAGCTGGCGGCGGGGAACCTCGTTCCCGGCTTCGTCGACGATCATGATCTCGTAGCCGTAGGCCGGCTGGCCGACCGACTTCATCTTCTCGGGATCGGCGCCGGGCCGGTGGTGCTCGGCCGACAGGAAGGTGTGGGCGCCCATCTCGGTCATGCCGAAGCCCTGGACGAAGTCGACCTCCGGGAAGGCCGCGCGAGCGACGTCGTAGGTGCCGAGCGGCATCGGCGCGCCACCGTAGCCGAGGACCTTCAGCTGCCGGGCGGCAGCGGCCTTCGGGTGCCGCGCGAGCCTGTCGATCATCGCCGGCACGGTGAAGATATGGGTGATGCCCCAGCGCTCGATGAGGTCGAGCATGACGTTCTCGTCCAGCTTGCGAACGAACACGTGCGCGCCGCCGACCATGGTCGCCATGAAGGTGCCGATGTCAGCCAGGTGGAACATCGGCGCCGAGTGCAGGTTGACGATGGTCTCGTCGACCTTGAGCGACATCGTCAGGTTCACCGCCATCGCCGACAGCGAGCGGTGGGTCAGCATCACGCCCTTCGGCAGGCCGGTGGTGCCGCCGGTGTAGAAGATGCCGGCCAGATCCTCGGCCTTGCGCATGATCTCGGGCACGGCGGCTCCGGCGGCGATCAGGTCTTCCAGCAGATGGTCGGCCGGGGCGTCCGCGCCGTCGATGCCGATCCAGGCGCCGATGCCGGGCAGCTGCGGCTTCAGAATGGCGGCGGTCTCGGCGAACTCCTCCCCGAAGAGCATCACGGTGACGCCGGCGTCCTCGAGCTGGAAGCGCGTCTCTGCCGGCGCCAGGCGGGTGTTCAGCGGCACGATCACCGCTCCGCTCCAGAGAATGCCGAAGTAGGCCTCGAAATAGGCGTCGCTGTTGTTGGCCAGGATCGCGACCCGGTCGCCGACCTTGACGCCCAGGCCGCGCAGCGCGCCCGACAGGCGCTGGACGCGATCATGGACTTCACGCCAGGTGCGGACGCGATCGCCGTCGATCGTGGCGGTGGCGTCCGGGCGCACGAGCACCGCCCGTCGCAGGGTCTGGGTCAAACGCATGGCCTAGTACTCCCTAGATGATGCCGTCGGCCTTGAGCTTGGCCAGCGCGTTCTCGTCCAGTCCCAGGCGGGATCCCAGGATCTCGGTGTTGTCCTGCCCCACAGTCTGCGGCGCGATGCTCCGAACCGAGCCCGGGGTCGCCGATAGCTTGGGAAACACGTTCTGCATCTTCAGGCCCGGCCAGCGCGGGTGGTCGGCCATCTCGATGATCGCCTCGCGCGCCGCGAAGTGCGGGTCGCTCAGCATGTCGGCGGGCTTGTAGATGCGCCCGGCGGGGACGCCGTGCTTCAGCATCAGCGCTTCCAGCTGCTCGACCGTCAGGGTGCGGGTCCACGCGCCGATCAGGTCGTCGAGCTCGGTCTGGTTGGCGCCCCGCGAGGCGTGGTCGATGTAGCGCGGGTTCTCGACCAGATCCGGCCGCTCCATGGCGTCGCACAGACGCTTGAACACGCCCTCGCCGTTGGCGCCGATCAGGTACTCGCCGTCGCTGCAGGGATAGACGTTCGAAGGGGCGATGCCGGGCAGGATCGCGCCCGAGCGCTCGCGGGACTCCCCAGTCGCCACATACTCGGGCACCAGGCTTTCCATGACCTGCAACACGGCTTCGTAGAGGGCCGAGTCGACGACCTGACCCTTGCCTGTGGCGTCGCGGTGGCGCAGCGCCGCCAAGGCGCCGATGCAGCCGTAGGTGGCCGCCAAGGCGTCGCCGATCGACACGCCCATGCGCGACGGCGGACGGTCGGGCTCGCCGACGATGTTGCGCCAGCCGCCCATGGCCTCGCCGATGCCGCCGAAACCCGCGCGATCGCTGTACGGGCCGGTCTGGCCGTAGCCGGACATGCGCACCACCACCAGGCCGGGGTTGGTCTCATGAAGCTTGTCCGGCCCAAGGTTCCAGCCCTCCAGCGTGCCGGGACGGAAATTCTCGATAAGGACATCCGCGCCGTCGATCAGGCCGCGGGCGAGGGCCTGGCCCTCGGGCTTGCGAAGGTCGATCGAGACCGACTTCTTGTTACGGGCGATGACTTCCCACCAGACGGGAGCGCCGCGGCCCCAGGCACGCATCGGGTCACCAACCTTTGGCGGCTCGATCTTGATGATCGTCGCGCCCATGTCGCCAAGAAGCTGGCCGCAGAACGGCCCGGCGATGAGCTGCCCGGCTTCGACGACGATAAGTCCTTCAAGCGGTCCACCCGACACGGCATTTCCCCTTATGACGGCTTTTTCCAACGCCTAGTCCTCGCGAGAATAATGTCAACTAGATTGATGATACCGACGCTCGCTCCCGCCCCGGCAGATCTCGCGAATAGACATCGGTGTAAATTCATATTGACATCGATGTGAATTTTTCGACCTACTGATGCCACGCGGGCGGCCGCCGCAGCTGACCTGCATCAAAACCATCAGCGGCGAGGAAACAACCGCCGGGCAGGATCCCGGCGCCGAGGGGGAGGCTAAACGATGCTCGCATCGTCATACAGACGCGCGCTCCTGGCTGCGGGCGTGTCGTTGGGCGCAGTGATCGGCGCCGGCGGCGCGGCATGGGCCCAGGACAGCGGAAACGCCGTCGAGGAGCTGATCGTCACCGCGCAGAAGAAGGAAGAGCGGATTCAGGACGTGCCGATCGCCATTTCGGCGTTCAGTCAGGAAGCCCTCGACGCGCGAAAGATCGACGGCGGCTTCGACCTTCTGCGCGCCGTGCCGAATGTGACCTTCAGCAAGTCCAACTACTCCGGCTACAACTTCTCGATCCGCGGCGTGGGCACCAAGGCGGTCTCGGCGACCTCGGACCCCGGCGTCGCCGTCGCGTTCAACAACACCACCCTGCTTCGCAACCGACTGTTCGAACAGGAATACCTCGACGTGGAGCGGGTCGAGGTGCTGCGCGGGCCGCAGGGCACCCTGTTTGGCCGCAACGCCACGGCAGGTGTCGTGAACGTCATCACCGCCCGTCCGCAGCTCGAGACCGTTGACGGCGAGGTCAAGATTGAGGTGGGCAGCTACAACACCCGCCGCGGCTCCGGCATGCTCAACGTGCCGCTCGGAGACACGCTGGCGCTGCGCCTTGCCGGCGCCTTCACCGAGCGGGACGGCTACGGCTACAATCTCACCACCCAGCAGGACGTCGACAGCCGCGACCTCTGGTCGACCCGGCTCAGCCTGGCCTGGGAGCCGACCGACCGCCTGCGCGCCGACTTCATCTGGGAGCGGTTCGAGGAAGACGACAGCCGCCTGCGCACGGGCAAGCAGCTCTGCCACCACGACGCCGGCCCCGAGACATTGCCCGGCGTCGTCGGCCCGATCGATCCCCTGCTTCGCGGCCGCCTCAGCACAGGCTGCAAGCCGGGGTCGCTTTACGACAAGGACGCCTACGGCGTGCCGAACGGCATCAGCATTCCGTTCGTGTTCGCCGGGATGACGATCGCGACGCTCGGCTACACCGAGCCCCTGTACTACATGGATCCCGCGTTTCCCTGGGGCCCGAGCTGGAACGCCGCGGCGGTGCCGATTCCCGTCATCCAGTACGGGGTCGATCCCTACGGCAATCTGCAGCAGTCGCGCGACCTGCGGACCATCGAATCCAACCTGCAGCCCCGCTACGAGGCCAAGGCGGACATCTTCAGCCTCAACGTCTCGTACGACCTGACGGACAGCCTGACCCTCACCTCGCAGACCCTCTACAACGAGGACAAGGTCTGGTCCTTCCAGGACTACAATCGCTTCAGGACTTTGCCGCTCTGGAACGATCCCGCCGGACTTTACGAGATATTCCCAGACAGCTTCGACCCGGCCACCTGGAACGACCCGACGAGGCTGGCCGGTCTGACCCCCGGCGGCGTTTTCTGCGACCCGCAGATCGGCTGTTCGGACAGCATCGCCGGCTTCGAGATTTCATCGAGCGAGAGCGAGCAGTTCAGCCAGGAGTTCCGGCTGGAGTCGTCCTTCGACGGGCCGTTCAACTTCACCGTCGGCGCCAACTACATGAAGGTCGAGGGGCTCAACGACTACTACCTGTTCTTCAACGCCGTCACGATCCTCGCGATGAGCGTGTACAACCTGACCGACACGTACGGCTGCGGCCTTATTTTTGGCCAGCCGAGCTCGACCTGCATGTACGTCGATCCCAACCCGGTCGATGAGCTCGATGGCAAGGGCCACAACTACTTCCGCAACCAGAACCCGTTCAACACCGAGTCGAGGGCGATCTTCGGCGAGGCCTACTGGAGTCCGTCCGACACGCTGAAGCTCACCTTCGGCCTGCGCTACACCGACGACGAAAAGACCTTCACCCCGTGGCGCAGCCAGCTTCTGCAAAACGGCTACGAATACGGGCCTGATCCGGACATCAACCAGGACTGGCAGGAGTTCACCGGCCGCCTGGGCTTCGACTGGAAGCCTGAGCTCGACTTCACCGACGAGACGATGCTCTACGGCTTCTACTCGCGAGGCTACAAGGGGGGCGGCGCCAATCCGCCGCGGGCCGCTGGCATGCCGGTGGCGGTCGAGAACCCGATCACGTTCGATCCGGAGTACGTCGACGCCTTCGAGATCGGAGCCAAGAACACTCTGCTCGGCGGTTCGATGACCCTGAACCTGTCGGCCTTCTACTATGACTACAAGGACTACCAGGTTTCGAAGGTCGTAGACCGCACCGTGGTCAACGAGAACTTCGATGCCCAGGTCTGGGGCCTCGAGCTCGAGAGCGTGTGGCGTCCGGTCGAGGATCTGACGCTCTTCGCCAATCTTGGCCTCCTGAACACGAAGATCGGCGACGGCGAGAGCTCGATCGACATCTTCAACCGGACCCAGGGCAATCCCGACTGGATCGTCAGCACGCCGTTCATCCAGCAGACGTCGAACTGCATCTACCCCCGGGAGATCGCCGGACGGTTCGCCGCCATGGGCCTGTTTCCAGGAGCGGCCGGGATAGCCTCGCCGATAGCGCTCGCCTGCCTCAACTATCTGAACCCGGGCGCCTGGGCAGCCTACGGCTTCGATCCGGCGGACTATCCCGAGATCAACAACGGGGCCGGCTTCGCCGCGGATCTGTCCGGGAACGAACTGCCCAACGCCCCGCATTGGACGCTGTCGATCGGGGGCGAGTACCGGTGGCGGCTCGCCAGCGGCTGGGAGGTCATCGCGCGGGGCGACTACTACCGCCAGGGCGACAGCTATGCGCGGGTCTACAACACCGTCGCGGATCGGCTGAAGGGCTGGGACAACGCCAACCTGTCTCTCGTCGTCGCCAAGCCCGCCGACGCCCTTACGTTCGAGGTCTACGCGAAGAACATCTTCGACAAGACTCCGATCACCGACGCCTTCCTGAACTCGGACTCCACGGGGATGACGACCAACGTCTTCACCCTCGACCCCCGCATCATCGGCGTCTCGGTGCGAAAGGGCTTCTGACTTCTGTCCCTCCGGACACTGCGGGCGGCGCCGGGTCTATCGTCTGGCGCCGTCCGACTATTTCTGACCCGGGAAGAAGCTCGGCAGCAGCTGGGCGGTAACCTTGCGGCCCGCGTCGTCCTCACGCCCCAGCAGGCCGCGCAGAGGCCCGCCGATCAGCGCATCGCCGAAGGCCATGGTCGCGATCAGCAGCACGGACGAGCTGATCCGCTTGTGGGCGGCCTCACTGTTCTCGCCCAGCTTGTCCTTGATGGCCTGCACCAGGTCGTCCATCGCCTGCTGAACCGGATCCAGTCGGGACAGATCGCCCGACAGCGCGATCCAGGCCGCGAGCCGCCCGGCCCCGCCCTTCTCGAAGGCGTCGAAGACGATGTCGATCAATTGGCGCGGCGCGGCGGCGTCCGAGCGCACATGGGCGACGGCGACGTCGAGGGCCAGCGTCAGGTCGCGCACCATCGATCCCATCAACGCCGACTGCAGGCCGGCGGCCGATCCGAAGTGGTGGATGACGTTGGCGTGGGTCATGCCGACGGCCTTGCCGACCGCAGCCAGGGTCACCGCGTTCGGCCCCTTCTCCAGCAGCAGCAGGCGGGCCGCCGTCAGGGCCTCGTCCTGGGCTTCCTCCGGCGAGCGTTTGCGTCGCTTCTTCGCGGGCGGTGGCGCCCCGTGAGATATTGACATCGATGTAAATACCGATCATATCCAGTCGTGAGGCTGGGTAGCGTCCGCAAGCGGCGTCCACCCGGCGATCGGACGGGCGACCCCCGTTCGACACGCTCAGTCACGCGTCCATATTAACATCGAAGTCAAGACGACCCGATGTCCTCCAACGCCCTCCCCAGGGCCGAATTGCGCCCGGAAGGATATTGACAACAATGTCAACGACGACGCCAACACCGGACAATCTCGCCATCCAGCTGCGAGACTACCGCTTCGGTCGCGATGCGCCCGGCCATCCGCGCTGGTGGCTCAGCGGCGACCCGGTCGCGACCGCCTTCTTCAACGCCCTCTCGGCGACCTTCCCGCTCGGCGAGCGCTTCTTCATGGACTCGGTCAAGGCGCACCGAACCCACGCCACCGGCGTGCTCCGCGACCAGATCTCGGCCTTCCTGTTCCAGGAATCGATGCACAGCCGCGAGCATGTGGTGTTCAACGAGATCGCCGAGAAAGCCGGCTACGACATGAAGGCGCTCGAGGACCGGACGCGGCGTGTCCTCGCTTTCGCCCGCACCCGGACCCCGATCCAGCAACTGGCCGCGACCTGCGCGCTCGAGCACTTCACGGCGATCCTCGCCAACGCCATCCTCGATGACAGCCGCTACCTCGAGGGCGCGCCACCGGAGGCGCAGGCGCTCTGGCGCTGGCACGCCATGGAGGAGATCGAGCACAAGGCGGTGGCCTTCGACACGCTTGTCGCCGCTACCCGGGGCTGGTCGCCGCTGCGCCGCTATATCCTCCGCGCCCGCGCCATGACCCAGGCCTCGATCCTGTTCTACATCTCGATCGGAGCGAACCTGAGGGACCTCTACCGCCAGGACGGCCTGAACAGCCTCGCGACCTGGCTGAAGACCGCCGGCTACCTGCTGTTCAGGCCCGGCATCGTCGGCAAGGTGTTCGGATACTACTTCGCCTACTACCGGCCGGGCTTCCATCCCTGGGACCACGACGATCGCGCCCTGCTGGCGCGGGCGGAGCGCCTGCTGAACCGCGACCCGGCCGCGGCCGCGCCGGCCTAGAGTCAGGTGGCGTCCACGGTCACGCGGCGCATGTGACGCCGCTGGCCAGGATAGTCGTTCAGCGCATAGTGCCAGACCGAGCGGTTGTCCCAGAAGGCGACCGATCCCGGCGTCCAGCGGAACCGGCAGGTGAAGGCTTCCTGCCGACTGTGCTCGAAGAGGTGGTTGAGCAGCGGCCGCGAGTCCCGCCGGCTCCAGCCGTCGATGCGCATCGTGAAGGCCGGGTTCACATACAGCGCCTTGCGGCCGGTTTCCGGATGGACCTTGACCATGGGATGCACGAACTCGCCGACCGCGCCCTCGGCGTCGGCGTTGGCCACCTGCATCGAGCCACGCTGCTGGGCCGAATGTCCCTGAGACGAATATTCGCGGCCGGCCGAGTGGACCGCGTTGAGGCCTTCGAGCGTTTTCTGCAAGCCTGGCGACAGCGCCTCGAACGCCGCCGCCTGGCTGGCGAACAGGGTGTCTCCGCCGAAGTCCGGGGTCTGCACGGCGTAGAGGATCGAGCCGATGCTCGGCGTCTCGAGGAAGCTCATGTCGGAGTGCCAGCCGCCGCCAAAGTTGGTCTTGTCGGACGGCTCCTTGATAATCTCCATCACCTCGGGATGCTCGGCCATCCCCTTCACGTAGGGATGGATGTTCAGCGGACCGAAGCGGCGGCCGAAGGCGAGTTGCTGCTCGGGCGAGAGGCTCTGGTCGCGGAAGAAGATCACCTGGTGCTCGACGAATGCAGCGCGGATGGCGGCGATGGCGGCGTCAGACTGCGGCTCGGCCAGGTCCACGCCGGAAAGCTCCGCTCCGAGCGCGCCCGCGACCTTCCTGATATGCAAGTTGGACATGGCGCGCTCCCGGCTTCTCGTTGACGCCATTTTGAGCGTCGCGACGCCGGCCTTCAACCCGTCGCGCGCAGGTGGTGCAGGGCGATGCCGCCCGTGGTCGCGACGTTCAGGGAGTCGAAGCCGCCGGCCATGGGGATCGACACCGTGCGGCAGCGCGCCATCACCGCCGCCGGCAGACCCGGCCCCTCGGCTCCCAGCAGCAGCGCCGCGCGCGGCGGCGGAGCGAGCTCGTGCAGCGCGGTCTCACCGGCGGGGCTGAGAGCGATCGGCGTCAAGCCGCGCCGTTCGAGCAGCCCGATCAGGTCGTCGCCAGCGTCGAGTTGAGCGTACGGCACGCGCAACACGCCCCCGACCGAGACACGGATGGCCTTGCGGTACAGTGGATCGCAGCAGGTCGGATCAAGCAGCACCGCGTCGACCCCGAAGGCGGCGGCGTTGCGGAACAGCCCGCCCATGTTGTCATGGTTGCCGATCCCAACCAGCACCAGGACGAGAGCCCGAGGGCCGAGGCCCGCCAGAAGGTCGTCCGCAGCCACGGCCGGCGCCTTCTCGGCGAGCGCGAGGATGCCCCTGTGCAACTCGTAGCCGACGATGGCGTCGAGCACCGCCTGATCGGCCAGATAGACGGGCACGTCGTCACCGAGTTCGTCGAGGATCGGGGCCAGTTTCTCGCGCCGCTTCCCGGCGATCAGCACCGAGATCGGCCCGTGGCGATCCTGTCCGGCCAGCACCCGGAGCACGGTTTCGCCCTCGGCGATGAAGCGGCCGTGCCGCCCCACCAGGTCCCGTTCGCGAATGTCGCGATAGGCCTCGATGCGCGGGTCGTTCGGGTCGTCGAGGCGGATAAAGGCAGGCACGCAGCCTCGATAGCGCTCGACGCTGCCTAGGGCAAAAGATCGATGGTCAGGCGCAGGCCCGCGATCAGCACGGCGTCGGCCTTCCTGTCGCCGCCGGCGTCGAAGATCAGCTGCAGGTCGGGCTGCAGCGTGATGCGATCGGTCAGGCGGTCAGACCAGGTGAACTCGATGCCCGACTCCGCATCCGCCGCGTCGACGCCGCCATCGCGCAGATTGTCCCGCATGCGCGCGGACAGCAGGCCCTGCTGAACCCCGACCGAGAAAGCGCTGTCCGGACGGCTGTCGAACACGTGCTCGACCAGCACCCCGGCCTGCCATCCTCCTTTGAACGGGCTGGTGGCGCCGTCGGACACGCCGACGCGGAAGAAGCCCGTAACCGTCCGGCGGCGGTCGCCGGGGGCGCCGGCGAAGACGCGCTCACCGAGCAGATAGGCGCCCTGGGCTGTCTGGCGAACCGGACCGCCGCTCGACGTAACCTCGCGGATGTCGTCCTGGTCGTCGCTGTAGCGCCAAGCCCCAACGGCCAGCTTGCCGAGCGCCAGATCGAGACCAGCCTCGCCGATGAAAAGGGCGCCGTCGTCAAAGTCGAGGTCGAGCCCATGGGGATCGCCGGGAACGCCGGCGTGGGCGTTGACCACGGCGCCGCGGAGGTGGCCGCCCTCGAAGGCGTAAGCGCCGCGGACGGCCAGGGCCGTGCTCGGAAAGATGGACGGCCCGTTGGGGCCCGTCGCGGCCAGCTCCGAGCCGATGCCGAACGACGGCGAGATCAGCAGCCCGGCGGCCTCGTTGGCGTAAAACTCGCTGTTGATATCGTAGAGCCCCAGCAGGACCGAGCCACGCTCGCCGACGGGCGCGTCCACCCACAGCTCGTAGAGCCGGACGCCCTGGCGGGCGACCTCGATGTTGTCGATCCCCTGAAGCGTGCCGGCGAGGTCGTTCGGCGCGCCGCCCTGGTTGGACAGCAGGTAGCCGTGCAGGGTCGCGCCCTGCCAGCCGAGCGCGCGGCCCAGATCCAGCTCGGCGATGAGATCGAGATTGTCCGCAATGCGGCCGGACCGGCTGGCGCCGCCGGCTGCCGGTCCCATCGCGTCGACCGTGTAGGTCGCTTCGAAGGTCCAGGCCGGGCCCGCCTCCGCCGCGGTCGCCGGCGTCGTCGCGACGCCCCCGAGAAGAGCCACAAGGCCCGCAAGTCCAGCCAGGCGCTTCTGCGCCTGTGCAAAGTTCGCCACCCCGACGCCCCTTCTGTTTCAGCAACAGTTTGGGCGAAGACCCTCTAAGTCTCGGTTAATTCTGAGAATTCGACCCGTCGCAATTCTCAGGAGGGAGAATGCACGCCACCCGCTTCAGCTGGGCTCCTCGCCGCGCTGGCCTGGGTTTTCCGGGTTGCTGAAGGTCACGATGCTGCGGGACAGCTCCGGGTCGTCGACCAGATTGTCCACGACAGTGGCCAGACCCCGACTCATCTGCCGCAGCTGCTCCTCGTTCAGCCCGGCGACCGACATGCGGTTCAGCGGCATCATCACCGTCATCGCCGCGTCGTAGGTCTCGGCGCCCTTGGCGGTGAGGCACAGCCGGACCTGGCGGCGATCTTCCGGCGGCGTGCTGCGCTCGACCAGTCCATTTTCGACGAGATGGTCGATGGCGCGGGTCAGGGTGGTCCGTTCAACGATGCTCATCCGCGCCAGCCCGTTCATGGTGCAGGGCTCCATGCGGCTGACCATGAGCAGCGCCCGCCAGGTCGTCAGGGTCAGGCCGAGCGGCTTGAGGATGGTGTCGAACGCCAGCTCCCGGCGGCGTTGCGCCTGGAAGAGGATGTGGAAAAAGTACTCGGGAACGTCGGCGAGAAACTCGCCGGCGGGGTCAACCGACTGCGTTCGCCGAGGCGCGAGGGTCAAATCACGCCCTTCTCGAAGCGCAGCACGCTGCTCGCCCAGTCAGAATCGTCGATGACGTTTCGCACGACCTTGCGCAGCACCCGCTCCAACGTCCGGATCTCGTCACTGTCGATGCCCTGGAGCGCCTTGTCGTTGAACTCGACGACCGCCGACACGGCCGTCTCGTAGGCGCGGCGGCCGAGCTCGGTGAGGTCGAGCAGCGTCTGGCGCCGGTCACGGGCGTCGCTCACCCGAACGGCGTAACCAACGGCGACCAGTTGATCCATAATTCGGGTCAGGGTCGTGCGGTCGATGGCGCAGAAGTCGGCGACCTCGCCCATCGAGCAGCGGCCGAGGCGCGCCAGAGTCGAGAGGATTCGCCACTTGGCGATGGTCAGCTCAAGACCGGCCAGCACCTTGCTGAGCTCGACCTCACGCTGCCGAACCACATGGTACTGCAGGTAGAAGAAATACTCGGGCGGGAGCGCGGGCAGCCCAGCGGCTGTCCGGTCTTCGCCCAGGCGATCGGGAATCATGACTCCGCCGTCAAGTAGCGCTGTTCTTCAACTAGACGACCATTTCTGCCTCGGGGACGCAAGTGCGTTTGCACATTGTGCAAATCCGAAATGTGCATGCGCTGATATTTGCATATGCACATTTTTATTGACACCGCTGGCACGCCCCCGTACCGACGAACGCAGTTCGCGTACGAAGCCGCCAGGGGACGCAGGGCGATTTCGGGTTGCCGCGTCGACGTTCGTCGGGACCATCGCCTTGTCTACCTATGCCTCCGCGCCGTTGCCGGATGACCTCCGGGCGCGCCTTGACGCGCTCGATGTGGACGTCAGCTGCGCCCTGCGCTTCTCGCGCGCCACGCTCTACGCCCTCGCCGCGATGTCCAGCGAGGCGCGCAGCGCCATTGACCGGTGCCTGAGCGAGGAGTCGGCGATCGTGCGGATCGACGATCTCCAGGCCAGCGCCGCGATCGCCGCCACCCTGAACGAAGCCCGTCAGCACATCGCCGCCGGCGAAGGCGCCGCGGCGGCCGTGCGTGATCTTGAGCGCATGCTGGTCGAAAGCGCCGCCGACAGCGACGACGGTCTCGGCGCCATGTCCTTCAACGAACGCGCAGTGCGCCAGTCGGCCGGCTAGACCTCGGTCGTCGGCCCGGTCAGGCGCTGGTTCATCGTCTCGAGAGAGACCAACACCGCCGCCTCTTCGCCCGACCGGTCGGCGCCGTCCAGAATCCGGGCCAGCGCTGTGGCGTAGATCAGCGCCATGTCGGCGCGCCAGGCCGTCCCCATCAGCTCGAGGGCGCGACCGAACAGCCCGCCACAGCGCGACAGGCTGACCAGTCCGCACATGCCGGCCACGCCGAGCACGCCGTTGGCGAGCCAGGCGAGACGAGCCCGATCGGGCTCGGGCTGGGCGCTGATGCGACCAATCTCTTCGATCCAGGCCCTCAGGGTGACGAGCAGATCCGCCTGCGCGTCGCGCACGGAATCGTGGGCGCGCGCCAGGGCGGTGTCGAGCCGCAGCCCGAACCGGACATCGACGCTGTCGGCCAGGCGGTTGGGGGCGGCGTAGATGCGGGCGGTGCTCACAGGCTCACTCTTGTCGGCTTCATCAGCATGTCGATTTCGTTCTGCGACATGTTCGGTTCGGACGCGGCCCCCAGTTCGGCGCCGAGGTCATCGTGTCGGCGCCCTTTCATCCCGATCGGGGGCCCGAAGGCCTTGAAGCGCCGGTCCGGCCCCGCATAGCCCTCGGCCTCGACGAACGGCCGCCGGTCGCGACCGAGCCAGACGATACGTTGCAGCAGCACCTGGGGCGTGACGGGCTTGGCGACCACGAAATTGGCGCCGCAATCGCGCGCCATGCCGACCTCGTCGACGCGGGTGCCGCCGGTAACGACGAGGATCGAGGCGGTGCGGTTCGCCTCGGGCGCCTCGCGCCGCATCCAGCGGATGAAGTCGAAGCCCGCCCCGTCGGTCAGGGCCGAGTCGACCAGAACCAGGTCGAACTCGGCCCCGCCGGCGGCGTTGCGCGCTTCTTCGACGCTGGCGCAACGCGTCTGACGGCGCAGCTCGAAGCTGTTGAGGATGCCCGACAGCAGTTCGAGATGGATCGGGTTGTCGTCGACCAGCAGCGCGCGGCTGCGCGACAGGTCGATCTTGGATCCCGACGACAGCAGGGGGGGTGTGGCGCTCATCGGCGTCAGAACAGGTCGAAGTCGCCGGCGTTGTCGCCGGCCTGTTCAAGCGCGCCGAGACCGGTGGCGTGGCTGGCGAGGCGATGGGCGAGGTCGCGCAGCGGTATCGCGTCGAGCGCCGCCCGGAGATCAACCGCGGGGTCGAATGGCGCAACCCCGACAACCGCCATCACGAACTCCGATAGCGCCTCCAGCCGCTGCGAGACGAGGTCGAGGCCCTGCAGCTCACGGACCAGCGCCGGATCCAGCGGCACGCCGGATTCGGGGGCGTGACAGACATCCTGAATGCGCAGCATCTGGTCCTGCAGCAGCCGCAATTCCTGGGCCACGCCTTCGAGGCTGTCGAGCAGACCGTGGGGCATATCGGGCGCGAGCCGGGCGGCGGCCAGGGTCATCAGAACAGCTCCAGGTCGCCGCTGTCGGCGGGCGGGGGGGCGACGGCGAGCTTGCGCTCCCGCACGAACACGGTCGGATCGGAGTCGGTGAGCAGCCGCTGCATGGCCTGGCCGCTGGCGGGGCGATAACGCACGCGCCGAGCCTGGTTGCCGCCGGTGTGGCCGCCGACGACAGTGATGCCTTCCGCCAGCAGGAAGCGCTTGGCGAAGGCCGCGTTCTCGGCCCCGATGTTGCGCAGGCGGTCGAACATCGATGCGCCGCCGAACAGCTTGGCCTCAAGGCGCTCGCGTTGGGCGCCGGCGCGCAGCAGGCTGTTGATCAGCATTTCCATGGCGTTGACGCCGTAGCGCCGGGCCTCGTCGTCGCTGGCGGCCCCGTCGCCATCCGGCAGCAGGAAATGGTTCATGCCGCCCAGACCAAGCTTGGGGTCACGGATGCAGGCGGCGATGCAGGAGCCGAGGATGGTGGTCAGGACCACATCCTGGCCGTCGGAGACATGGTGCTCTCCCTGCCCCACATGGACCGTGCGCTCGCCCGCGGAAGTCCCGACGAGCGTCATGTGATCGGGCCGAACACACCCTCGATCTTCTCCTTCAGGATCTGCACCGTGAAGGGTTTGACGAGGTAGTTGTTGACGCCGAACTGCACGGCGCGCTGGACGAGGTCGGCGTCGGCGCGGCCGGTCAGCATGACGAAGGCGGTCTTCTGCAGCGGTCC
>JAZJXN010000013.1:15768-19987 GCA_040390885.1 Pseudomonadota bacterium | reverse complement strand
CGCAGAACGGCAGCATCGCGAACGGGTCGCGGCGCAGCTCGCCGACCTTGTTCTCGGCCGCGGCGGTGCCTTCAGACGCGACCGTGGAGCCCATGAACACGCCGTGGGCCCAGTCGAAGGCCTCGGTCACCAGCGGTACGGCGCTGGCGCGGCGGCCGCCGAACAGGATGGCGCTGATCGGCACGCCGGCGGGATCGTTCCATTCGTCGGCGATGACCGGGCACTGGTCGGCGGCGACGGTGAAGCGCGCGTTGGGGTGGGCGGCGGGCTCGGCGCTGTCGGGCGTCCAGGCGTTGCCGCGCCAGTCGGTCAGCTTCGCGGGCTTGTCGTCGGTCAGGCCTTCCCACCAGACGTCGCCGTCTTCGGTCAGGGCGACGTTGGTGAACACCGTGTCCCTGTTCAGAGCCTCGATGGCGTTGTTGTTGGTGGCGATGCCGGTGCCGGGCGCGACGCCGAAGAAGCCGGCTTCCGGGTTGATGGCGTACAGCCGGCCGTCCTGGCCAAAGCGCATCCAGCAGATGTCGTCGCCGACCGTCTCGGCCTTCCAGCCGTCGATGGTGGGCTGGAGCATGGCCAGGTTGGTCTTGCCGCAGGCGCTCGGGAAGGCCGCGGCCACGAACCGTACCTGACCCTTGGGCGAGGTCAGCTTGAGAATCAGCATGTGCTCGGCCAGCCAGCCCTCGTCGCGGGCCATGACACTGGCGATGCGCAGGGCGTAGCACTTCTTGCCCAGCAGGGCGTTGCCGCCGTAGCCGGAGCCGTAGGACCAGATCTCGCGGCTCTCGGGATAGTGGACGATCCACTTGTCGTCGTTGCAAGGCCACGGCACGTCGGCCTCGCCCTCGGCGAGCGGCGCGCCCAGCGTGTGCACGGCCGGGACGAAGAAGCCGTCATCGCCCATCATGTCGAGCGCGCCCTTGCCCATGCGGGTCATCACCCGCATCGAGATGGCGACATAGGCGCTGTCGGTGATCTCCACGCCCAGGGCGCTGATCGGCGAGCCGAGCGGGCCCATGCAGAACGGCACCACATACATGGTGCGGCCGCGCATGCAGCCGTCGAACAGGCCGGCCAGGCGCTCTCGCATTTCGGCGGGATCGGACCAGTTGTTGGTCGGGCCGGCGTCGATCTCCTGCTCGGAGCAGATGAAGGTGCGGCTCTCGACACGGGCGACGTCGCGCGGATCGGAGGCGGCGTAGAAGCTGCCCGGACGCTTTTCAGGATTGAGACGCTTCAGCGTGCCTGCCTCGACCAGACGAGTGGTCAGCAGCTCCCATTCGGCGTCGGACCCGTCGCACCAGTGGACCTGGGCGGGCTTGGTCAGAGCCGCGATTTCACGCACCCACGCGATCAGACGTGCGTGTTTTGTAGGAGCCTGGTCCAGGCCCGGAATAGTGGCTTCGCCCATAGCCGGACGCCCTCCTGTGTAATGGGCGTCTTCGAACTGGCCGTCTATCGCGGCTCTAGGTCGACGCCTTGCGCGGGTAACTGCCTAGCCCGACGCACGGGGTTGCGGCAAGCCGAAAGGCGTCCACGCAAAGGCTCCGAACCCGGACGTTTCGTTGCGGAACCTTCGTTTTTCGATGCCCGCGAGGCGCCGCGACATCTCGCCAAGGCCAAGGCTCCTGTCCATAATCGAGGTCGTTGACCATGGATTTTTGACCTCTACCGCCTCAAAAAATGGAGCTTCCAATGCCCCTTCTGCGCAGATCGATCGCCGCGGCCCTCTCGGGAAGCCTGCTGCTCTCCACCGCGGCGCCGGTTCTGGCGCAGACGCCGTCCGACCTCCGCGACCTCGTCGGAGCCCGCGCCGGCCAGGCAGAAGGCGAGTTTCAGGCCCGGGGCTATACCTTCGTGCGGACGCAGGGAGGCGGGAACAGCAAGCGGTCGTACTGGCGACGCGGGGACCACTGCGTGCAGGTGACCACCGCAGACGGTCGCTATCAGAGCATCGACCGGATGAGCCGCGACGACTGCGACCGGGGCGGGTCGAGCTCCGGCTCTGACGCGGCCGCGGTGGCGGCAGGGGTCGCCATCGTCGGACTGGCCGCCGCAATCGCCGCGCACAACAAGCGCGACCACGACAAGGGGGCGGATCACGACAACGAGTATCAGCGCGGCTACCAGGCCGGGCTGTACGGCGGCGACTACGACCGTCACGACAGCGAGGCCTACCACGACGGCTTCATCGCCGGCGAAACCGAGGGCTCCAACCGTCGCTATGCCTCAAGTCGCCATGTCGACGACGCGCCCTACGCCGCCAAGCAAGCCTGCGCCCGCGAAGCCGATGAGTACCAGAGCCGCCCCTATGGCAGCAGCGTGGCGATCAGCGTCCGCGCGCTCGGCCGGGGCGACTACGAGATGACCATGGCCACCGGGTCCTACCGCTCGATCTGCGTCGCCTCGTCCTCGGGCGTCGTGCGGTCGATCAATCCCTACTGAGCGCCGGCCAGGGATGAACAGGTCGGTCGCCGCGACGGCGGCGCGCGACTTCCCCTACTATCGGGGGGAGCCGGTGCGACTGTCGGCCAGCCAATGGCTGCTCGTGCTGGCGCTGACGGCCGCGGGGTTCGCCGCGCTCGTCGGCCTGCCCTCGCTGTGGCCCAACCGCGTCGCAGTCTGGACCGGGACAGCCTTGTTCGTCGCCCTGCCGCTCGTCGGCCTGCGCCTCGTCGCTGGCCGGGCGTGGACGGCGCTGTTCCATCGCCCGACGGCGCGAGACGTCTGGATCGGTCTGGGCTGCACGGTCCTCTGCCTGGCCACCTCGGTGGTCGTGGCGCTGGTGGTGACCAACAGGCTGGCGGCGGCGTCCAATCCGGCCGTCGCCGCCCTCGCCCACGACAGCCCCTTGGACGTCGCCCTGTTCTACGCCCAGACCGCGCCCCAGCTGCTTGGCGAGGAGCTGGTCACCATCGTTCCGCTACTGGCCATCCTGAGCCTCATGACCGCCGCGGGGGCGCCGCGCTGGCTCGCGATCCTCGTCGCCTGGCTGGCGACGGGGGTGATCTTCGGCCTGCTGCACCTGCCGACCTATGACTGGAACCTGGTCCAGGCGGTCACGGTGATCGGCTCGGCGCGCCTGGCGCTGTCGGTCGCCTATCTGGCCACCAGGAATGTCTGGGCCTCGACCATCGCCCATGTCGCCAACGACTGGACCCTGTTCACGACGGTCGTGCTGCTGCCCGCCGCCACGACGCTGTGAAGCGCCCGCCTCCTGACGTCGGGTCACGGTTGCCAAGGCAAATCAGAGGTCTACGGTCCCGACAAAATACAAGGAGGAACGACGTGGCTGACTTCCATGAGGTTGTTGTCGTCGGCGGCGGTATCGGCGGCTCGGCGCTGGCGGCGGTGTTGGCGGAAGCCGGCAAGGACGTGCTGCTGCTCGAACAGACCGAGGTGTTCGAGGACCGCGTGCGCGGCGAATGGATCGCGCCCTGGGGCGTGGTCGAAACCCAGCGCCTGGGGCTGTTCGACGCCCTTAAGGCGGCCGGCGGCCACCATATCGGCAAGCACGTCACCTACGACGAGACCCGGACCCCGGAGGAGGCCGAGGCGCGCGCGCTGCCGCTCGGCATGTTCGCGCCCGGCATCCCCGGTCCGCTGGCGATCGGCAATCCACACCACGCCCAGACCCTGTTCAACCAGGCGACAGCGCGGGGCGCCAAGACCGTGCGCGGCGCGATTGTCACGGCGGTGAACCCGGGCGCCGAGCCCTCGGTGACCTTCATTCTCAACGACGTCGAGCACACCGTCCGCTGCCGGCTGATCGTCGGCGCCGATGGCCGCGCTTCGATGGTCCGCAACGCCGCCGGCATCACCCTGCACCAGGACAAGCCGCACCACTGGTTCGCCGGCATGCTGGTCGAGGGCGCCACCGACTGGGATCAGGATCTCCAGGCGATCGGCACCGAGGACGACTTCGCCTTCCTGGCCTTCCCGCAGGGCGGCGACAAGGTCCGGGTCTACGGCAGCTATCCGCTCGCGCAGAAGGGCCGCTTCGTCGGTCCCGAAGGCCAGCGCAAGTTCCTCGACGCCTTCAGGATGAAGTCTTCACCGGCCAATGACGCCCTTGTCGCCGGGACCCCGGCCGGCCCGGTGCTGAGCTACTTCAACAACGACAGCTGGACCGATACCCAGGCCGCGCCTGGCATCGTCCTGGTCGGCGACGCCGCTGGCTGGAACGACCCGATTGTCGGTCTGGGCCTGTCGATCACCTATC
>JAZJXN010000013.1:0-15758 GCA_040390885.1 Pseudomonadota bacterium | reverse complement strand
GGTGACGACTGGAGCCCGACGGCCTTCGCCGACTATGCGACCGAGCGCGCCGAGCGCATGCGCCGCCTGCGCTTCACCGCGGCCCTGACCTCGGCCATCGACGCCGAGTTCGGTCCCGAGGCCAAGGCCCGCCGCCGCCGCCACTTCGAACGCACGACCGAGGACCCCACGCTGGGCGCCCATGGCTTCGCGGTCATGGCCGGACCCGAGAGCCTGCCGCCCGAGATGTTCACGCCGGAACACCGCGCCCGGGTGCTGGAGGAGGCCTGATGGACATCGAGGACTTCAACAGCCGCTGGCTGAAGGCCTGGACCGCCAAGGACGTCGAGGCCCTGATCGGCTTCTACGCCCCGAACTGCACCTACAAGGACCCGCAGACGGCGGCCGGCATCGTCGGCCACGACGCCTTGCGCGGCTACCTGACCGGCCTGTTCGCGGCGACGCCGCCGATGACCTATGAACCGGAGACGGTATGGGCGATCGAGAACGGCTTCTGCGGCCGCTGGTACTGCACGGTCCACATGCCTGATGGCTCGACGACCCGCATGCGCGGCTTCGACATGGTCGAGTTCGACGGCGACCGGATCGGCTGGAACGAGGTGTACGTGCACCCGCTGCCGTAGATCTGTTTCCTTCTCCCGGAGGGAGAAGGTGTCGGCCTAGCCGACGGATGAGGGTGCGCCGACGATGGAGGGCGTAGCCCCTCACCCTCCCATCGCTTTGCGATGGGCCCCTCCCTCTCCCTCCGGGAGAGGGGTCAGGTCGCCAGCCCCCACGCCATCCGCAGATCCTCGACGAACTCCGCCCGCGCCCTGACGCGCGTCGCCTCATCCGGCGCGCGCAGCAGGAACGAGGGGTGCCAGGTGACGACGGCCCGGGCCTTGTCCGGCAGCTCCAGCGGCCTGCCTCGGTTGGCCGCGATCGGCGTCGCCTTGCCGAACACCGACAGCGCGGCCGTCGCCCCCAGCGCCACGATCACGCGGGGCCGGACCAGCTTGCGCTCGTGGTCGAGCCACCAGCGGCAGGCGGTGACCTCGCCGGCGTTGGGCGTCTTGTGGATCCGGCGCTTGCCGCGCGGCTCATGCTTGAAGTGCTTCACGGCATTGGTGACGTAGGTCCGGTCGCGCGGCACGCCCGCCTCGGCCAGCGCCTTGTCGAACAGCTGGCCGGCGGGACCGACGAACGGCAGGCCGGCGAGATCCTCCTGGTCGCCCGGCTGCTCGCCGACGAACATGAGCCGCGCATGCGCCGCCCCCTGCCCCGGCACGCCCTGGGTGGCGTTGCGCCAGAGGTCGCAGCGGCGGCAGACCTGAACCCCGGCGACGACGTCCTCCAGCGCGGCCGGCGCATCCATCTCCCAGGCGCCATCTCGGGCGACGCGCTGGGCGGCCTTGATGGCCCGCGCCGACGGCGTCGTCGGCGCCTGCTCCACCATCTGCACGGTCCTCTGCTCGGCGGCGGCGATCAGATGCGGAATGAGCGAGGCCTCGGGCAGGTTGCGCCAGTAGCGCTTCGGCATCTCCTTGGTCATCGCCTTCACCTTGAGCCGGGCCGGGTTGAAGGTGGAGGCGTAGTAGGTGCGCCACATCTCCTCGAGCACATCGCCGTCCGGCGCGTCGGCGGGCTGCGCGCCGGGGCCGATGGCGAGCTGGACGGTGTCCCAATGCAGGCTGGCGTCCGGGGTCAGGATCGAGAACCGCATATTGGCGAAGCGCTCGACGAAGAACGGCGCGACCCGCTCGAGGATGCGGTGCGACGGCTCGAACCAGGCGACGTAGGCGTCCGGCCCATCACCCTGCACCAGCCGGAAACGGATGAAGGCCTTGGCCTTGTGCGTCGCCCGCGAGACGCCCTTGGCCATGTCCATCAGGCGGGCGACGTCCGGGTCGGTGGTGATCCTGAGCAGGTGCGGCTCGGCGGTCAGCCTCCAGAGCACCCGGTAGAGCAGCGCGAACCGCTCCGGCGAGCGGTGACAGATGACCACTTCGGAAAGCTCAAGAAAGTCACGGGCGACCCGCAGGTTGTCGGCCGGCCGTTCACTGGAGGCCGAGGCAGGGTCATCGAACAGCTCGCCGTCTCCGTCGACGGACCACAGGACGTCGTCCGGCGGCGTCCGGGCCAGGGCCAGCCGTCGGGCGGCGGCCCGCCAGCCTGCATGGTCGGTCTCGCTCGAGAGCCGGACAACCCGCATCAGAACAGGTCCAGCTGAGCGGGCTCGGGATCCCTCGGCAGCAGGCCGCGCAGGTTCTCGGCGTCGAGCAGCGATCCGGGCGTCCAGCCGTCGGCGACGATGAAGGGCCGCACCTTGGCGAGGCCGCCGCAGGCGCGTTTGACGTCCTCCAGAGTCAGCCGCTTGTAGCGCCGCACACCGATCAGCCGGTCGACGCCGCGCACGCCCACCCCCGGCACCCGAAGCATCACCTCACGGTCGGCGGTGTTGATGTCGACCGGGAAGTCGCCGCGCGCCTTCAGCGCCGCCGCCAGCTTGGGATCGACCTCGAGGTCGAGCATGCCGCCGTCGAGCGTGATCTCGTCGCGGTCGAAGCCGTAGACCCGCATCAGCCAGTCAGCCTGGTAGAGCCGGTGCTCGCGCATCAGCGGCGGCTTGCTCGGCGGCAGGCGGCTGGAGCTGTCCGGAATGGGACTGTAGCCGGAGTAGTAGACGCGCTTGAGGCCGTAGGAGCCGTAGAGGCCGACGCTGCGGTCGAGGATCTCGCCGTCGGTGGCTTCGTCGGCGCCCACGATCAGCTGCGTCGACTGCCCTGCGGGCGCGAACTTCGGCGGCCGCGTCTTGCGGGATTTCTCCGCCCCCGCCTCGATGCCGAGCCGCACCCCGCCCATGGCCTTCTTGATGACGCGGCTGTCCTTCTCCGGCGCCAGGCTGGCGAGGCTTTCGTCGCGCGGCAGCTCGATGTTGATCGACAGACGGTCGGCGTAGAGGCCGGCCTCGGCCACCAGCCCGGGCGAGGCTTCCGGGATCAGCTTGAGATGGATGTAGCCTCGGAAGTCGTGGTCCAGCCGGAGCGTCTTCGCCACCCGGACGATGGCCTCCATGGTGTAGTCGGCGCTCTGGATGATCCCTGACGAGAGGAACAGGCCCTCGATGTAGTTGCGGCGGTAGAAGCCGAGCGTCAGGTCGACCACCTCCTGCACCGAGAACCGCGCCCGCGGGACGTTCGAGGACACCCGGTTGATGCAGTAGGCGCAATCGTAGACGCAGAAGTTGGTCAGCAGGATCTTCAGCAGGGAGATGCAGCGACCGTCCGGCGCGTAGGCGTGACAGATGCCCATGCCGGCGTCGGTCGAGCCGATCCCCTTGCCGTCCTTCGAGGTCCGCTTCACCGATCCCGACGAGGCGCAGGACGCGTCGTACTTGGCGGCGTCGGCAAGGATGGAGAGCTTTTTGCGCAGATCGAGGACGGCCATGGCCGCAGACTTAGGTTCTTCTTTTGTTCCTGTCGCGCTCTTCCCCCACGATGTCGCCGATATGTGATGGAACTGTCGGGCGCCCGACGAGTTCCCGCTGCCGTGACCAGGCTGATCATCACCCACGAAACCCGCTACGAGTACGAGCGGCCGGTGGCTTTCGGGCCGCACCGGCTGTTGCTGCGCCCTCGCGACAGCCACGCCATCCGCGTCAACGAGTCGTCACTCATTGTCTCGCCCAGCGGCCCGACCCGCTGGATGTTCGACGCCCTCGGGAACTGCGTGTGCTGGTTCACGCCGGCGGGCGAGTCCGACGACCTCGTGATCACGAGCAAGCTGGTCATCGACCGCTTCCCCGCGCCCCTCGCCTATCTACGCGCCGACAACCCGCACACGGCGATGCCGATCGCCTATCCCGTCGAGGACCGGATCGTCCTGTCGCCGTTCATGACCCCGGACCTCGAAGACCCCGACGGGACCGTGTTCCGATGGGCCGCCAGCCACCTGAAGGGCAATGACGAGCCGGCGCTCGATTTCCTGCTGCGGCTCAACCAGATCATCCACGACCAGTTTGACTACCACCGTCGGGACGAGAAGGGCGTGCAGACGCCCGGCGAGACCCTGAAGCTTGGGAGCGGCACCTGCCGCGACTTCGCCTGGCTGATGGTCGAGAGCCTACGCTGGCTCGGCTACGCCACCCTGTTCGTCAGCGGCTACGTCAACAGCGGTGCGATGCGCGGCGCGGGCGCAACCCATGCCTGGTGTGAAGTCTTCCTGCCCGGACTGGGCTGGACCGAGTTCGATCCGACCAATGGCCTGGCCGAATCCGTCGACCTGATCCGGGTCGCCGTCAGCCGCCGACCGCGAGAGGCCGCGCCGGTGCGCGGCACGATCATCGGCGATCCGGGACAGTCGACCCTCAAGGTCAACGTCCAGGTCCACCAGGACGTCGTTCCGGCAGCCGCATGAGCCCACCTGTGAAGCGTGAGAAGGGAGGAACCAGGACCATGACCAGTGGTTTTCCGCAGCAGAACCCGCTGCAGAACTTCAGCGTGCCGAAGAGCGAGCCGCTGCCCCAGCATGGCCAGTCGGCCGACAAGGGCTGTCTGAAGACCAACACCTCCCGCGCCGTGAAGCCCCGCCCGGGCCACTGACGCCGCCCCCTTTCCCAGATTGCGCGATCGCGACGCCGGCGAAGACGACGTTTGAACAGAGGCTCCCCCGGCGCTAACACCGGCGGGTGTCCACTGAACCGCCTGCCGGGCCGGCGCCCGCTTCGCCGATGGAGACCGCTCCGCCCCCGCCGTCGCCCACGGCGGTCCCGCGCATCGCCTATCTCGCCGTCGCCAGCGCCCTATTCATGGAGTTCATCGACTCCACGGCCCTGTCGACGGCTCTGCCGACGCTGGCCGAAGCGTTCAACGCCGATCCGCTTCATCTCAAACTCGCCCTGACCTCGTACATCCTGGCGCTGGCGGTGTTCATCCCGATCAGCGGATGGGCGGCCGAGCGCTTCCAGCCGCGGCGGGTGTTCCTGGCGGCGATGTGCGTGTTCCTGGTCGGATCGGCCCTGTGCGGCTTCTCGAGCAATCTCGGCGAACTGGTCGGCGCAAGGATCGTCCAGGGCATCGGCGGGGCGATGATGACGCCGGTGGCGCGGTTGATCGTGGTGGGTTCTGCCCCGCGCGAGGACCTTATCCGGGCGATGGGGTGGTTCACGATGCCGGCCCTGCTCGGCCCGCTGGTGGGCCCGCCCCTCGCCGGCTTCGTTCTGTCCGTCGCCGACTGGCCCTGGATCTTCTTCATCAACCTGCCGATCGGCCTGCTGGGGATGGCGGCGGTGCTGAAGTTCGTGCCGCGCATCCCGAGCCTCGATCCGGGCCGCTTCGACTGGGGCGGTTTCTTCCTGTCGGCGACGGCGATCGTCGGCGTCGTGGTCGTGGCCGAGACCGGCGGCCTCAACCTGATCCCCCTGCCCGGCCAGATCGCGCTGGTCGTACTCTCGATCATCTGCGGCTGGGCCTATGTCCGCCTGTCCCGGCGCAAGACGCGCTCGATCCTGGACCTCAGCCTGCTGCGTTACCCGACGTTCCGGGCCAGCATCATCGGCGGCTCGCTGGTGCGGCTCGGCATCGGCGCGAGTCCGTTCCTGATGCCGCTGCTGCTGCAGGTGGCGCTGGGCTGGACGCCGCTGCAGGCGGGGTCGGTGACCCTGGCCGGCGGGATCGGCGTGTTCTTCGCCCGGCCGTTCGCCGCGCCGATGCTGAAACGCTGGGGATTCAGGGCGATGCTGCTGCTGTTCGTGACCCTGACCGGACTGCTGACCGCCGCGCCGGGCTTCTTCCGCGAGACCACCCCGGTATGGCTGATCATGGTGCTGCTCGGCGCGGCCGGCTTCGCGCGCTCGAGCCAGTTCATCGCCGCCAACACCATCGCCTATGCCGACGTGCCCCAGACCTCCGTCGCCCAGGCCTCGACCCTGTCGGCGGTGACCCAGCAGATCGGCCTGGCCATGGGGGTGAGTTTCGGCGGGCTGATGCTGCACCTGGCGCGCGGCGAGAGCGGCGTGCTGACGCCGGACCGTTTCCTGATCCCCTATATCGCCGTGGGCGCGACGACGCTGCTGGCGGCGGTGGTCTACTGGCGGCTGGACCGCGACGCCGGCGCGGCGATCAGCGGCAGCAAGCGGGTGTAGGACCGATGTCGGCTTTCGACCCATTGCGGACGTTCGGCAGGTCAGCTTGCGGGCAGCTCACCGTGAGCTAGGCTGGGCACATGATTGACGATGCAATCGACCATGTCGAAATCCGAGTTGATGGCCGGCTCTTTGTGAAGCCTGCAACTCAGAACTTCTCTCTTATCTACAGAGCCGCGCTGGAAGTCGGCTGGGACCCTGCGAGCCAGTCCCTGTTCGGCCCCAAACCTCGGGAATGGACGTACCCCATGTGGTTCGGCCAAATCCTAGCCGCAGCAGAGACTGAGTATGGCGTTCGCCTGTCGCTGACTTCGCAGACAACCTGGATGAACATCCCGGATTGGCTACAGGCCGAGATCGCGGATCCCGATCATTGGAAAGGGCCGAAGGCCTGACGTCCGCTCCCCACCCATTGCCGACATCAGCGATGCATTTGATTGTAGCTTGATGGAAAGCTTCTCGAAGATCGTTGCGGAGGGCATGGAGCGGGTAACAACCGACCTGTCGATTATGCTCCAGCGTCGGGGTTTTGTGCGAGTTAAGAACGGCAGGTCATGGCAGCGAGAAAATGATCGCTCAGTCGAGACCGTGCATTTACAGCGGCGCGGAAGCTCATATGGAGCGCCACGAAGCGCATCTGTGGACTTGCGGCTTACGCTTGGCGTTAAGGGCGTGGACGCCGTCACGCCCGCGGCCGAAGCCGGGGACATGCTCTTGAGTGACCAGGCCCGCCGACCCAGTGGATATGCCTTTCACCATCGCTTCAATGCGGCGACTGGCAGCACCTACGACAGGTGCGTAGACGAACTGGATCTATACCTCATCGAGGTCGCAGAGCCCTGGTTCGCGGAGCGCAGAGGCTCGTCAGAACAGCGATAGTGCAGTGTCCGCTTCCCACCCGTAGGCGACCCTCAGTCGTCGCGCTTCAGGGCGGCCCGTTCGATGATCTTCGCCGCGATGTATTCATAGACCGCCGGCTGCCGGCTGTCGTTTTCGACGATCTCAGCGCTTATCACCGCAAAGTCGGTTCCGAGTGCGGAGTTAGCGCGAGCGACACCAGCGCGAATGGAAGGAAGCACCTCGTCAGCGGTCAAGCCATCATGGTGCCGGCAACTTCCTGATGGAGGAAGGACGGTCACCGGGAACTCGCGCGCCTTACCGCGTTCGAGCTTCAGGCGGAGGAAGTTGTGGGTTGGCCCGGTGACATGCTGAGCCGTGAATACCCCGTCGCGTTCAGAAATGTTCATGCCGCCTCCCCACCGATGGGTAGCACAGGAAAGGCCAACGTCTGCCATCCACCCTTAGCGGCCCCTCGGAGGGTCCACTTCTCGGCAGCCGCCGCCCTGATGCCTTGGCGGAGCATTGCGCGGGCGGGCGTCTTGCTCAAGGACCGGCTTCGCCGGCCGCGACGCGGCGGCCCGAAGGGCCGTCCTTGACCAAGGCGACCGCTCGCGCTCCCATTCCATCAAGGCCTTAGGGCGAGTGTCATCACGGCTCCAGAAGCCCTTCCCCTCGATGGGGAAGGGAGGAGAGAGCGAGACTCTGGAGACATATAATCTGGAGACAAGGCGAGACATTGCGAGACAATCGGCCCCGACTCGATGCGGGGATGAAGCGCCGTCGGTCCACGGCATCCGAAACGGGACGACAATAGGCGGATGAAGATCCGTCCACACGCGGTTCCATGCTCGCCAAGCCCTTGTCCAACAGGGCGTTTCCGCGTCGCGGGCGGGTTCCGTCGCACCCGGAGTCCAGGCCTCGCGTGCCCCTGCCGCAACCTCTGCGCCGCTCCGAACTCCGCCGGACAGAATCCTCGAAACCGCCCGCCGCTCGCGCGAATTGCGAAAGCGAGACTCTCGGGACGGCGCCGAACGCTAAGCCGCCTGCTTAACCTTCTCCGCCTCCGCGATCCTCGCCTTGGCCATCTCGTCGGCGACTTCGTGGGTCGGGCGCTTCTCGGCCAGGGACCGGTCGAGCACCTCGCCCAGGGTCTGGGCCAGGCGGGCCAGCTTGGCGTCGACCCAGGCGCCGTCGAAGGCGGTCCCGGTCTCGATGCCGATGATCTCGGCCGCGACATTGATGATGCCGCCGCCGTTGATGACGTAGTCGGGCGCGTAGAGCAGGCCCTTCTCGAACAGCAGACGGCCGATCTGCGGCGTGGCCAGCTGGTTGTTGGCCGCGCCGGCGATGACCCGCCCCTTCAGCCGGACAAGGGTCTGGGCGTTGATCGCGCCGCCCAGGGCGCAGGGCGCGAACACTTCGGCCTCGGCGTCGAAGATGGCGTCGGGCGAAACGATGGTCGCGCCGGTGCGGGCGGCGACCTCCGCCAGCGCCTGTTCGTTGACGTCGGTGATCACCAGCTTCGCCCCGGCCGCGTGCAGCTTGTCGGCCAGGTAGGCGCCGACATGCCCGACGCCCTGGATGGCGACGGTGACGCCGTTCAGGTCGCGGTCGTAGGCCCGCTCGACGCACAGCCGCACGCCGCGGAACACGCCCTCGGCGGTGACGGGGCTCGGGTCGCCGGAGGCGGCCGGATGGCCCTCGAGACCGGCGACATACTTGGTGGTGCGGCTGGCGTGAGCGAGGTCGGCGGGAGAGACGCCGACGTCTTCGGCGGTCCAGTACCGGCCGCCCAGGCTGTCGACGGCGCGGCCGAAGGCCTCGAACAGGGCCGGCGTCTTGTCCTTGCGCGAGTCGCCGATGATCACCGACTTGCCGCCCCCCAGCGGCAGATCGGCCATGGCGTTCTTGTAGGACATCCCCTGGGACAGGCGCAGCGCGTCGGTCAGCGCGGCTTCCGCGCTCGCGTAGGGCCACATGCGGCATCCGCCGGCGGCCGGGCCACGGGCCGTGGAGTGGACAGCGATGATGGTCTTGAGGCCGGACTTTTCGTCGAAGACGGCGTGCACGCCCTCGTGGTTCGCGAAGTCAGGGGAATCGAACAGGGTCATGCCGGAAACATTGCCATTTCGGGGGAAGAAAGTGCGCGGCGGTTTACGCTCCGGCAGCCCGTCGAACAACCCTCAAACCGCGCGCCCTCAGGAGGCCGGGCGGCGCGGCGCCATCGGCGCGGACGGGATCGACGGCGCATTGGACGGGAACGGGGCCTCGGGATCGAGCAGATAGCTCTGCACGTCGGCGATCACCGCATCCCGCTGCAGGTCCCGGGTCAGGAGGTGCCAGCCCTGGGCGTAGTAGGCGGACCGGTCCGAGGGCTTGAGCCGCCTGGCGGATTCGAAGCTCGGCTCCTTGGGAATGATCTCGTCGTTGGCCCCGTAGAAGTAGGCGACCGGGACCTGCAGCCGGCCGACGTTGGCCCAGGCCCGTTCCATCAGGGCGACGAGACCGTAGAGGGTGTCGTTGCGCGCGCCCCAGATCAGCTGGCGATCGCGGCCCATGGCCACCAGTTCCTCGAGGTTGTCGGTCGGCTTGACCCGCTCGGCGATCCAGCGGGGCGGCCGGATGATCTTGCTGCCCACGACATGGGCGGTGAACCACAGGGCCGTCTTGTACGGCAGCGGCTGGCTGGACCAGCCCCAGACGGCGGGCGCCATCAGCACCAGCCGCTGGGCGGCCGGCGGCTTCTGCGAGGCGAAGGCGCAGATCGCCACCGCCCCGCCCATGCTCTCGCCCAGCACCGTGATCGGCGCGTAGGGATGCTTGCGCCGGATGACGTCGACGAAGGTGCGCAGGTCCTCGGTCATCAGCGCCTCGCCGCCCCACACTCCGCGATCGGGCGATCGGCCGAAGCCCCGCTGATCGAAGGCGTAGGTCGCGATGCCGGCCTTGGCCCAGACGGGCGCCGAGAAGTGGAAGGCGTTGGCGTAGTCGTTCATGCCGTGCAGGGCGACGACGACCTGCGCCGGCTCGCCAGGCGCTTCCGGCAGCCAGGTCTTCAGGCCGAGCCGGGCTCCGTCGAAGCTGACGAAATCGTCGCCGTCGATGCGCGGGCCGGAGAAGCCGTCGCCCGGAAAGCCGGCCATCTGGACCGTCGGGGCGCAGGCCGCTGCGGTCGCGGCGGCGGCGGACATGAGGAAGGCGCGGCGGATCATGGCCTGAGCATGCCAGCCACCTTCCGGCGAAGAAAAGGCAGGATCTCTGTTTCGAACCACGGATTTCGTTTCAGCCAGGCCGTGTTGCGCCACGACGGGTGCGGCATGACCAGGACGCCGTCGTCCAGATACTCGCGCCAGGCCATCACCGTCTCCGTCAGGGTGCGCTTGGTCCGGGGCCCCAGGGCCCAGGCCTGCGCATAGCTTCCGACCAGCAAGGTGAGCTCGACGTTGGGCAGCTGCGCCAGCAGCTGCGGTCGCCACAGGGTCGCGCAGCGCGGCGGCGGCGGATAGTCCCCGCCCTTGGGGTTGGTGCCCGGAAAGCAGAAGGCCATGGCCGCTACGCCGATCGCCGGGTGGGCGTAGAAGGTCTCGCGGTCGACCCCCATCCAGTCGCGCAGGCGAACCCCGGACGGATCGTTGAACGGCAGGCCGGTCTCGTGGACCAGCCGTCCGGGCGCCTGGCCGCAGATCAGCAGCCGCGTCGCCGGCGTCACCCGCACGACGGGTCGCGGCTCGGGCAGGTCGCCGGTGCAGGCGCGGCAGGCGCGGATGTCGGAAAGGACGGCGTCGAGGCTCATGGCGCCGATATGGGGAAGCCCTACGGCAGTTTCAGCCGGTACACGCCCTTGAAGCTGTCGGGATCGGCCGGCTTGCCGTGGCGGGTGATGACGAGCTTGCCCTGCCGCGCGAGCCCCACGGCGGTCGAGCGAACCTGCGGGAGGATCCGCTGCCAGCGTTCCGGCTGCAGCAGCTTGGCGACCTCGGACGGGTCGATGCTCTTGCCGTCCGGCGCCTTGGCCAGCAGGTCCATGATGGCGTCTTCGATAGGGGATGTGGACATCTTCGAAATCTCTCGCGGCGCCGGTTCGCATCGCCGTCACGGCCCGCTATGAACGCCGGGAACGAGGATCACAAGCACATGGACGGCGGCAACGAGGCTCCTCACGGGCCGATCACCATCACCGACGGCGAATTCGCCGGCTGGCAGTACTGGAGCGGCGATCCGTACGAGAACGCCTCGGGTCCCTTCTACTATCGCGAGGAAGCGGACGGCTCGATCCGCTGCGCCTTCCGCGCCGAGGCCCGGCACATGAATGGCGGCGGCTTCATGCACGGCGGCTGCATCATGACCTTCGCCGACGCCTGCCTGTTCTCGCTGGCCACCAAGGAACTGGAGGGCACGCACGCGGTCACGGTCAGCCTCGGGGGCGAATTCGTCGGACCTGCGCATGTCGGCGATCTCGTCGAATGCACGGGCGAGGTGGTCAAGGCCGGCAAGAGCATGGTCTTCGTGCGGGGCCTGATCTTCACCGGCGACAGTCCGGTGCTGAGCTTCTCGGGCGTGATCAAGAAGGTGGCCCGTCGCCTCTAGACGCAAGGAGCCGTGAAATGGCGCTCGAGCTGGCGACCGCCGCAGACATCCCCGCGATCATGGCGATCGAGCGCCTGCCGGGCTACGACATCTTCATCGGCGCGTTCGAGGCCGACGAGCACGCCGCGCACATGGCGTCCACCGACGCCCGCTACCTGGTCTGGCGGGAAGACGGCCGGGTGCTCGCCTTCGCCATCCTGATGAAACTCGACAATCCGCATGGGGTCGTGCTGATCAAGCGGCTCGGCGCAGCGAAGCCGGACACCGGCCTTGGACGGCGCCTCCTGCCCGCACTCATGGACCATGCCTTCGAGACGACCGGCTGCAACCGTCTGGAACTGGACGTGTCCGAGGAGAACCCCCGGGCTACGCATGTCTACCGCCGCGAAGGCTTCAAGCAGGAAGGCACTGTGCGCGAGGTGTTCAGGCATCCCGACCGCTATGTCTCCTCACACCTGTTCTCGATGCTTCGTCGCGAGTGGGAAGCCCTGCCCCGCCGCCGGTCGTCGGCGACATGAGCGGGATTTAACGCAGATGTACAAAGGTTAAGTCGTCCGTTGCGCCGCATTTCGGCCATACCCACCTCCACGAGAGAGAAGGGACGACCCATGCGAAAAGTGCTGATCCTGGCGCTGTCCTGCGCCAGCCTCCTCGCTGCGATCTGGATGGGCCTTGCAGCGCCGTCGGTTCATAGTCTGGTCTGACGGACGGCCCACGCGGGCGGCGCTGAACGCCGCTCCGCGTCCTTGAACAATCCGACGACAACCGGACGACGGCGGCGCGGGACCGCTTGACGTGGCGCGCCACGCCCCTATTTGACACAGCTTCAGTTGCAGAACGATGACCCTCCCCGGCGCGTTCCGCCCTCATTGCAGGAGTTGCGCCATGCCGAAGATCCTCGTCCTCTACTATTCCAGCTACGGCCATATCGAGACCATGGCCAAGGCCGTCGCCGAGGGCGCGCGGTCGACCGGCGCGACCGTCGACATCAAGCGCGTGCCCGAGATCGTCTCCGACGAGGTCGCCAAGGCCAGCTACTACAAGCTCGACCAGGAGGCTCCGATCGCGAAGATCGACGACCTCGCCGACTACGACGCCATCATCATCGGCGCGGGCACCCGGTTCGGCCGCATGCCGTCGCAGATGGCCGCCTTCCTCGACCAGGCCGGCGGCCTTTGGGCTCGCGGCGCGCTGAACGGCAAGGTCGGCGGAGCCTTCACCTCGACGGCCACCCAGCACGGCGGCCAGGAGACCACCCTGTTCAGCATCATCACCAACCTGCTGCACTTCGGCCTGGTCGTGGTCGGCCTGCCCTATTCGTTCCAGGGCCAGATGCGGCTGGACGAAGTCACCGGCGGCAGCCCCTACGGCGCCACCACGATCGCCGGCGGCGACGGCTCGCGCCAGCCGAGCGAGACCGAACTCGACGGCGCCCGGCACCAGGGCAAGACCGTCGCCGAGACGGCCGCGAAGCTGTTCGGCTAGGGCGCGATCGTAACGGCGACCGACTCGACCTGGCGCACGCCGCGGTCGGGTCGCGCGTCGGCGCCAATGACCAGACGCCAGGGCCCTTCGTTGTCCGCGAGGGGCCCTTTCGCTGTCTTGTCGGCGAGAAGGATCGGCGCGTCACGGAAGCTGGGGTCGGTCTCGGCCAGCGACAGGACCGCGCGGTAGCCGTCCTTGCCGGTCACCACCACGAAGGCGGCCATCGGCTTGCCGTGCAGACGCGGCCCCTGCGCGACGCCGGCCTCGCGCAGCACCGAGGCTAGGGTGACGCCCTCGTATTCGCGCTTGCCCCCGAGCATGGCCTTGCCGCGCGGCAGGGCGTCGAGGGTCTGTGCGGTGAAGGTCGTGACCTTGCCGTCGGCATTGGTCACGGTCAGCGTCTGGGCCAGCGCCGCGGCGGGCGCCAGCGCAACGGCGGCGGCGATCAGGAGCGCGCGGATCATGCCGCTGCCACCGTTCCGGCCTGCGCCGCGGGGCGGGCCAGCATCGCCGCGTACCAACGTTTCACATGGGTCATCTCGTCGGGCACCACGAACCGGGCCATGCGCGAAAAGTCGATCGAGGTGGCGACGAGGATATCCGCCATCGTCACCCGGTCGGCGGCGATGAATTCGCTCTCGGCCAGGCGGCGGTCGAACACCTTCAGCGCCTTGGCGGCGCCCGCGCGGTTGCTCTCGGCGATTTCGGGGATCTGCTTTTCCAGCGCGGCCAGCGCGGGATGGCTGTGTCGCACGGTCATCATGAGCGGCGTCGCCAGCATCATCTCGGCGCGGCGGGTCCACATCTCGATGATGGCGACTTCCCTGGGGTCGCGGCCAAACAGGTTTGGCTCCGGGAACACGCTCTCGAGGTAGCGGCAGATGGCCACCGACTCGGTGATCGCCGTGCCATCGTCCATCTCAAGCATCGGCACGTTGGCGAGGCCGGCCTTGGCCAGGTAGTCGGGCTGGCGATGCTCGCCGTTGAAGATGCTGACGTCGATGATCTCGACCTGATCCTCAGCGCCCTTCTCGGCCAGGACCCAGCGCACGCGGCGTGGGTTCGGCGCCCGCAGGCTGTCATAGAGCTTCATGGCGTTTCCCTGTCGTCTTGTCGTTGTCGTCTAGCCGGCGATGCCGAACAGTTCGCTCGGCAGCGCTCCGACCACAGCGGCGGTCATGCAAGTGGCCAGGAAGCCGGCCAGCAGCGCCTTCCAGACCATGCCGATGATCTCGTTGCGGCGCTCGGGCATCAGCACGCCCATGCCCGAGACAGTGATGCCCACCGACCCGACGTTGGCGAAGCCGCAGAGGGCGTAGGTCATGATCATGCGCGTGCGCTCGCTCATTTCCCCGGCTGGGATCGCGCCCAGCTGGATGAAGGCGATGAACTCGGTGAGCATCAGCTTCACTCCGAGCAGGTAGCCGGCCTTGCCCGCCTCTTCCCAGTGAATGCCGAGGCTCCACGCCAGGGGCGCGAACAGGATGCCGAGGATGCGTTCGATGGTCACCGGCGCCCCGCCGATGTCCGGCAGGATGCCGAGTAGGCCGTTGCCGATGGCGACGAAGGCGACGAAGACGATGAGGACCGCCGACACGTTCAGCACCACCATCAGGCCGTCCGCCACCCCCTTCGAGATGGCGTCGATGGCGCTGTCGTACTTGAGCAGCGACGTGTAATCGACCTTGACCCCCTCCTCGCCCCTCTTCTCCGGCACCATCAGCCGGGCCAGCAGCACGCCGGCCGGGGCCGAGACCACGGAGGCGACCAGTACATGGGCGGCGGCGTTGGGCAGCACCGCCTTCAGCAGGGTGGCGTAGGCGACCATGGTCGAGCCGGCGACGGTCGCAAGACCGACGACCATCATCAGGAACAGCTCAGAGCGGGTCAGCTTGTCGAGATAGGCGCGGATGATGATCGGCGTCTCGACCATGCCGACGAAGATGTTGGCCGCGGTGGCGGTGGCGGAGGCTCCGCCCATGCCCATGGTCTTCTCGAACAGGAAGCCGAAGCCGCGGATGATCCATTTGAGAATGTGCCAGTGCCACAGCAGCGCCGACAGGGCGGAGATCACCAGGATCAAGGGCAGCACCTGGAAGGCGAACACGAACAGGCCATTGGGGTTGGCCACGGCATAGGGCTGCGGGCCGCCGCCGAGGTAGCCAAATACGAACTGGGTGCCCTGGGCCGTGGCGGCGGCGAGGCCATCGACCGCCTGGCTGATGCCCAGCACCACGCCCTGGGCCGCCGGCAGGCCGAACAGCAGGAAGACCAGCCCGACCTGCACCGCCAGGGCGCCCAGCGCCAGCCGCCACGGGAACCGCTTCCGGTCTTCCGAGCACACCCAGCAGATCAGGAGCGTCAGCGCGATGCCGACCAGACTCTGAGCGTTCTCTAGGCGGAACATGGGCACCCCTTTGGGCCCCGAGTCCCCCCGGCGCCTTCGCCGTCCGATTGACTACGAAGGGGGGTGCTGGCGCAAGGCGGCTATTTGCCCTTCAGCTCCTTCACCAGCGCCGTCCGTCCATACACCTGGGTCAGCGAGGCCGTGATCGCCGCCGTCGAGACCGCTACGGTTCGGTTGGCGGCGCCGTTATAGCCGTAGACCCCGGCGAGGCTGTGGCTGTTGCCGTCGAACGCCGCGCCGATGATCTCACCCCTCGCATTGACCACGGGCGAGCCGGAGTTGCCGCCGATGATGTCGTTGGTCGTGGTGAAGTTCAGC
>JAZJXN010000012.1:0-15162 GCA_040390885.1 Pseudomonadota bacterium | reverse complement strand
GGTCGAGACCAAGGGCGACCTGCACATCGACATGCACCACACGGTCGAGGACACCGGCATCGTCATCGGCCAGGCGGTGAAGCAGGCTCTGGACGGCTACAAGGGCATTCGCCGCTTCGGCAGCGCCTACATCCCGATGGACGAGACCCTGACGCGTTGCGCGCTGGATCTCTCGAACCGCGCCTATCTGATCTGGAAGGTCGCGTTCGCGCGGCCCAAGGTCGGGGAGATGGACACCGAGCTGTTCAAGGAATTCCACCACGCGTTCGCGATGAACGCGGGGGCCTGCCTGCATATCGAGACCCTTTACGGGGACAACACCCACCATATCGCCGAGAGCGGCTTCAAGGCCCTGGCCCGAGCCCTCCGCGAAGCGGTGGAACTGGATCCCAAGACCCATGGCCGCGCACCCTCCACCAAGGGCGTGCTCTAGGAACTCTTCCATGCAGAGCGTCGCCCTGATCGACTACGGGTCGGGCAACCTTCGCTCGGCCGAAAAGGCCCTTCGCAAGGCGGCGGAGGGTCTTGCCTCGCCCGTGGACGTCATCGTCACCGCCGATCCCGAGATCGTGGCCAGGGCGGACCGGCTGGTGCTGCCCGGCGTCGGCGCCTTCGCCGCCTGCATGGGCGCCCTCACATCGCGCGACGGCCTGGTCGACGCCATGACCGAGGCGGCGATCGGCCATGGCGCGCCGTTCCTGGGCATCTGCGTCGGCATGCAGCTGCTGGCGGATCGCGGCCTCGAGTTCGGCGAGACACCAGGCCTCGGCTGGATCGCCGGGGATGTGGCGCTGCTGAAGCCCGCCGACGCCTCGGCCAAGATCCCGCACATGGGCTGGAACGCCTTGGTCGACCTCGCAGACCAACCGCTGCTGGCCGGACTGGACGCGGCCCCGCACATGTACTTCACCCACTCCTTCGCCTTCACGCCCGCCGATGCGGCGCATGTGATCGCCACGACCGACCACGGCGGACGCTTCACGTCGGCAGTCGCGAGGGACAACATCATGGGGGTGCAGTTTCACCCCGAAAAATCCCAGGCCCAGGGCATTCGCCTCCTGGCCAACTTCCTGGAGACGCGCGCGTGATCCTCTATCCGGCCATCGATCTGAAGGACGGCCGCTGCGTGCGTCTGCTGCACGGCGACATGGGCAAGGAGACGGTGTTCAACGCCTCGCCCGCGAACCAGGCCGAACAGTTCCAGAAGCAGGGCTTCTCGTGGCTGCACGTCGTCGATCTCAATGGCGCCGTCGAAGGCCGGCCGGTCAACGCCGCGGCCGTGGCCGAGATCATGAACGCCATCTCCATTCCGGTTCAGCTGGGCGGCGGCGTGCGGACGCTTGAGGCGATCGAGGGCTGGATCGAGGCCGGCATCGACCGCGTGATCCTCGGCACCGTGGCGGTCAAGGACCCGGCCCTGGTCAAGGCGGCCGCCCGCCGGTGGCCCGAACAGATCGCCGTCGCCATCGACGCGCGCGACGGGATGGTCGCCACCGAGGGCTGGGTCGGGGCCTCCGACCTCGGCGTGATCGAGTTGGCCAAGCGCTTCGAAGACGCCGGCGTCGCCGCCCTGATCGTCACCGACATCGGCCGCGACGGGGCCATGACCGGCGTCAACGTCCAGCAGGTCGGCGAGGTCGCCGACGCCGTGAACATCCCCGTCATCGCCTCGGGCGGCATCGCCTCCGTGCGCGACATCGAACTGCTCAAGGCCCGGCCAGGCGTGCCGATCGCCGGCGCGGTGCTCGGCCGTTCGCTCTACGAGGGCGCCGTCGATCCGGCCCAGGCCCTGGCGATCGCAGGCTGATGCTCAAGGTCCGCGTCATCCCCTGCCTGGACGTGAAGGACGGGCGCGTGGTGAAGGGCGTCAACTTCGTCGCTCTGCGCGACGCTGGCGATCCGGTCGAGCAGGCGCGGGCCTACGACGCCGCCGGCGCCGACGAGCTGATGTTCCTCGACATCACCGCCAGCACCGAAGGCCGGGGCGCGATCCTCGATGTGGTCGCCCGCACCGCCGACGTCTGTTTCATGCCGGTGTCGGTCGGGGGCGGCGTGCGGAGCGTTGACAACGCCCGCGCCTTGCTGCGGGCCGGCGCCGACAAGGTCTCGGTCAACACCGCCGCGGTCGAGGATCCCGACCTGATCAGCCGCATGGCCGACGCCTTCGGCAGCCAGTGCGTGGTCGTGGCGGTCGACGCCAAGGCGCGGCCCGACGGCGGCTGGAACATCTTCACCTACGGTGGCCGCAACGACACCGGCTTCGACGCCGTCGAGTTCGCGGCCCGGGCGGTCGAGAAGGGCGCCGGCGAAATCCTCCTCACCTCCATGGACCGCGACGGGGCCAAGATCGGCTACGATACGAAGCTGTTGCGGACGATGACCTCGGCCGTCTCCGTGCCGGTGATCGCCAGCGGCGGCGCGGGCAACGCGCGGCATCTGGTCGAGGCGGTGACGGAGGGCCATGCCGACGCGGTGCTGGCGGCCTCGATCTTCCACTTCGGCGAGGTCTCGATCCTGGAGGCCAAGCAGGCGATGGCGGCCGCCGGGGTGCCGGTGCGGCTTGAAGGAGCGGCGGCATGAGCCGGCTGAGCGAAGTTCTGGACCGTCTTGCCGCAACCATAGACGCGCGGCGCGGCGCGGATCCGTCGGAGTCCTGGACGGCGAAGCTGTTGGCCGACCCCAGGCTCGCGGCCAAGAAGCTCGGCGAGGAAGCCGTCGAGGTCGTGATCGCGGCGACGGCCGGCGACAAGGACCACCTCGCCGCCGAGAGCGCCGACGTGCTCTACCACCTGCTCGCCCTGCTCGCGGCCTCGGACGTGCCGCTCGACGCAGTGGCCGAGAAGCTCGAAGCGCGCGAGGGCAAGTCCGGCGTCGCCGAGAAGGCGTCGCGGAGCTAGGCCACCAGGCCCAGCCGTTCGGCATCGGCGGTCGCCGACAGGCCCAGCGTCTCGAACATCTCGGTCCGTCCCGGCCCCAGCGTCGGCGGATAGAACTCGGCCTTGGCGCCCTTGGGCGTGGCCCAGGCGCCCAGCACCTTGGCGATGTTGGACGGCTTCTTCAGCCAGGTGCTCGACGGCTCCAGCATATGGAAGCCGCGCATGAACTCTCGCAGCAGGTCGGGGTCAGACCGCAGCGCGGGGGTGATCGCGTCCTCGCCAAAGCTGCGCAGCACGCGGGCGCGCATCTTCGGCTGATACCCCGGGTCCAGTGCGTTGCGCGCGCGGCGGATGGCGCCGCGGTCCTGGGTCAGCATCTCGTCGTAGTAGGGTCGCAGCGCCTTGGTCACCGCGTCCTGGTAGGCGATCGCCCGCGCGCCCGGCCGCCGATACTGCTCGAGCACATCGCGCAGCAGGAAGGCCTCGACCGCCGCGAAGGAGCAGCCACGGCCGTACAGCGGATTGGTCCGCACCAGACCGTCACCCGCGAAGAACAGGTTGAGCACGATCGGCTTGCCGTCCTTGACCGTTCCGCGCCAGCGGCTCTTGAGGTCGCCCATGCCGAACACCTTGCTGATCGGTTCGGCGCGGTCCGGATCGATCCACTGAACCAGACCGGGCAGCTGATTGCAGATGGCGTCGAAGACCTCGGGCCGCAGGATCGCCTGGCGCAGGGTCTGCTCGATGTCCGGCGCGGCCAGGGTCACCGAGAAGCAGCGGTTGTCGCCTGGGAACAGGCCGTACTTGATGTACCCGAGGTCGCCCGCGCCCGGCGTGGCCCCGCGCGGCGGTTCCGACTGGCCCGGCCGCAGCCGCCAGTGGCGGGTGTAGTAGAGGATGCCGGCGTCCTCTTCAGCCTCGTCGAAGGCCACGCCGGCCTCGCTCAGCCACTCGAAGCCCTGAGACATGCGCCCGGCGGCGTCGACGACAAGGTCGGCCTTCTCCTCGCGGGCCCCGGCCTCGTCCTCAAGCGCCAGGCCGCTGACGACATAGCGGCCCTCTTCGTCGCGGCCGCCGACAAGGCCGGTGACGTTGACGCCGCTCCGCAGACGCACGCTCGGCATGCGCTCGACATAGCGGCGAATGACCAGCTCCAGCGTCGTGCGGCGGCTGGTCAGGACGGTGAGGTTGGCGTCCTCCGGCTGCGGCTTGTAACGGGCCTTGGCGGCGGCGTTGAGGTTGTCGAAGAAGTTCAGCTCCTGAACGCCGGCCGCGCGCAGGTCGTCGAGCAGCGCCGGGTGGTTGTCCGCGATCACCTCGCGCAGTCTCGCGAGGAAGGCGTGGCTGTGGCGCAGGTGGCCGACGCCGCGTCGGCTCCAGCTATCGAACACCTCGTCGGCGTCTCCTTCGGGCGCCGGCGGGTCGCGCTCGAGCACCTCGACCTGGCGGCCGGAACCGCCAAGCGCCAAAGCGGTGAACAGGCCGGCCATGCCGGCCCCGATCACCAGGACTCGTTCGTTCATTGTCATCACCAGAACCCCCCGGTTCTCCAGGGACTATGTCGTGACGAAACGCGCCGCGCCAAGCCCTTCGCTGGTCAGGGCTTGGCTTTTCTCTTCAGAGCGACGTAGAGCGCCCCGTCGCCGCCGTGGCGGCGGTGGGCGGTCGAGATGCCGGCGACGAGGTCGCGCAGCGGCGGGGCGGCCAGCCATTCGGGCGTGAAGCGGCGCAGGATCCCCTCCCCGCGCGAGCCCTTGCCGGTGATCACAAGCACCTCGCGGTGCCCTTCCGACCAGACCCGAAGGATGAAGGCCTCGAGGGTCGCGCGGGCGCGATCGTGAGTCATGCCGTGCAGGTCGATGCGCGCTTCCAGCGGCTCGTGCCCGCGGACAATGCGCTTGTGGCGGCCCGGTTCGATGATTTCGGGCGGCTTCGGCAGCTTGGGCCTGGCCGCGACGATCCTGGGATCGATGGTCGTCTTCTTCGGCGGTAGGGCGTCGTCTCGTGTCTTGGCGACAGGCTTGTCTGTCTCGACCTTCGGCGTCGCGCGGCCGGGCATCGGACGGACGGTGGCCGTCACATGGCCCCAGAGACGCGCCTCTTCCGCGTGAAGCTTGCGCGCCACGACCTCACGAGCCTCCGACCACCGGGACGAGGCGGTACATCCGCAGGGTATGGCGTACGCGGCCGGCCTCGACCCCCGCGTCGCCGCCGCGGCCCATATAGAGATCGGCCCGCACGGCGCCCTTGATGGCCCCGCCGGTGTCGAGGGCGACGGCGAGCCGGCGGTAGGTCGGGAAGGCGTCGGTCAGAACCGGGGCGCTGGCGTCTATCCAGAACAGCTCGCCCATCTCGTGGCGGCTGGTGTCGACCGCGATGGCGCGACCCGCCGGCAGAGGGATGCCGGCCGCGCCGACGGGATCCTGTCCGTCATCGTCGGCGATGCTGAAGAAGACGTAGCGCGGGTTGAGCCGCATGATCTCGTCGGCTTCGGGTCCGCGGTGCTCGGCCAGCCAGCGGCTGATGGCGCTGCCGGAGGTGTTGCTGTCCTCGAGCAGGCCGCGCTCACGCATCGGCTTGGCGATGCCGACGAACGGCCGGCCGTTGTGGGCGGCGAAGGCCACGCGCTTGCGGCGCCCATCGGGGAAGGTGAGGACGCCCGAGCCCTGGATCTGCAGGAAGAACAGGTCTTCGGGCCGCATCCATGCCAGCACCACGCCCGGACGGGTCGTCTCGATCGCGTTTCGGTCGGGATAGGGCTCATAGCGCTCGCCGCGCTTGCGGGCCGGGGCCAGCGATCCGGACCGGGCCTCGGGGTCTACCCGACGGGCGTCGACCATCTCGAGGTCGTCGGGCCTGGACAGCACCGGGGCGCTGAAGCCATCGCGATTGGAAATCCGGGCCTCGTAGACCGGCGCGTAGTAGGCGGTCAGCAGGCCGGGCGCACCAACCTGCTGGGCGCGGAAGTTCGTCTCGAGGAACTGGCGGGCGGCCTGATCGTCGGGATTGGTCAGTTGCCGGGCCTTGCTGCAGACTACCGAGGACGCGCGATCGCGGGCGACGCTGCAGGTGCTGCGGTAGGCGGTCAGGGCGGCGACATGGTCTTCCGAGGCCCAGCCCGGCAGGCTGCTGACGGCCGCGCCGCTCGCCGGAGGCGACGTCGGTCGCGGCGGGACCGGCGTGACAGGCGGCGTTGACGGGATCAGGGGACCGTCCGTCTTCGGCGTGGCGCAGGCCGAAACCAGCAGGGCCAGCGCCAGGCCGAATACTCGAAGTCGCATCACGCCTCCGCGGCGTCCACGTGAACCAGGGTCCAGTTGGGATCGCGGCTGTTAAGATTGCGTTCGAAGGTCCACAGCTCGGCGGTGCGGCGATCATCGACCGCCTCACCCTCGGGCCCCTTGGACCGCGAACGGAATTCGGCGAGGAAGCGCACCACGACCCGGGCGGTGTCGCCGTCGAGGTCGATCGACTCCATGTCGGCGCGCGGCGCGTGAAGAAACTCCACCTTCTCGGTGCGATCCTCGGCCTCACGGGCGGAAATCACGGCCTCGAAGCTGTCAGCGACGTCGGGCGCGAGCAGGTTCTTGAGGGTCGCCCGGTCGCCGGCGGCGAAGGCGATGACGATCATCTCGTAGGCCTGCTTGGCGCCGCCGAGGAACTGACCAACGTCGAACGACGGGTCGCGCTGTCGCACGGCGGCCAGGCCCGACGGGGGCACGCCAGGAACTTCCGGCGCCTCGGGACTGGGCAGGCGGTCGGTGTCCGCGCCGACCTGGGCGGGCTGGTCCTCCGGCTGGCGGCCGATGCGCCGGCCGAGCACGGCGTAGAGCTGGTACAGCACCACGGCGGCGAAGACGGCGAAGATGACGAGTTCGAAGACCTTCACGGCGGTTCCGGGACAGTTGTTGGGCGGTATCAATATAGGCAGGCGCGACGCCGGGCGTCAGGGCCTCCCGTTGCACGGGCAGGGTGCGCGTGATAGCAGCGCGCCTTCATCCTGTCGCGCCCGTATGGGGCGACCTCAAGGCCTAGTTCCAGGAACGCGATCCCAAAAATGAGCGACACGCCCTCCGCGCCCGCCGCCCCCAACGGTGAAAACGGCGTCGAACAGCCCGGCTTCCGCATCCTCGCCCAGTTCGTCCGCGACTTCTCGTTCGAGAACCCGCACGCGCCGGAATCCCTGCGCGCCGACACCGCCGGCCTGCAGCCGCAGATCGACATCGGCGTCGAGATGAACGCCCGCGGCCGCCAGGACGGGCTGTTCGAAGTCGACCTGAAGCTTTCGGCCACCGCCAAGCGCGGCGACAAGACCGCCTTCCATGTTGAGCTGCTCTACGGCGGCCTGTTCGCCATCAGCGGCATTCCGGAAGCGGAAATCGAGCCGGTGCTGATGATCGAGTGCCCGCGCTTCCTGTTCCCCTACGCCCGCCGTCTGATCTCGGACGTGACGGGCGAAGGCGGCTTCCCGCCCTTCCAGCTGGACCCGATCGACTTCGCCGGCGTCTACGCCGCGCGCAAGGCGCAGGGCGACGGCTCGGGCATGGTCGGCAACGCGTAAGGCTCTTCGCCACTCAGTGGTGATCCCGATCGAAGAAGGGCGCGGCCGACCGGCTGCGCCCTTTTCTGCATGCCTGGGGTCCCGGTCGGGGTTGACGGCGCGGCCGCTCAGAGCCCGTGCTTGAACCAGACCGCCTTGTCCTTGAGCACGCCGTGGACGAAGGCCTCGTGCGCGGCTCTTTCCAATTCGGTCGAGCGCGGCGCCAATGGGCGCGGCCGGGCGCCGTAGACGATCGCCTGGATCGTCGCGTTGGCCCGCTCGACCGTGGTCATGGCGAGGTCCAGAGCCCGTTCCTTGCCGCCTTGCAGTTCGAGATAGACGGCGGCCAGCAGCTCGGCGTCGATCAGGGCCCCGTGCTTGTCGCGCGTGGCCAGCGAGATCTTCATCCGCTTACAGAGCGCGTCCAGGGAGTTGTACATCCCCGGAAACTTCTTCTTGGCCAGGGCCAGGGTGTCGATCCAGCGGTCGTCGGGCGTGACGGCGCGGTTGCAGCGAACCAGCTCGGCGTTGACGAAGCCGCGGTCGAACGGGGCGTTGTGGGCCACGATCTGGTCGTCGCCGATGAAGTCCAGCAGCTCGTCGACAATCTCGTGGAAGCGCGGCTTGTCGTTCAGGAACGCCAGCGAGATGCCGTGCACGCGCTCGGCGTCAGCATCGATCTCGCGGTCCGGATGGCAGTATTTGTGGAACGAGCGGCCGGTGGGCATGTAGTCCACGACCTCGACGCAGGCGACCTCGATCAGCCGGTGGCCGGTCCGGGGATCGAGCCCGGTGGTCTCGGTGTCGAGGACGAGGTGGCGCGCCATGGGCTCCTCAATGAGCCGCTTCGCCGGGGGCCTCAAGGGGGCGGAGCGTCGCAAGCTGTGCAGGATCGCGGAGTTTTGTCAGCACCGCCTTAACCTGCTCCCGGGCGCTCTCGAGGCCGGCTCCGGTGTCGATGACGAAATGGGCGCGGGCGCGCTTTTCGACGTCGGCCATCTGACGGGCCAGGATGGCGTCGAGCTTGGCTTCGTCCATGCCAGGCCGGGCGAGAACGCGTTCGCGCTGGATGTCGGCCGGCGCGGAGACCACCACGACCGCGTCGACCCGCTTCTCGCCGCCCGTCTCGAACAGGAGTGGAATGTCGAGGATGACGATATCGGCCCCGGCCGCCACGGCCTTCTCGAAGAAGCCGCTCCGGGTGGCGCCGACAAGCGGGTGGACGATCGTCTCGAGCTTCTTCAGCTCTTCGGGCTGGCCCATGACCCGCTGGCTGAGCAGGGTGCGGTCGACGGCGCCGTCTCGGACCACGCCCGGGAAGGCCGCCTCGAGCGGTTCGACCGCCGCGCCGCCTTTTGAATAGAGGACGTGCACCTCGGCGTCGGCGTCATAGACGGGGACGCCTTGGGCCGCGAACATCGCCGCTGTGGTCGACTTCCCCATGCCGATGGAGCCGGTCAGGCCGACGACGATCATGCGATTTCTCCAACAGTCCTGAGGGCCAGGGTACGAACGTCGACCGACGCTGGCGGCGCCTGGCCGAAGAAGGCCTCGAAGCTCGGCACCGCCTGCTGGATCAGCATTTCCAGCCCGTCGACGGTGCGCAGGCCGCGCAGCGCCGCCCGCTTGAGGAAGGCCGTTCGCAGAGGCTTGTAGACCATGTCCATGACGACGGCGGCGGCTGGGGCGGTGACCAGGTCGATGTCCGGCCCGCCGCTCCCACTCATGCCCTGCGAGGTCGCGTTGACGATCAGGTTGGCGTCGGCAAGCGCGTCGGCCAGGGCCACCGTCTTCACGGGTCCGCCCAGATCGCGCGTCAGGGCTTCCGCCTTGTCGAGCGTGCGGTTGAAGATCCGGACTTCCGGGGCGCCGGCCAGCACCAGCGCTGAAGCGGCCCCGCGCGCCGCGCCGCCGGCGCCGAGGATCACCGCCGGGCCGGCCGCGGGATCGAAGCCCGGAGCCTGCAGCGTCAAGGCCGCCAGCATGCCCAGGCCATCGGTGTTGTCGGCGTAGATGGTCCCGTCAGGACGGAACAGGAGCAGGTTGGCGGCCCCCGCCATCCCGGCCCGCTCGCCGATCTCGTCAGCGACGACCAGAGCCTCGACCTTGAACGGCAGGGTGACGTTGACGCCGCGAATGACGCCGCCCCGCAGACCCTCGATCAGCGCACGGAAGCCATTTTCGCTTGGCGCCAGCGGCACATAGGCGGCGTTCAGCCCCGCCGCGGCGATCCACGCGCTGTGCAGGACGGGACTGAGCGAGTGTGTGACCGGTCGGCCGACGATGCCGGCGACCATCGCCGCCCCGGTGATCTCGCTCATGACTCCAGGGCTCCGTGCAGCCGAAGGAAGTCGAACAGCCCCATCAGAGGCAGTCCGAGGATGGTGAAATAGTCGCCCTCGATGCGCGAGAACAGCTGAACGCCTTCGTTCTCAAGCTGGTAGCAGCCGACCGACGACAGGATGTCCTCGCCCCGCTGGGCGAGGTAGCTGTCGATGAAGGCGTCGGAGAAGCTGCGCATGGTCAGCTTCGCGCCCGGGACCTCGCGCCAGATCGCCTGGCCGTCGCGGGCCACGACGACGGCCGAGTGCAGCTTGTGGGTCTTGCCGCGCAGCGATTGCAGCCGCTCGCGCGCCTGCTCCAGGCTCTCGACCTTGTCATAGAGGGCGCCGTCGAGGTCCAGCGTCTGGTCGGCGCCGATCACCAGGTCGCCGGGCCGGTTGCGCGAGATCTTGATCGCCTTGAGCTCGGCGAGGGCGTCCGCCACCTGGCGCGGGCCATGGCCGTCGGCCAGAAGGCCGGTCTTGACCGCGGTCTCGTCGACTCCGGCGACGGCGGTCTCGAAGGGCACGCCGGCGGCGCGGAGCACAGCCGTGCGGGCTGGGCTCTTGGAAGCCAGAACAATCGTCATCCGAGTACCTCGACCTGGCCGCGTCCGCCCGAAAGCAGGTTGATGATCGCCGCCGACGTTTCCTCGACAGAGCGGCGTGTGACGTCGATCACCGGCCACCCCATGCGTTCGAACAGGCGGCGAGCGGCGATGATCTCTTCACGCACGGCTTCCTGATCGATGTAGGTGCTGGCGCGCTGCTCGTTCAGCGACAGCAGGCGATTGCGACGGATCTGGATCAGTCGGTCGGGCGAGGCGATCAGACCCACGACCAGGGTGTTCTTCAGGTTCATCACTTCCGCCGGCAGCGGCACGCCGGGCACCAGTGGCACGTTGGCGGCCCGAACGCCGCGATGGGCGAGATAGATGCAGGTCGGCGTCTTCGACGTCCGGGACACCCCGACCAGAACCACGTCGGCCTGGCTCAGATCCAGACCCCCCTGCCCGTCATCGTGACCGATGGCGTAGTTCAGAGCTTCCATGCGGTTGAAATAGTCGGTGTCCAGGGCGTGCTGTGCGCCCGGCCGGCTCGACATCGGCGCGCCGAGATAGCGGGACATCGCCGCGACCACCGGGTCGAGCGCGGCGATGCAGGGAATGTCGTTCTGACGGCACCCCTCCTCCAGCGCCGTGCGCAGGGTCGGGTCGATGATGGTGTGCAACACCACGCCCGGGGCGCCGGCGATTTCCTCGAGCGCCCGCTCGAGCTGGCGGGGGGAGCGCACCAGGGCGTAGATGTGCTCGATCGGCATCACTTCGGTGAACCGGGCGCAGACGGCGCGGGCCATGGCGTTGAGGGTCTCGCCCGTCGAGTCGGACACGAGATGGATGTGGAAATAGGTGGCGATGCGCGGCGCTGGGGTCATCGCGACATCCATAGAGCGTGCGCGCGTCAGGAACCAAGCCTGTGAATTGCCCGTTAACGACTTCTTAACCAACCGGGCGCCGATTGGCGGCGGTTTGATGCGTCCGCGCTGGCTCGGTGGATTGCGGGGACGCCTTGCGCTGTTTGGCCTTGCGCCGTCCCCAGCTTCGTCCATTCGGGCAGGGTAAGGATTTGTTAACCCTCCCCGGATGGGGATGCGGTCGCCTCCCGACGGCCTGCCGGCGCCCGCGGCGTTTATCTTTCGTTAAGGATTTCGACGCGCTGCGGATCCGTCCCCACAGTTCACAGGCGGAAGTTCGTCCTGTGGGCGAACCGGGGATGTTCCCGGGCGCCGTGGCGGGAGAGTCAGGCGCTGCAACGATCCGTCCCAGCGGCGCCTGTGCCTAACTCCTACCCCCTCTGCCCTCTTAACTTCTTATTAGGAAAGAAGGGCGGGTCTTGCCTCCCGCCGTGCGGGGTCTATCAAGCGGGGCGATGACCGAGCATTCAAAGCCGAGCCTTCTTCGGGTCCTCTCCGGCGAGACCCTGGACCGTCCGCCCGTATGGTTCATGCGCCAGGCGGGACGATATCTGCCCGAGTACCGGGCGCTGCGGGCCAATGCGCCCGACTTTATCGCCTACTGCCTGAATCCGGAGATGGCGTCCGAGGCGACGCTGCAGCCGATGCGACGGTTCCCGTTCAGCGCCTCGATCGTTTTCGCCGATATTCTGCTGCTTCCAGGCGCGCTCGGCCAAAAGGTCTGGTTCGAGACCGGCGAGGGGCCAAAGCTCGGCGAGCTTCCGTCACTCGACTCTCTGGAAGCCGAGATCGAGGCCTCGACGTTCAAGCTGACGCCGGTCGGGCAGACCTTGTCACTGGTGCGGGCCGCACTGGAGCCTGAAAGGGCGCTGATCGGCTTCGCCGGTGCGCCGTGGACCGTGGCCAGCTACATGATCGAAGGCGGCTCCTCGGACCGTTCCAGGGCCAGGACCTTCGCCTACGAGAAGCCGGAGGAGATGGACCGGCTGCTGGATATCGTCGCCCGCGCCTCGGTGCGTTACCTGGCCATGCAGGCGGAAGCCGGGGCTCAGGTGCTGAAGCTGTTCGAGAGCTGGGCCGAGGGTCTGCCCGAGGACCTGTTCGAGCGCATCGTCTGCAAGCCGCACCGGACCATCATCGCCGGCCTGCGCGAGCTAGGGGTCGAGACGCCGATCATCGGCTTCCCGCGCGGGGCTTCGAGCATGGCGGAGTATTACGCTGACACGGTCGACGTTCAGGGCGTCGCCCTCGACACCGCCTGTCCCGCTGCGGTCGGCCAGCGGATCCAGAAGACCAAGGCCATCCAGGGCGCGCTCGACCCGCTGCTGCTGCGGGCGGGGGGTCCGGCGCTCGATCGTCGTGTCGACCAGCTTCTGGATCAGTGGGGGTCGGGTCCCTACATCTTCAATCTCGGCCATGGCATCCTGCCGGACACGCCCATCCCCCACGTCGAACGGGTCCTGAAACGGGTCACCGGCCAGTGAGCGAGCGCGGACGGAAGATCGCCGTCGTCCTGTTCAACCTCGGCGGCCCCGATGGGCCGGACGCGGTGAAGCCGTTCCTGTTCAATCTCTTCAACGACCCGGCCATCATCCCCTTGCCCGGGCTGGTGCGAACCCTGGTGGCGAAGTTGATCTCGTCACGGCGCGAGGAGTCGGCCAAGGCCAACTACGCGATCATGGGCGGGGGCTCGCCGCTGCTGCCGGAGACGCTGAAGCAGGTCGCTGCGCTCGAAGCCACGCTTCGCGCCCGGTTGCCCGCGGATGAGGTGCGCTGCTTCACCGCCATGCGGTACTGGCATCCGCTGACCGAGGAAGCCGCCGCTCAGGTCGCCGCTTTCGCACCGGACGAGGTGGTGCTGTTGCCGCTCTATCCGCAGTACTCGACGACGACGACCGGATCGTCGGTGAAGGCCTGGGAGAAGGCCTACAAGGGATCCGGGACCAGCCGAACCGTCTGCTGCTACTTCGACGAACCGGGACTGGTCGAGGCGCATGCCCGCTCCATCCTGCGAACGCATTCGGCCGTCGGCTCGCCCCGGCCGCTCCGGCTCCTCTTCTCCGCCCACGGGTTGCCGGAAAAGGTCATCGCCGGCGGCGACCCCTACCAGTGGCAGGTCGAGCGCACCTGCGAGGCGGTCGTGGCACAGCTGGGCCCCGATTGGGCCGCCGACTGGGACTGGAAGGTCTGCTACCAGAGCCGGGTCGGGCCGATGAAGTGGATTGGCCCGTCGACCATCGAAGCCATCGAGGACGCCGGAAAGGACGGTCGCGGGGTGCTGATCGCCCCGATCGCCTTCGTCTCCGAGCACATCGAGACGCTCGTCGAGCTCGATCACGAATACGCCGAACTGGCTCGGGGCCTGGGTCTGCCCTTCTATCTGCGGGCGCCGGCGATCGGAGCTGACCTGGCCTTTATCGAGGGCCTGGCCGAGGCCACGGTCGGGTCTCTCGGCCGCACCGGCGTCGGGCCGGTCTGCGGGTCCTGCGCACCGGGCATGGGCCAATGTCCGTGGAGGAAAGCCGCATGAGCTGGTTCGCCGATCACTACAATCTGCTCCGCGGGCTGCACATCATCGCGGTCATCGCCTGGATGGCGGGGATGCTCTACCTGCCCCGGCTCTACGTCTATCACGTCAAGGCAGTCCCGGGCGGCGAGCTCGACACCACGCTCCAGACCATGGAGCTGAAGCTGCTGCGGATCATCATCAATCCGTCGATGATCCTCGCCTGGATCTTCGGCGTCAGCCTTATGGCCGCGCGGCCGGAGGTGCTCTCGCAACCGTGGATGTGGGTGAAGCTCGCCGGCATCGTCTTCCTGACCAGCTGGCATGGCTTCCTGGCCGGCGCCCGCAGGAAATTCGCCGCCGGGACCAACAGCCGCTCGGAGAAGTTCTGGCGGATGACCAACGAGCTGCCGTTCCTGGCCGCCATCGTCATCGTCCTGGCCGCCACCACCGAGTTCTGGGCCCGCTAGCGGTCTAGCCGCGACAACGGATTTCTTGACGGCGGAGAGCCGGCGTGGTTTCCCTCGCCTTCGACGTGGAGCGCGAGTTCTGCGTTCCCGCCTCTTTGCCGGACCCGCGCCCGATCTCTGGAGCGCCTGTGGGACCGGCTCCCCGAACGTCTTTTCGCGCTGATCCAGCGCAAGCCATCCGCCGCCTAGAGTCCGCACAGGACCCGATCCGGCTCAAAGTTTCTCCAAGGGGCCCGCCTGCGAGCCCCCACGCCCAGAGTCTGTCATGTCCGATACCCCCGAAAATCCCGACATCGAAGCCGTCGACACGCCGGTCGACACCACCGCCGAGCCGACGAGCGCAGCCGACATCGCCGCCGCCGCGGCCGAGGCCGAGCACGGCGACGATGATTCCGAGGTCAGCGCCGCCGTCGCCGAGCTCGGCCTCACCCGTCTGTCGCTGCAGGAGCTGAAGGACAAGTCGCCGTCCGACCTGCTGGCCATGGCCGAGAAGCTTGAGATCGAGAACGCCAACTCGATGCGCAAGCAGGACATGATGTTCGGCATCCTCAAGACCGTCGCCGAGGAAGGTGTCGAGATCTCGGGGTCCGGCACCATGGAGGTCCTGCCCGACGGCTTCGGCTTCCTGCGCAGCCCGGAGGCCAACTACCTGCCCGGCCCCGACGACATCTACGTCAGCCCCTCGCAGATCCGGAAGTTCGGCCTGCGCACCGGCGACAGCGTTGTCGGCGCCATCCGTGCGCCGCGTGAGGGCGAGCGCTACTTCGCCCTGACCACGGTCGAACAGATCAACTTCGAGACCCCCGAGAACGTCCGCCACAAGGTCCACTTCGACAACCTGACGCCGCTGTATCCCGAAGAACGGCTGAAGATGGAGATCGAGGACCCGACCCTGAAGGACCGCTCGGGCCGGATCATCGACATCGTCGCCCCGCTCGGCAAAGGCCAGCGCTGCCTGATCGTCGCCCCGCCGCG
>JAZJXN010000011.1:9499-16219 GCA_040390885.1 Pseudomonadota bacterium | reverse complement strand
GATCCGGAGCAGGTCCTGGACCGCGTGTTTTCGAGCTTCTGTATCGGTAAGTGAGATGTTTCACGTGAAACACGCCTGAAGCCCCCCCTGTGAAGTCAGAGCGCTCGGGCCGTTGTCGTCGATCCGCGGCCAAAGGTGCTGACGCCTCCACCCTGGCGCGGGCCTCGGGGACTCCCGCCCGGCCCTCCAATCGGCTATATAGACGGCCAGTCGCCCCCGCTCGCCGGGGGCGTTCGCTTTCGGACCCGCGTGATGGCCAAATCCTGGGATGTGATTGTGATCGGTGGCGGCCACGCTGGCTGTGAAGCCGCGGCGGCGTCGGCGCGGTTCGGCGCAAGTACGCTTCTGCTGACGCACAAGATCGAGACCATCGGCGAAATGAGCTGCAACCCGGCCATCGGGGGCCTCGGCAAGGGCCACCTGGTCCGCGAGATCGATGCGCTCGACGGGTTGATGGGGCGGCTGGCGGACAAGGCGGGCATCCAGTTCCGGATGCTCAACCGGTCCAAGGGGCCCGCGGTTCGGGGCCCTCGCTCCCAGATCGATAGGAAGCTCTACCGCGAGGCCATGCAGGCCGAGCTGGCCGCCACGCCGAACCTCGACATCATCGCCGATGCGGTCGAGGATCTGATCGTGGAGGACGGCAAGGTTGCTGGGGCGATCGGCGGTTCCGGTGACCGCTACACCGCGCCGCGCGTCGTCCTGACCACAGGCACCTTCCTGAAGGGGATCATTCACCTCGGAGAGAAGCGCATTCCCGCCGGTCGGGTCGGCGACGCGCCCGCCATCGGCCTGTCGGACCGGCTCTATGCGCTGGGCCTGGACATGGGCCGCCTGAAAACCGGGACGCCGGCCCGCCTCGATGGCTCGACCATCGCCTGGGACCGGCTGGAGATGCAGGACGCGGACGCCGAGCCTGTGCCCTTCTCATTCCTCACCGAGAAGATCGAGGTTCGGCAGATCCAGTGCGGCATCACCTGGACCACGCCCGAGACGCACAAGATCATCGCCGAACGGCTGACGGAGTCGGCAGTCTATGGCGGGCGGATCGAGGGGCGCGGTCCGCGCTACTGTCCATCGATCGAGGACAAGGTCGTCCGCTTCGCCGACAAGAGCGCCCACCAGATCTTCCTTGAGCCTGAGGGGCTCGACGACGACACCGTCTATCCCAACGGCATCTCGACGTCGGTCTCGGAAGAGACCCAGCTGCTGTTCCTGCGGACGATCCCCGGTCTGGAAGCTGTCGAGGTCCGTCGCTACGGCTACGCGATCGAGTACGACTATGTCGATCCGCGCGAGCTGTTCCCTACCCTCGAGGTGAAGCGGTTGCCCGGACTGTATCTCGCCGGGCAGATCAACGGCACCACGGGTTATGAAGAGGCGGGCGCCCAGGGGCTGGTGGCAGGTCTCAACGCCGCACGCGAAGCGTCCGGCGCTGATGCCGTGACCTTCGCCCGGGACGAAGCTTACATCGGCGTGCTCATCGACGACCTGGTCACCCGGGGGGTGACGGAACCCTATCGCATGTTCACGAGCCGGGCGGAGTTCCGCCTGTTGCTTCGGGCCGACAATGCCGACCAACGGCTGACCGGCCGGGGTATCGACCTCGGCGTGGTAGGGCCTGAACGCGCCGCGGTGTTTCACGTGAAACAACGGTCGCTGGACGAGGCCCGACTTGTCGCCAGATCGCTGACCCTCACGCCGGCAGCCGCCGCCAAAGTAGGGCTGCCGGTCAAGGCCGACGGCCAGCGCCGAGATCTGACGCAGCTCCTCGCCTATCCCGACATCACCCTCGAAAAGCTTGCGATCCTGTGGCCTGAGATCGACGCCTGGTCGCCCGCCGTGCGCGAGCAGATCGAAATCGATGCCGGCTACGCTGGTTATCTCGATCGCCAGGCGGCGGATGTCGAGGCGTTCCGACGCGACGAAGCCCTGCGACTTCCGGCCGAGCTCGATTACGCCGCCATCGGCGGCCTTTCCAACGAGGTCCGCACCAAGCTGTCGGCTGTTCGACCGCTTACGCTCGGACAGGCCGCCCGCATCGAGGGCGTGACCCCCGGCGCCCTGACCGCCCTGCTCGCTCATGTCCGACGTCCCCGCGCCGCCTGAGGCGGCTCCTGCGGTGCTGGACGCCGCGGCCTTCCAGGCCCTGACCCACGCGACGGACGCCCAGATGGCGGACCTGCAGCGCTTTCTGGACCTCCTCACAGAGGGCAATGCGGTGATGAACCTCGTTGGCCCAGCCACCATTCCCGACTTCTGGAACCGGCACGCCTGGGATAGCGCCCAGCTCCTGGCGCTGGCGCCGGACGCCCGGACCTGGGCTGACCTCGGGGCGGGCGCGGGGTTTCCGGGTCTGGTGCTCGCGATCCTGCTCAAGGGCGTCGACGGCGCCCGGGTGCATCTGGTCGAGAGCATGACCAAGCGGTGCCGCTTCCTGCGGACGGTCTCCGAGGCGCTGGATCTTCCTGTCGAGATTCACAACGTACGTGCGGAAGACCTGTCACTGACTGTGGATATCGTGACGGCGCGGGCTTGCGCGCCAATGTCCCGGCTGCTCGGGTACGCAAGGCCCTACCTGAAGCGAGGCGCTGTCGGCCTGTTTCTGAAGGGGCAAGATGTGGTATCTGAGTTGGAAGACGCCGCTACATCTTGGAAGTTCTCCAGTCGCCTTGAAGTGAGCCGCAGCGATCCGCGCGGCCGTATCGTTGAAGTGAAGGGACTCACTCGTGTCTGACAGGTCCGACCCGGTTCTACCGGTAGCGCCGATGCGGGTGTTGGCCGTCGCCAACCAGAAGGGCGGCGTGGGCAAGACGACCACGGCCATCAATCTGGGCACCGCCCTCGCCGCGGTCGGCGAGCGCGTGCTGCTGATCGACGCTGATCCGCAGGGCAACGCCTCTACCGGTCTCGGCATCACGCGCCAGCAGCGCAAGGTCACGCTCTACGACGTGCTCATGAACGGCACGCCAGCGTCCGAGGCGGCTGTCCCGACCGCCCTGCCCGGCTTCGACATCATTCCGTCAGATCCGGATCTATCCGGGGTCGAGGTCGAAATGGTGGGCGCACCGCGCCGCTCCTACCGGCTGCGCGACGCCCTGGAGATGCTGCGGGCGACCGGCCAGTACAGCTATGTCCTGATCGACTGCCCACCGTCGCTGAACCTGCTGACGGTCAACGCCATGACCGCCGCCGACGCGGTTTTCGTGCCGCTGCAGTGCGAGTTCTTCGCGCTCGAAGGCCTGACGCAGCTGATGCGGACGGTCGAGATGGTTCGCGGAAGCCTGAACCCGTCCCTGGAGATCCAGGGCGTGGTTCTGACCATGTTCGATCGCCGCAACAGCCTGTCGGAACAGGTAGCGCGCGATGTTCGCGGCCACTTCGGCTCCAAGGTCTATGAGACGGTCATTCCCAGGAACGTCAGGGTTTCCGAGGCGCCGTCCTTCGGCAAGCCGGTGCTGATCTACGACCTGAAGTGCGCCGGGTCGCAAGCCTATCTCAAGCTGGCCCGCGAGGTCGTGGGCCGCGAACGCGAGCGGCGCAAGCAAGCCGCCTGACGCCCATGAGTGGAGTGAATACGTCTATGGCTGAGGGACGCAGGGGTCTGGGTCGTGGTCTGTCCGCGCTGCTGGGCGAGGCCGACGCCGAGAACGCCGACGCACCGGTCGGCGAGCCCGTCGGCGCGCGTGAGATTCCGATCGAGCTGATCCGACGCAATCCGGATCAGCCACGGCGCCGCTTCGGCGAGGCTGAGATCGGCGAACTGGCCGACTCGATCCGCGAGAAGGGCGTGCTTCAGCCCGTGCTGGTGCGCCCTGCCCCCGACGCGCCTGGCGAATACCAGCTGGTCGCCGGTGAACGCCGCTGGCGCGCCTCGCAACAGGCGGGGCTGCGGTCGATGCCGGCGCTGGTGCGCGAGCTCGACGATCGCCAGGTTCTCGAAATCGCCATTGTCGAGAACGTGCAGCGGGCCGACCTCGGCACCATCGAGGAGTCGCTCAGCTACAAGGCCCTGATGGTCAAGTTCGGCCGCACCCAGGAAGAGGTCGCCCAGGTGGTCGGCAAAAGCCGACCACACGTCGCCAACGCGCTGCGCCTGCTGACGCTGCCTGACGAGATTCAGAACTTCGTGGCCGAGGGGCGTATGACCGCCGGTCATGCCCGGACGCTCGTCGGTCATGCCGACGCCCTGCGGCTGGCGCGCGAGATCATCGACCGCGATCTCAATGTCCGCGAGACCGAGGCCCTGGTGAAGCGCGGCGCCCCGGAGGCGAAGTCGGCCAAGCCGAAGGCGCCGAAGACCGGCAAGGACACGGACACCGCCGCGCTCGAGGACGACCTCTCTGAGGTGCTCGGCTTGCCCGTCGAAATCCGTGACGCGGGCGGCGCTGGCGAGATCCGCATCCAGTACAAGACGCTGGAGCAGCTCGACGACCTCTGCCGCCGCTTGACGCGGGGCGTCTGAGGCGCGGGGAGAGGGGCTGGGCTACGCCGGATCGCGCTAAATACGCGACAGAGCCGATTTTGATTGTGGGCCCAGCTAAGTGCCTGTATTTGCTGGATTAATTATCGGGCGTAAACGGCCCGGAACGGCCTAGAGACCCAGGCGCCGCGCCCGACCGGCGATGGTCAGGGCGAGACGCTCCGCCAACAGATGATCGGGCGAGCCGGCGGTCTTGCAGGCCATGTCGGCCGCGAGCACCTCGGGATGGAGCGCCAGAAGATGCTCGAGCGACCAGGCGCGGGCCTGGCGCAGGAACTCGCGCTCGTTCTTCCAGAACACGCCCGACGCCTTGGCCGCCTCCGGCAAGGTGGCGCCGTTGCCGGCCAGCGTTAGCGTCCGGCGCAGCCTGGCGAGGTGCATGCCCATCGCCCTCACCGCGGCCGGGCCGCCCTCCCCTTCGGCGGCGGCGCGGCGGAGTCCGGCCTGGGCGGCGGCGAGCTTTCCGCCGAAGGCGTCTGACGCTGCATCCGCGAGCGATGCTTCCGGCTCGACGCCGAGGAAGTCTTCCAGGTCCTGGATGTTGGCCGTGCGTCCGCTCCCCGGGCCGAGCCAGAGCGCCAGCCGCTCCATCTCCTGACGGGCGACGCCACGCTCGCGGGGGAGCCTGGCGACGAAAGCCTCCAACGCGGCGGTGTCGAGCCCGACCTTGTCGGCGGTCAGGGACTCCCGCACGAGTCGCGCCACGTCTCCGGGTTCGTCCTCGTAACAGGGGATGGTGGCGCAGCCGGCCGCCTTTTCGGCGACCTTGCGCATGGCGGAGTCGCGGCCCAGCGCGCCAGCCTCGATCAGGAAGAAGGCGTCCGGGTTGAGCTTGCCGTCGACATGAGCGGTCAGGGCCTCGGCGGCGACCTTGTCGGGTCCGGCCTTCTCGCCGGTGAAGCGCAGTCTCACAAGCCGCCGGCCGCCCATCATGGAGATGGCTGACAGCTCGCCCTCCAGCCGGCCGCCGTCGATGTCGTCGTCTGTCAGCAGGACGGCGTCGAAGGGGTCGTCGGGGTTGGCGGTGGCGACCTTGGCCAGCTTGTCGGCGCGCTCGCGCACCCCGCCGCGGTCGCGGCCATAGATCAGGGCCGCGCGGACGTTGGAATCCGGGCCCTTGAGGAAGCGTTCGACGTCCGGGCGCTTGGAAATAATCAACGGAGTCGGGACCTTAGCCGGTCCGGCCGCGCGCCATCCAGTCGGCCAGCTGCAGCTGGATCTTGCGGGCCAGTTCGGTGGCGGCGCGTTGTTCGGCGTCCTGATGCCCCGCGATGGCGGCATAGGGTTGATCGGCGCGGTCGAAGGTCGCTTCGCTGGACGTCGTGCCCTGGTAGGCCACGGCGCCGCCGACACTCACCAGTTTCCACTCGGCGACCAGCACCAGCTCGTAGCGGCTGGCGGCGGAGTCGACCCGGCGACCGCGCGAGGTGCGGGTCTGCTTGAGGTCGATCTCAAGCTTGTAGGCGGGCGGAACGGCCGCATCGCGCGCCAGGACGTCGTCCAGCGCCTCGCGGAGCAGATAACCGGTGCGGCCGTCCGGCGCGACGGTTTCGATCGCCGACAGGCCGGACGAGACGCCGGGCTGGGCGTAGAGCGGCGTGAAGCCACAGCCGGCCAGGGCCGGGGTCAGGACAAGCAGCGCAAGCGCGATCAGCCGATGTCTCAACGCCCTACCCTGCCACGATGTTGACGATACGGCCCGGCACGACGATCACCTTGCGAACTGTCTGACCCGCAAGGTGCCCCGAGACGACCGGGTCCGCCAGAGCCTTCTCGCGGACGGCGGCCTCGTCGGCGTCGGCGGGAACACGAACCTCGCCGCGGCGCTTGCCGTTGATCTGCACCGGCAGCACCAGTTCGGCGTCGACCAGAAGCGCGGGGTCGGCCTCGGGCCAGGGCGCGTCGACGACCATGCCCTCGCCGCCGATCTGCACCCAGCATTCCTCGGCCAGGTGCGGCGTGAACGGGGCGATCAACCGCGTCAACACTGACAGCGCCTCGGCGCGGGCTTCGGCAACGCCCGTCTCGGTGGCCGGGAAGCCTTTGAGAACGTTCAAGAATTCATACAGCTTGGCGATGCCGCTGTTGAACTTGAAGCCGTCGATGGAGTCGCTGACCGCCTTGATGGTCTTGTGGGTTGCGCGGCGCAGCTCGTCGGCACGCGGGTCGGTATCAGGGCCGGACGGCGTCACACCGGCGGTCTCGAACTCGGCCCAGACACGGCCGACGAAGCGGCC
>JAZJXN010000011.1:0-9437 GCA_040390885.1 Pseudomonadota bacterium | reverse complement strand
ACGTCCCGCTCCGGGGGACTATCGGACATCACGAACAGGCGGGCGGCGTCCACGCCGTAGGCGTCGAAGATATCCTCGGGCGCGACAACGTTCTTCTTCGACTTCGACATCTTCTCGATGTCGCCGATGACCAGAGGTTCGCCGGTCGACCTCAGCTTGGCGATGCGGACGCCGGCGGTCGTTTCGAAGGCCACCTCAGTCGGCTCGACCCACTCCGGGCGATCGCCGGTGCTGCGGGCATAGGTCTCGTGCGTGACCATGCCCTGGGTAAACAGGCCATCGAACGGCTCGGCCACCGACAGCATGCCCTCGTCCTTCAGGGCGCGCGTGACGAACCGGGCGTAGAGCAGGTGCAGGACCGCGTGCTCGACCCCGCCGATATACTGGTCGACCGGCAGCCACTTGTCGGCGGCCGCCTTGTCGATCGGCGTCGCACTGTCCGGGTTGGCGAAGCGCGCGAAGTACCAGGACGAGTCCATGAAGGTGTCGAGCGTGTCAGTCTCGCGCTCGGCCTCGCCGCCACACTTGGGACAGGCGACGAAGCGCCAGGTCGGATGGTGCAGCAGTGGGTTGCCGGGCCGGTCGAAGGTCACGTCGTCGGGCAGCACGACCGGCAGCTGGTCGGCCGGGGCCGGAACCACACCGCAAGCCTTGCAGTGGATGATTGGGATCGGCGTGCCCCAGTAGCGCTGGCGCGAGACGCCCCAGTCGCGAAGGCGATAGACGGTGGCGCCCTTGCCCTTGCCCATCTCCTCGATCTTCGCGACCGCCGCGGCCTTGGCCTGTTCGATGGTCAAGCCGTCCAGGAAGCCGGAGTTGAAGATCTTGCCAGGGCCGGTGAAGGCTTCGGAGCCGACCTCGAACGTCGCGGCCTCGGCGTCCGACGGCAGCACAACGGGCAGCACGGGGAGGGCGTACTTGCGCGCGAAATCGAGGTCGCGCTGGTCGTGGGCGGGGCAGCCGAAGATGGCGCCGGCGCCGTAGTCCATGAGGATGAAGTTGGCGATCCAGACCGGCAGGGTCTGTTCGGGATCGAACGGGTGGACAACGCTCAGGCCCGTATCCAGCCCGAGTTTTTCTGCGCCTTCGATGTCGGCTTCCGAGGTGCCGCCCTTGCGGCACTCGGCGATGAAGGCCGCGACCTTGGGGTCGCGCGCGGACAGCTGATCGGCCAGGGGATGGTCAGGCGCGATGCCGACAAACGCAGCCCCGAACAGGGTGTCCGGCCGGGTGGTGTAGACCTCCAGGCCGGCCTCGAAGCCGTCCGGCGCGCGGCCGGCGAAGTCGAACGAGAACTGCAGTCCGGTCGACCGACCGATCCAGTTTTCCTGCATTGTCCGGACCTTGTCCGGCCAGCGCTCGAGCGATTTCAACCCGTCGATCAGGTCGTCGGCGTAGTCAGTGATCCGCAGGAACCACTGGGTCAGCTTCTTCTTCTCGACCACCGCGCCGGAGCGCCAGCCGCGGCCGTCGATGACCTGTTCGTTGGCGAGCACGGTCATGTCGACCGGGTCCCAGTTCACCGTCGCCTCGCGGCGATACACCAGGCCGCGCTCGAGGAGCTTCAGGAACCAGGCTTGCTGCTGGCCATAGTATTCAGGGTCGCAGGTCGCGAACTCGCGACTCCAGTCGATGGAGAGGCCGAGCAGCTTCAGCTGCTCGCGCATCGCCGCGATGTTGTCGTAGGTCCAGCCCTTGGGGTGCACGCCGCGCTCCATGGCGGCGTTCTCGGCCGGCATGCCGAAGGCGTCCCATCCCATCGGATGGAGCACGGCATGGCCCTGCGCGCGGCGATAGCGAGCGACGACGTCGCCCATAGCGTAGTTGCGGACGTGGCCCATGTGGATGCGCCCCGACGGATAGGGGAACATCTCGAGGACATAGTACTTCGGACGCGGGTCCTCGTTGCCGATGCGGAATACATCCGCACGAGCCCAGGCATCACGCCATTTGGGCTCCACGTCCTTCGGATTGTAGCGGGCCATTGAAGGCTTTCAGGGAAGTCCGGCCGGCGTTAGCCGGCCATGTTGGCCAGACGCAGCTGGCGGGCCTTGGTCAGGATGGCGTTCTCGACATCGGTTTCGGTCTGGGCGGCGGTCGGGGCGTCCGTCCAGCCGCCAGCGCCGTTGCTGACCTGCTTGAAGATGGTGACGTTGAGGCCGTCGGCCCTAAGTCGCGTGTCGAGGATGTAGACCGTCGCCTTGAAGCGCTCTTCGGGCTTCTCGGGGTTGGTGTACCAGTCAGTGATGACCACGCCGCCGTAGGGATCGGCCGAGGCGAGGGGCATGAAGGACAGGGTGTCCAGCGTCGCGCGCCACAGATAGCCGTTGACGCCGAGCTGGGCGCCCTGGGCCTGCGGGGCAGACTTCTTGCCAAAGCTGAACGGATTGAACCCGCCCTCTTCCTGGGTCTGGAAGGTTCTGGACCCGCCGCTCGAGCTGCAGGCCGCAAGGCCCGCCACGCTCAGCGCCAGAATGCCGGCGGAAGCGATCCGCTTCCACGACCCGCGCGCAAACGCCATATTCTCTCGCTCCACTCGTTCCGGTCGCCTCACGTCGAGGCGCAGCGGCGTACACCCCCGACGCCCTGACAGCCCGTCTACAACAGGGCTGCGCCGCCGCCAAACGGGAATCTCGTGGCCTTCCCGCCACAGCAGAGACCTGAATCGTCGAACAGTGGCCGCCGTGGTCTCGCGATCTGTTGACCCGGCCGTGATCGGGTCTTTAATCGGTCACCGAGGGTGACCATCTTCCATGCGTGGAACGGTCAGAGAGATACAACGGCTGGGGGAGCCGCACGACGTCATGGTGAAGGTGTGGAGCATTGCCGCGTTGTCGGCGCTGACCCTGGCGGGTTCGGCGACGACGGCTCATGCCCAAAGCGCGCCGGGCAAGGCCCGCGTTCCCACGGATTTCACCGTGCGCGGCGACGTCGGCGCCCGTGACACGCAGTTCGGACAGTCGGACGGCCGGCGCACCCTGACCTGGGACGCCAAGAAGGGCCGCTGGGGTCTGACCCTGGATATCAAGCCGCGCACCGAAGTCGATCCGCAGCTTCGCGACACCCAAGGCCGCGACGTGGAAGCGGGCGCCTTCTTCAAGCTGACGCCGCAACTGCGCGTCGGCGGCGCCGTCGGCATCGGCCCGAACCAGCCGGCGCCGCTGCGCAAGAATGACGGCCGCGAAGAAACGCCCCGCGTCCGTCTCGAGACCGCCTTCAAGTTCTAGACGGTCTCTGGGCGCCGCCGGCGCCCGCCAAGCCCACCTTCGGCATTGCAGGCCAGTCTCAGGCCATGGGTCGGGGCCGGCTTTTCGCTATCCTGCTTCTGTTGCAGAGCTTTCCGGTTGCGGGCCGAAGACGATCGCCGCGATGCTGAACATCCTGCCCGTGGGCTGACGCACAGCCGCGGGCACTTTCCGCGCGCTCCGGCATTGTAGTCAGATGCGGCCGCAACCCATCTTCGCGTGGATTCTGGTTCTGTTCGGGCTCGTGGGCTGCGGGCCCAAGACCGTCGTGTCGGCGCTGTCGCCTCTGAAGTACGCCGTCACGACCACTGTCGAGTTTCAGGATCACGGTGCGACAACCCGCCAGGCGATCGTGACCCGCTGCAGGGTGATCGACCAGACCGACAGCGTCAGCGGCAACTACGCCATCGACGAGACCGGGGATGTTCACTGGTTCAAGCGCTCGGACGGCTCGCTGTGGCTGCTGCGCCGCTTCGAGACCTGCCGGTGGCGAGAGGCGGCGCCGCCAGCGGGCGAAGCGCCGAGGTCGCTTTCGCCCGGCGCGGGCGCCGACCCGTCCGGCTCCCGGCTGCAGCGGACGCTGGTCTACCGGCTCGACAACGCCGAGAACCCCACCCAGCTCGACATCCACGACACTGACGCCCTCTTCGGGCCGGGCATCGACGGCCTGTCCGCCCGCGCGGAGCTGGCGCCGGGCGGTGGCGCCGCCACCGATGTGCTGCGCAAGGTCTTCCCCTGGCTCGGCGGGCCGCAGGGGGCCGCTGCTCCTGGCCGGGTGTTTCGCGGCTATGTCGCCGAGGTAAGGCAGTTGCCGGCGACCGTGCGATGTCCTTCGCCCAATCCGGGCGCCGCGGGGCCTGTCCTGCTGTCGGGACCCCCGAACATTCCCGCCTGCACCTCAACGCCGACCTGCATGACCCGGCAGTCTCCGGCGACGACGGCCTGCGCCGTCGGACTGGGCAGTTTGCGGCCGACCTTCGACCCCGGCTACCGCACGGTTCGCTTCGGCGATCCGGGCCGGGCCGAGCGCTATGGCGGCACGCTGGTTCGAGGAACGATTCTGCGGGCCGCCGGCGCCGAGGGGCTGACCGGTCAGGCGGGGGACATGTGGAAGGCCGATGTCTGCGTCGAGGGCGTCTGCGTCCGGCTCGACCGGATGCAGACGGCCAGCGTCTACTACCCCGCGCGAAACCTGCTGGTGACGCTGCACTACGACGAGGCCGAGCCGTCCTCCGGCTGGCTGCCGTCCTGAACCGCCGAGACCAGGCCTTCCACCATCGCAAAGCCGGCCGCGCCTGACCCCGCCAGCTGCGCCGCCGTGTCCGCGGTCACGCCGCCCAGGGCGTAGGCGGGCAGGGGGGCGGCCTGGACGAAGGCGTCGAAGCCCTCGGCCCCCATCGGTTCGCCGGCGGAGGCGCTGCGGCTTTGGAAGACGGTCGAGGCCAGGACCGCGTCGCAACCGGCCCTGGAAGCCCGCTGGGCGGCTTCAAGGGTGTGGGCCGCCGCAGTGATCACCCAGCCTGGCCGAACGGTCCTGAAGGTCGCTGCGTCGGCGATGGCGCGCTCTGGGAGGTGCAGGCCGTCGGCGCCACAGGCAACGGCGAGGCCGGCGTCGGCGCCGATCAGCAGGACGAGGCCGCGCGCGGTCGCGATCCGGCGCAGATCCAGGGCCCGGCCCAGCGCGTCGCTCGCCCCGAAAGCCCGATAGATCACCCCGCTGCCCGGCGGCAGCCGCTTCGCCACCGCCGCCGGATCGGGCGTCCGCTCGGGGTCGGTGACGAACAGCAGGCGGGGCAGGGGCTTTTCCGCGGCGAAGCGCGGTCGTAGAGACGCGGCCAAGTCCACCAGCCTCTGGAGGTCGCGTGTCGTCTCAGTCATCCCTGATTTCGCAAGCCCGTCTTTCGGTGCTGGATCATATCGCCGCCGCCGCGAAGGCCAGCGCGCGCGATCCGGCTGATGTGACCCTTGTCGCCGTGTCCAAGCAACAGCCGGATGACCGGATCGACGCGATGCTGGCCACCGGACAGCGCGTGTTCGGCGAAAATCGCGTCCAGGAGGCCCAGGAACGGTGGGAGCGCCGCCGCGAGGGTGTCGAGCTGCGGCTGATCGGACCCTTGCAGAGCAACAAGGTCCGCGAGGCCGTGGCCCTCTTCGACGTCATCGAGACCGTGGATCGCGAGAAGCTGGCCCGGGCCCTGGCCGAGGAGATCGCGCGGTCGGGACGGCCGCTGCGGCTCTACGTGCAGGTCAACACCGGCGAGGAACCGCAGAAGGCCGGCGTCGCGCCGGCCGAGGCCGACGGGTTCATCGCCCTGTGCCGCGACCTCGGGCTGATGATCGAGGGCCTCATGTGTATTCCGCCGGAGGCCGAGCCCGCCGGGCCGCACTTCGCCCTGCTCGCAAAGATCGCGGCGCGAAATGGGCTCGCCAAGCTGTCGATGGGGATGAGCGCCGACTACGAGACCGCCGTCCGCTTCGGGGCGACCAGCGTCCGTGTCGGCTCGGCGCTGTTCGGGACGCGGGGCTGAGGTCAGCCTGACAAGGGCGTGAACACAGCCGTGCGAGTTCCTATGTGTCTGGTGATTACCGGTTCGGCGCTTGGCCTTCCGGACAGAACCGGTGCATGTTCCCCCTTATGGCGCAACGCAAGACCCTACTGATCGTCGACGACGACAACGAGCTGCGAACCGCTCTGGCCGAGCAGCTCCAACTTCACGAGGAATTCGCCGTCGTTCAGGCGGACACCGCCACCGAAGGCGCACGGCTCGGGAAGGAGGCGCGGCCCGACCTGATCCTGCTCGACGTCGATCTTCCCGACATGGACGGCCGTGAGGCCTGCCGACTGATGCGCAAGGGCGGCGTGACCGCGCCGATCATCATGGTCACGGCCGCCGCGACCGACGCCGACGCCATCCTCGGCCTCGACTCCGGCGCCAACGACTATGTCGTGAAGCCCTTCCGGTTCGGCGTGCTGCTGGCCCGGATCCGCGCCCAGCTGCGCAGCCACGAGGCATCCGAGGACGCGGTGTTCCGCATCGGCCCCTACGAGTTCCGGCCGGCGGGCAAGCTGCTGGTCGACGACAAGGGCAAGAAGGTCCGGCTGACCGAGAAAGAGACCAACATCCTCAAGTACCTCTATCGCTCGGGGACCAAGGCGGTCTCGCGCGAGGAGCTGCTGACCGAGGTCTGGGGCTATAACGCGGGTGTCACCACCCACACGCTGGAGACCCACGTCTACCGGTTGCGCCAGAAGATCGAACCCGACCCCGCCAACGCCCGGCTGCTGCTGACCGAGGCGGGGGGTTACCGGCTCCAGCCGTAGGGCTTTCGCCCTCCCCATGAAGGGGAGGGTGATTCCTAGATCATGAAGTCCGCCGTCACCGGGGCGTGGTCGCTGGGCTTTTCCCAGCCGCGCACGTCGTCGTGGATGCGGCTGACAGCCTTGCCGGTGTGGAAGGCCGCGTCGCGCAGGCCGGGCGTCACCAGGATGTGGTCGAGCAGCAGGCCGCGGTTGGACTGGCGGAAGTCTGCGGCGCGATAGCTCCACCAGCTGGCGATCTTGTCCGGCTCCGGCGTCGCCTCCCGGGCCAGGTTGATGAAGCCCAGCGACGCCTCGAGCTTGCGGAAGGCCTCGACCTCCACCGGCGTGTGACTGACGATCTTCGACATGTGCTTGTGGTTCCAGACGTCGAACTCGCCCGGGGCCACGTTGAGGTCGCCGGTGACGACCAGCGGGTCCTTCGGATTGCGCTTCGCCAATTCGGCTGTGAGCTTCTCGTAGAAGTCCAGCTTGTGGTCGAACTTCGGATTCAGCGCGCGGTCGGGAACGTCGCCCCCTGCCGGAATGTAGAAGTTGTGGATGTCGACGCCCGCCACCCGCGCCCCGACGCATCGGGCATGGCCCTCGCGGCAGACGTCGAGCGGGGCGGTGTCCTCGATCGGAAAGCGGGAGGCGATCGCCACCCCGTGCCAGCCCTTCTGGCCGGCGATGCGGAAATGCTCGAAGCCGAGGGCCTCGAACATGCCTTTCGGGAACTCGCCCGTCTGGCACTTGATCTCCTGCAGGCAGAGGACGTCGGGCGCGATCTCGTCGACCATGCGGCCGACCAGTTCCCCGCGGGGGCGGACCGAATTGATGTTCCAGGTGGCGATACGAAGGCGCATGGCGCTCCAGATAGGCTGTTTGGGCGCAAAGAAAAACCGCCCGGACGCACAAGGCATCCGGGCGGGAAAAGTGGTCTCTCATGCCGCGGCCGGGAGGGGATAGGTTCCGGCACGGTGCGGCGATATCGCGAGGTCGGGCGCGCTATCGCTATACGTGGCACTAGAGCAACTTTGCGACAGAAACGTCAACAGGTTGAATCAAGGTATTTGCCTGTTGCGAATGTGTCACGAGGCGGGCGCCCTTCCGGTTGTGGGGAACGGGGTCTTGAACAACGCGGGATCCAGGCTCGAGGCGCGGGCCAGATTGGTCAGACGCACGCGGGTGGGCGCGTTGCGGGCGTCGGTGACGGTCCAGCCGAGCAGCTGCATGGGGCTGTCGCCAAAGGTCAGGACGATCTGGCCCTTGGTCTTCCCCGCCTTGTCCTGGGCGGTGATCTGGAAGCCGTCGGCCAGCTTTGTCACCTGGCTGACGTGGACGCCGCGATCCAGCCGGACCTCGTCGGCGAGGAACAGCTTCAGCGGCGTCTGGCTCAGCCAGTAGCGGTTGACGGTCTTCAGCCGCTTGTCGGCCACCGACACCACCTTGCCGTCAGAGACCACCAGCAGGCTGGAGGGTGCCTCGTACTCGAAGCGGGCCTTGCCCGGGCGCTGCATATAGAGGGTGCCCTGGGTCTGGCTGCCGCGGGCGTCGGTCTGGACGAACCGGCCCTTGGCCGACTGCAGACTCTGCAGATAGGCCGTGGCCTTGGCCACCAGCGCCTTGTCGACGGCCGACAGCGAGGCCGGCGCGGCCATGGCGAGGCCGGGCAGCAACAGGGACGCGCCGCCCAGGCAGAGGGGGGCGGCGGTGAGCAGGGCGCGTCTGGTGGTCGAGTGCGTCATGAAATCCGATTAGCAGGGCCGAAAGGCGATTTCACGGCGGAGCGACCTTCTAGGGAGGCGGTCCGACCAGGATCTCGCGCTTACCGGCGTGGTTGGCGGGTCCTACAACGCCTTCCTGCTCCATCCGTTCAATCAGCGAGGCGGCGCGGTTGTAGCCGATCTGCAGCCGGCGCTGGATGTAGCTGGTCGAGGCCTTGCCGTCGCGGGTGACCACCGCCACGGCGCGGTCGTACAGGCCTTCGCCTTCGCCATCACCGCCGCCGCCGCCGCCCAGGTCGCCGCCTTCGTCTTCGTCGCCGCCGGCGGTGACCTCGTCGAGATACTGCGGCTGGCCCTGCTCACGCAGGAACTTGGCCACCGCGGCGACCTCTTCGTCGGCCACGAACGGGCCGTGCAGGCGGGTCAGGCGGCCGCCGCTGCCGCCGGCCATGTAGAGCATGTCGCCCTGGCCCAGCAGCTGCTCGGCGCCCTGTTCGCCCAGGATGGTGCGGCTGTCGATCTTGGAGGTGACCTGGAAGCTGATCCGGGTCGGGAAATTGGCCTTGATGGTGCCGGTGATGACATCGACCGACGGACGCTGGGTGGCCATGATCAGGTGGATGCCGGCGGCGCGGGCCATCTGGGCCAGCCGCTGCACGGCGCCTTCGATGTCCTTGCCGGCGACCATCATCAGGTCGGCGACCTCGTCGATGACCACAACCAGGTAGGGCATGTGGTCGGGGCGGATCTTCTCGCTCTCGAAGATCGGGCGGCCGGCCTCGTCGAAGCCCGTCTGCACGGTCCGTTCGAAGTGCTCGCCCTTGTCTTGGGCCTCCTTGGCCCGCTCGTTATAGGCGGCGATGCCGCGTACGCCGATCTTGGCCATGCGGCGATAGCGGTCCTCCATCTCGCGCACGGTCCACTTCAGCGCGACGATGGCCTTCTTCGAGTCCGTCACCACCGGAGCCAGCAGGTGCGGGATGCCGTCGTAGACGCTCAGTTCGAGCATCTTCGGGTCGATCATGATGAACCGGCACTGCTCGGGCGGCAGGCGGTACAGGATCGACAGGATCATGGCGTTGACGCCGACCGACTTGCCCGAGCCGGTGGTGCCGGCGATCAGCAGGTGGGGCATCTTGGCCAGATCGGCGATGTAGGGCTCGCCGC
>JAZJXN010000010.1:0-7165 GCA_040390885.1 Pseudomonadota bacterium | reverse complement strand
GCCGAACCACCAGCGCATCCACCAATTCCGCGGCGGGCACAACGAGACCTGGGGCGGCACCACGATCAACATCGACAGCGACTACGTCGACGGGGCGACGGTCGGGGTCGGCACGGCGCCGGTCGGCGAAAGCGACCCGGTCGGCTCGTTCGAACTCGCCACCTCGCCGGCATCCCTTGCCAGCAGGCGCATTTCATAGGTTTCCGGAACATGGCGGCCGGCGATCTCGAAGGCGGCAAGCGGACCGGCGACGTCGAGGATCTGGAAGTCCGGGAAGATCAGGAAGCCGATCGTGCGCATGGCGGTAAACGAGGGAACCTTGTCATTTCCGCCGGACCCTAGGCCTGCGAGGTTGCCACCGTCAACAGGAGGCCGCCGCCATGACCACGCCGTTCCACATCGTCTTCGCCCTGTTCCCGGGCGTGACCCATCTCGACTTCACCGGGCCGCACCAGTTTCTGCAACGCCTGCCCGGCGCGACGGTCACGGTGGCGAGCCTCGAGGGCGGCGAGATGGAGGCCGACGGCCTGACCTTCGCCGGGCTGACGCCGCTGGTCGACATCGAGCGCTGCGACCTGATCTGCGTGCCGGGGGGCTTTGGCACGGAGCAGGCGATGGGGGATGCGGTGTTTCTGGGCCAGATCCGGCGGCTGGCCGCGACCGCGACCTATGTGACCTCGGTCTGCACCGGCTCGCTGGTGCTGGGCGCCGCAGGCCTGCTGACCGGGCGGCGCGCGGCGTGCCACTGGGCGTGGCGCGACCTGCTGACCGAATTCGGCGCGATCCCCGACGCGGCGCGCGTGGTGCGGGACGGCAATGTAATCACCGGCGGCGGCGTCACCGCAGGCATCGACTTCGCGCTGGTGGTGGCGGCCGAGGTGGCGGGCGAGGCGTTCGCGCGCGGCCTGCAGCTGGGGCTTGAGTACGCCCCCGCGCCCCCGTTCGAGGGCGGGCGTCCCGACAACACGGCGCCGGGGATTCTGTCGGTGGTGGAAGCGACCTACGCCTCCCGGGTCGTCGGTCAACGCGAGGCGGCCAAGGCCGCGGGCGCGAAGCTCAGAGAGACGGCCTGACCTCGGTTGTCATCCCGGACGACGCGGCGACGCGGCACTCAGGCCGGGATGACAGCCTGGGGTGGTCAGCGATCCTGCTGCCTGGCGTGGATCGTGGACACGTTCTGGCGCAGGTTGCCGTAACGGCCCTGCTCGTTGAGGTTGGCGTCGGCGTCCCCGGGCTGGCCTGACTGCAGGCCGGTGTGGCGGTCACGTCGGTCCTGAGCGGCCTCGCCCACGTCAGGGCGTTCGCCGCGGAAGCTGCGTTGCTCCTTCGGAATCGGAGGTGTCTTGGACATGATGGTCTCCCTTACGGAAAAGGGAACGGCCCTGTTCAGACCGAGGTTCCCCGCCCGCCGATCACGATCGAGGTCATGGAGATGGCGGCGAAGACGTCGTCGTTGAAGACGTCGATCGCCTCGCCCGGATCACCGGCGCCGAGGCTGTAGAGCAGGGGCAGATAGTGTTCGGCGCTGTTGATCGACGCCGCCGCATCGGGGCCGAGGCTCTCGAAATCGATCAGCGGGCCATGCTCGCCGGTCGCGATCAGGCGCTTGGCGGTCTCGTTGAAGCGGGGCGCCCAGTCGGGGACCTGACCGGTGCGGAAGTCGACGGCGCGCAGGTTGTGGACGATGTCGCCGCTGCCGACGATCAGCACGCCCTCGTCCCGCAGGGCGCTCAGGCGGCGTCCGGCGGCGTAGTGCCAGGCGTTCGGCTTCTCGCGGTCGAGGCTGAGCTGCACCACCGGCACGCTGGCGTCGGGGTACATCGGGTAGAGGACGCTCCATGCCCCATGGTCGAGACCGCGCGCCGGGTGCTGCACGACCTCGTCGGGGGCGAGCAGGTCGCCGACCCGGCGGGCGAGGGCGGGGTCGCCGGGCGCCGCGTACTGGACGTCGAACAGCGCCTGCGGGAAGCCGCCGAAGTCGTGGATGGTCGGCGGAGTCTCCGAGGCCGACACGGCCGGCGCACCGCGCGTCTCCCAGTGGGCGGAGATGCACAGGATCGCCTTCGGACGCGGCAGCCGTCTGGCCGCTTCGGCCCAGCCGCGACGCCAGGCATTGTCCTCGATGGCGTTCATCGGCGAGCCGTGACCGAGGAACAGGACGGGCATGCGATCGGTCATCGAACCACCTTTATGCAACACTCGCGGTGACAGATAGGCCCTGGCGCCTCGATTGCAACGCTGTCGGGGAACTCGCCGGAGGCCGCCCCATGGCGCAAGACCTGTCCCATTCCATGACGACCCGTGTGCCAGAAGGGCGCGGCGGAGCGCTCGATGCGTTGCGTTTCGTGGCGGCCCTGCTGATCGTGGTCTATCACTTCGGGGACGAGGCGCCGATGGCGCTGCAGAGCCTGCACCCGGTCTTCGCGCGCGGCTACCTGGCCACTGACTTCTTCTTGATCCTGTCCGGCTTCGTGCTTGGCCGCGCCTACGGGGCGCAGATCATCTCCGGCCGCACCGGCCTGCTCGCCTTCCTGAAGAAGCGCATCGCCCGCATCTGGCCCGGTCAGCTGATGGTTCTGGCGTTGCTGGCCGCCGTCTTCGCGCTGGCGACCCTGGCGGGCGCGGCCCCGCGCAATCCCGAGCACTACACCCCGCTGGCGATGCTGATGCAGGTGTTCATGGTCCAGGCCTGGGGCATCGACGGCGGCGACGGCTGGAACCACCAGAGCTGGTCGCTGTCGGCGCTGGTCGTCTGCTACGCGGCCTTCCCGCTCGCCTGGCGCTGGATCTCGAAGCTGAACAGCCCCGCCGCTCTGCTGTCGCTCGGCATGGGCGTCGTGGTCGGCGGCAATCTGCTCAGCGTCGCGCTGCTCGATCACCCGATCTACGACCTCGACTTCCACCTCGGGGTGGTTCGCGCCGCGCCGCTGTTCCTGCTCGGCATCTGCATCGCCCGCGTGGTCGAGACAGGGCGGCCGTCGGTCGCCGGCGCGCGGGCGCTGGCGGTGCTGTCGCTCGTCGCCGTGACCCTGCTGCAGGTCGCCGGCCGCTTCGACCTGTTCAGCCTCGTCGCCATCGCCGGCGTGGTGCTGTCCTTCGGCCGACTGCCGGTGGCGAAGCCCTCGGCCGCGGTCGAGGAGGGCGCCAAGCTGTCGTTCGCCCTGTTCATCACCCATGGCCTGACCGGCCTGGTCTGGTTCGGCATGCTCAATGTGCTGCGCGGCAAGGTCGATCTCGCCCCGTGGATCGACTGGACCCTGTGGGCGGCGGCGCTGCCGGCGGCCCTGGCCGTCTCGGCCCTGTTCCACCGCTTCCTCGATGCTCCGGTGCAGGCGTGGCTGGCGCCGAGGCTGAAGTCGCGGCCGGCGACGGGGTTGGCGGCGGCCTAAGGGGCGTTACCAATACCCGCTCCGCTGGGGTAGGCGGGTTGAGGGCGGCTCGGCTTAGAGCTGAAAAAGCGCATCCGCCGCCCGCTCCGCCCCCCGCCCGTCGCACAGCGCCGCCGAGGTCGCCGACAGCCTCGCCCGCAACGTCTCATCGCGAACCAGTCTGCCCACCGCGTCAGCGAGCCGCCGCTCCAGCCCCGGCCAGCGGGCGTCGAGGGCCAGGGTCGCGCCGGCTTCGTCGAGCTTCATGGCCATGTCGCGCTGGTTGTCGGCGAGGATCAGGGTCACGGTCGGCAGGCCCAGGCAGGCGCGCTCCCAGACGCTCGACCCGCCAGCGCCGACGCAGAGGTCGGCCCGCGCGATCAGCCCGGCCATCTCGGCGGTGTCGACGTGCAGGGTCACCGCTCCCACCGTCGCCAGGGATTGCAGCGACGGCAGGCTCGGCGCGCCGACGCCGACCACCACGTCCAGCGCCAGGCCCGAACCGGCCAGCGCCGCCGCGGCCTTGGCGGTGACGCCGCCGACGTCGGTCAGGCCGAGCGAGATCAGGCACCGCCTCGCCGGTTCGCCACGCCGGGCCAGCGCCGTCTCGCGGGCGGCGGCGAACGCGGGCCGGACCAAGGCGTAGGCGGGGCCGGCCAGCACGATCGGGGCGTCGTAATCGCCCGCGCTGCGGCCGAACGACGGGTCTAGCACCAGCTCGGCCGCGTGGGGGCGGGCGAGGTCGTCGATCACCGCCAGCCTCGAGGCCTTCGCTCGCCACGCCGCTTCGCGCGCCGGGTCCATACGGTAGGAATCGACCACGACCAGATCGACCGCCTCGTCCTCGCCGGCCAGTGTCATGTCCGGGGCGAAGCGGGCGAGGATGTCCTGCGTCTCCGGCGTCCGCAGGAAGGCGACGTCCGCGCCCCGCGCCTGCAGCGCCCTCGCCAGGGTCAGGCAGCGCATGACATGGCCGCCGCCGACGCTGGCGCCCGCGTCGCACACGAACAGCACCCTCATGCCGGGCTCAGCATCGACCATTCGAGCGGCTCGCCCCGGCTCAGGTCGCGCGCGGCGCGGCGGCCGAGCACGGCGTCCAGCTCGCCGGGCGGCAGGCCGACGCCCGGCCGCACCGAACGGACGTTGGCTCGGCTGAGCGGCTCGCCGGCCTTGACGTCGGCGACGACGTAGAGCGAACGGCGGAACTGGCGGTTGGCGGTCTCCGAGCCGAGCAGGTCGTAGTGGGCGCGACCGAGCGAGGCGAAGGCGTCGCGGGTGTCGCGCACCAGCGCGGCGAACTCGGCCGGCTCGAGGCTGAAGGCGGCGTCCGGCCCGCCGTCGGACCGGGCCAGGGTGAAGTGTTTCTCGATCGCCGCCGCGCCCATGGCCGTGGCCGCCACCGCCGCCGCCGTGCCGTGCGTGTGGTCCGACAGGCCCACGGGCGCGCCGAACCGCGCCGCCATGTCGGGGATGGTGCGGACGTTGGCGTCCTCGAAGGTGGCTGGATAGCTGGACACGCAGTGCAGCAGCAGAACCCCGGCGGCGCCGCCCTGCAGGGCCGCGTCGCGGGCGGCCTCGATCTCGGCCAGGTTGGCCATGCCGGTGGAGATGATCAGCGGCTTGCCCCTGGCCGCCGCGTAGCGGATCAGCGGCAGGTCGACGGCCTCGAACGAGGCGATCTTGTAGGCGGGGGCGCCGAGGTCCGCGAGGAGGTCGACCGCCGTCTCGTCGAACGGGCTTGAGAACAGGGTCACCCCCCGCTTCGCCGCCCGCTCGAACAGGGCGCCGTGCCATTCGTACGGGGTCTGCGCCTCGCGGTAGAGCTCATGCAGGCTGCGGCCGTCCCACAGGCCCCCGTGGATCACGAACTCCGGCCGGTCGACGTCGAGGGTGATGGTGTCGGCCGTGTAGGTCTGGATCTTGATGGCGTCGCAGCCGGTGTCGGCCGCCGCGTCGATCATGGTCAGCGCCCGGTCGAGGCTGCCGTTGTGGTTGCCCGACAGCTCGCAGATCACATAGGGCGGATGGTCGGCGCCGATCCTGCGGCCGGCGATGGTGATCTCGGGATGCGTGGTCATGGACGGCTCATGAGCGGTGAGTCGGGTTATCCTAGACCCGTTCGAAAATTACCGCTCATCCCCGCGAAGGCGGGGACCCAGGCTTTTTGGTTTCCGGGCGTCCGCCGGGGCCGGAGCCGTTCGAAGCAGTCAAGAAAACACCTGGGTCCCCGCCTTCGCGGGGATGAGCGGAGTTAGGGGACGAGCCCTAGCGAACGCCGTTCGCTCGCCCTATCTGAGCGTTGATAACATCAGGGGGAGCGCGCCGGATGGCCGTCCACAAGAAATCCGTCGTCGTCACCGGCGTCTCGACCGGCATCGGCTGGGGGACGGTCAAGGTCCTGGCCGGAAAGGGCTTCCACGTCTTTGGCAGCGTCCGCAAGGTCGCCGACGCCGAGCGGCTGTGCGCCGAGTTCGGCGACGACTTCACGCCGCTGCTGTTCGACGTCACCGACGAGGCGGCGGTCGCCGCCGGCGCCCGCGAGGTCGAGGCCGCGCTTGCCGGCGAGACCCTGGCCGGACTGGTCAACAACGCCGGCATCGCCGTGGCCGGTCCGCTGCTGCACCTGCCGGTCGAGGACTTCCGCAGGCAGCTGGAGGTCAACCTCACCGGCGTGGTCATCACCACCCAGGCCTTCGCCCCGCTGCTCGGCGCGCAGAGCCCGGCCCGCAAGAACCCCGGCCGCATCGTCAACATCTCGTCGGTCGGCGGCAGGACCGCCAACCCGTTCATGGCGCCCTACAACACCTCCAAGTTCGGGCTTGAGGGCCTGTCGGGGTCGTTGCGCCGCGAACTGCTGCCGTTCGGCGTCGATGTCGTGGTCATCGCGCCGGGCGCGGTGGCGACGCCGATCTGGGGGAAGGCCGAGGAGATCGACACCACGCCCTACGACAACACGGCCTACAAGGAGCCCATGGCGCGGATCTCCGCCTTCATGATGCAGATGGGCAAGGCGGGCCTGCCGGCGGAGCGCATCGGCGAGGCGATCCACGAGGCCCTGACCGCGCCCCGGCCGAAGGTCCGTTACACGGTCTCGCCGTCGCCGTTCCAGACCTTCATGTCGGAGCGGGTGCTGCCGCCGCGCGTGCTGGACCGCATCGTCGGCAAGCGGCTGGGCCTGCTGCCGGGGTAGCCGATCCTCCCCGCTCGCGGGCAGGGGGACCGCCGAAGGCGGTGGAGGGGTAGCGCCGACGGCTGGATTGCGATCCGGAATAACGCACCTCTGAAGTTCAGGCGGCAGCACGTACTCGGGCCGTGCGTCGTGGACTTCTACGCCTCCACGCCGAGGCTGGCCGTCGAGGTCGATGGCGCCGTTCATCAGACCGACGACACCAAGCTCCACGACGAGCGTCGCGATCGGTGGTTGGCCGCGCAGGGTGTTCGTGTCCTGCGGCTGCCGATCCGGTTCGTGCTGGACGATCTGGAAGGCGCGCTGCGGCTGATCACTGAAGGGGCCCGGACCGGACTGGCGGACGCTCCTTCTGGCTGAGGGCGGCGCTACCCCTCCACCGGCTCCGCCGGTCCCCCTCCCCCTGCGGGGGAGGAACTTCATACCGCGACCGCGACGCCCATCGCGCCGAAGCGGAATCATCCCTAAATTAGCGCCATGTCGACATCCGCCCCCCGCAGCACGCGCTGCCTGATCATTGGTTCCGGCCCCGCCGGCTGGACCGCCGCCATCTACGCCGCCCGCGCGCTGCTCAAGCCCGTGCTGATCCAGGGCATCCAGCCCGGCGGCC
>JAZJXN010000009.1:236-35920 GCA_040390885.1 Pseudomonadota bacterium | reverse complement strand
CCGGCAAGCGCTACGGCCTGGTCACCATGTGCGCCGCCGGCGGCATGGCCCCGGCCATCATCGTCGAGCGCATGTAAGCTTCGGCGATATCTACTGACTTGAGAGAGGCCGTCGGCGGAAACGCCGGCGGCCTTTTTCTATGCCTCGGCCTTCGGCTCCAGCGCGCCCCATTCCAGCAGCGAGTCCAGCGACGGACACAGCGCCTGGCCCCAGTCGGTGAGACCGTACTCCACCTTCGGCGGCACCTGCGGGTAGATGGTGCGGACGACGATCCCGTCCTGCTCCAGCTGGCGCAGCTGCTGGATCAGCATCTTCTGCGACACGCCCGGGATCGCCTTCTCCAGCTCCGAGAAGCGCAGCGTCCCGCGGTCGAACAGATGGAAGAGGATGACCATCTTCCAGCGCCCCTCCAGCTTGCGGAAGATTCCCTCGACGCCGGTCGCCGCCATTTCGGGGGTGACGTCGGCGAGGTTACCTGTGGGTGAGTACCCTACTTTTTTATCAGTACTTGCCATAACCTCTTCCTACTCCGAAATTCCTGGCCTGTCACCCCGATAGCCAGGAGAGAGCCATGCAGACCCCCCTTCCCACCCCGCTGGACCGCTATGTCGCGGCCCAGAACGCGCACGACATCCCGGGGCTCGTCGCCTGCTTTTCCCCCGACGGCCACGTCTACGACGAGGGCAAGCTCCACTTCGGTCCCGGGCAGATCTGGGTCTGGGCGACGGAAACCACTGCCCGCTACGACATCACCATGTCGCCGCTGAGCCTGACGACCGACGCCGACCGCGCGGCGCTCGTCTCGACGGTCTCGGGAAACTTCCCCGGTAGTCCGCTCGACCTGACCTTCAATTTCACGCTCGAGGCCGGCCACGTCCGCATCCTGGAGATCACCCAATGAGCGCCGAGTTCGAGGGCAGGCGCGTGCTCGTCACCGGCGGCACCAAGGGCATCGGCGAGGCGACCGTCCGGCGCTTCCGCGACGCCGGCGCGACGGTGATCACCACCGCACGGTCCGTGCCGGACGACGCGGCCGATCCCACGCTCTACATCGCCGCCGACGTGTCGACGGCCGCCGGCTGCGCGGCGGTGGCCGACGCGGTGCAGGCCCGCCTCGGCGGCGTGGACGTGCTGGTTCACGTGGTCGGCGGCTCTGGCGCCCCCGGCGGCGGCTTCGCGGCGCTGGACGACGGCGAGTGGGACAAGGCCCTGGCCGCCAACCTGATGGCGGCCGTGCGTCTGGATCGGGCGCTGGTCCCCGGCATGATCGCCCAGGGCTCGGGCGTGGTCGTCCACGTCTCCTCGATCCAGCGGACCCTGCCGCTGTGGGAATCGACCATCGCCTACGCCGCCGCCAAGGCCGCGCTGAGCACCTACAGCAAGGCGCTGTCGAAGGAGCTTGGGCCGCAGGGCGTCCGTGTCGTCAGCGTCGCCCCGGGCTTTGTCGAGACCACGGCCGCGGCGGCGATGATGCAGCGGCTGGCGGCCCACGACGGGGTCGATGTGCAGACCGCCCGCCAGGGGGTCATGGACAGCCTCGGCGGCATCCCCATCGGCCGTCCGGCCATGCCGCGGGAGGTCGCCGACCTGATCGGCTTCCTCGCGTCGCCGAGCGCCGCCGCGATCCACGGGGTCGAGTATGTGATCGACGGCGGAACGGTGCCGACGGTGTAGCCTTCTGCCCAACCCCGTTTCCCCGGGAGGCGTCTACTCCGCCAGCCGCGCCTTCACGAGGCCCAGCAGCTCGTTGTTGCAGCGGATCAGGTCGAGCAGCTCCTGCTCCCGCACGGCGTCGAGCTTGTCGTGCAGGCGCATGATCTCCAGCTCGGCGCGCAGGTTGACGGTGTAGTCGTGCTCGGCGGCCTTGCGGTCGCGGGCGGCCTGGCGGTTCTGGCTCATCATGATCACCGGCGCCTGGATCGCCGCCAGCATCGACAGAATCAGGTTGAGGAAGATGAAGGGATAGGGATCGAAGGCCAGCTTCTGGGTCATCAAAGCCAGGTTCAGCGCCATCCAGCCGAACAGCACGGCGGCGAAGGCGAAGATGAAGCCCCAGCTGCCCCCGACCGCGGCGACCCTGTCGGCCAGCCGCTCCCAGTAGCCGTCGCCTTCGCCCTTCACCGCCGGACCGGCGGCCGTCGGGCGCTCGTCGACCATCAGGTCGATGACGCTCTGCTTGATCGGCGGCAGCTCGGCGTAGGGCACGTCGAGAAGCTGGCGGGATAGGGCGTCGCGGCGGCTGTCGGACATGGAGGCGCTCCTGGTGCAGGCCCGCGGGACTACCGCAGGCTCGCACGTTACCGGCAAGCGCTATCCACGTCCGATCCCCGAGAGGGGCGCCGGATCGTCTGCTACGGCGTCAGGAGGCCGCCGTCGGCGAAGGCTGCTGAGACGATCTGACCGCCGGCGGGGCTGGGTCGGCCGCGGCTTCCGCCTTGGCCTTCGGCGCCGAGGCCGGCTCGACCGCCTTGCCGGCGGGGCCGCCCATGCCGCCCGGGACGATCTCGATCGCCGGCGCCTTCACCGCCGAGGCGGCAATGAAGACGACGTCCTTCGACGGCCGCAGGCTGGTGTAGGGCTTCGGCGCGTCCGGCAGGTCGGCCGAGGCGTAGACCGGACGATCGCCGAGCGCCGGACCCGAACGCTCGGGCGTGCGGTCGAACGACGGGCGTCCGCCGAGGCGGTAGAAGATGTGCAGCCCGACCTGGCCCACCCGGATCAGGCGCGGGCCCCAGCCCGGCGAGACGTTGATGGTGTGGAAGTGGGTCGAGGTGCCGACGCTGTTCATCACCGTGCCCGACAGGGCGCGGGTGGCGACGCGGGTGGCGCGATCCCAGGCCCCGGCTTCGCGGCGCTTCCGCATCGAGCCGTCGCAGGCGAAGCTGAACTGGCAGCCGCCGCGCCCGTAGGCGCCCTGGAAGACCACGCCGCAGATCGTCTTCGGGAAAGCCGGGTGACGGGCGCGGTTGATGACCACCTGGGCGACGGCCGCCTGGCCGGCCGGGGTCTCGCCGCGGGCCTCGTAGTAGACGGCCTGGGTCAGGCACTCGAGATCGCGGGACTGCTCCAGCGCGCCGTTGAGACGGAACGGCTCGGCCGCCGGGCTCATCGGGGTAAAGCTGGCGCGCAACAGAACCGGAGGGTTGCGCGTTTCATCTGACGAAGGCCGTCCCGCATGACGCTCGAGCCGGCCGGCGAACAGGGCGGCCTGACGGTCGCGTTGCGCGGCCCCGGCGCTGACATAAGGGTCGTGACGCCGGGCGATGGAGAGAGAGGAATCGTCCATCCGGGCGACGACCCGCTGGAGGTCTTCGTCCGAATAGCCCCCCGACGCGACGTCGGCGAGCTTGGTGACGCGGTCGTGCTGCGCGGCTGCCTGAGCCATCCCGCCCGCGAGGTAGGCGCCGCCGACAATCCCGCCGAGGGCCGCGCCCAGGGTGGATCCGGTCAAGACGACGCCGACCAGCGCGCGTGCGGACGCACGCGTCTGTGAAAAGAGTGACAAAAGATCCTTAGTCCTGTGCGGCGAGGGCTTCCCGCCCCCCGTCATCGTCGTTCCTGGGCCCCGTGAGCACGCTCGTTAGCGGGGCCAAAGAACGGGAATTCGACCGGTCACAGTGAGGTCGAGTTCCGCCTTATAGCGGTGTTTATGGCGCCAATGTGGACGATTCGCAAGTTTATGCCGCAGTGCAGCATGAATCCCGCACCCCGCGCGACCGTCGATTATTAACAAGGCCTTACCAGACAAGGGGTTGCGGCGAGGGTAGCCAGGCCGCGCTGCGCCGCGCCAAATCGACCCTGTCCGGACTCGGAACCGCCGGCCTCCCAGCCTCGTTGGGTTGCTCAAGGGCCCCCTCGGGCTGTTCGGAGGAAATTCCCATGACCATTCATCGCATGATCCCGCTGACCGCCGCCGCCGTCCTGATGGCCAGCGGTCTCGCCGCCTGCGGACACAACATGGAACAGCGCGCCGCGAGCGGCGCGGTCGCCGGCGCCGTGGTCGCCGGACCGCCCGGAGCCGTGGTCGGCGCCGGCGTCGGCGCGGTGGTCGACACCGTCTCGCCGAAGTAATCCCGGGGCGCGGCCGGCGACGATCCGTTGCCAGCCGCGCCGTCCGAAGGCACCATCGCATCCCGGACGTCCAAGGGGGACTTGGGATGCGAAGCGCTCTGAACATTGCCGCCGCCGTGGCCATCGCCGCGAGCGGCTTTTCCTTGCCCGCCGCCGCCGCCGAGCGCGGCAAGGACCTCGCCTTCAACGGCGACTCGCTGCTGGCGGAACAGGCCAGGGGCAAGTCCTACTGGGTGCTCCAGAGCCAGTGCGCCGGGCTGTTCGGCGCGGCAAGCTTCTACATGGGCAAACAGGGCCAGGCGGAGGACGCCGAGGCCGCCAAGGTCCAGGCCCTCGGCTTCTATCGCGACGCCGTCGACCGCCTCGTGCGCGACCGCGGCCTCGAGACGGCGCAGGCGACCGCCGCCGTGTCTCACCTCGTCTCGACCAGCCGCACGGACGAGCTGAAGCTGATCTCCCGCGACGGGCTCGGCGCGACCACCCCCTGGAACGTCCGCCGCAGCATCTGCCTCGACATCGCCGACGCCTACAAGACCGCCCGCTACCAGTGACATCCGCTTGACGGCGGGCGCGGCGCGCGCCTGAACTGCCGCTCCATTGCTTTGGGGGCCATGCCGGCCCGTAGGATCGCGCGCAGATGCGTTTTGTCAGGGTCGCGGCCGTCGTCGCCGGGCTGCTTTTCACGGCCGCCGCCGCGCCGGCCTCCGCCCAGTCTCTCAGCCGCAAGCTCGACCTGCTGCGCCTTCAGGAGGACGCCGGCACGGCCACGGTCGCGGTGCTGCAGAGCGAGGGCAAGGCCTGCGCCGGCCAGCTGCCGGCGATGAAGACGATCCTCGCCGATCCGCGCTTCGACCGCATGGACGCGGACGCCCGCCGCGCCTTCCTCTACGCCCTGATGCTCTGTTCCGAGGTCAAGGATGCGGCGCTGGCGTTGAGCGCCGCCGCCCGGCTGGAGCCGCTCGCCAGCGACCCGGCCGAGGTGGTCGCCGTCTATTCCGTCAAGATGTCCGACGCCCTGCAGCGCGGCGCCACCGCCGAGGCGGCGAACCTCTTCCTCACCCTGTCGGACAAGGAGCCCGCCGCGGTGGGCGAGTGGGAGCCGGAGATGCTCGCCGCCCTCTCGGACGACATCGCCGGAGAGCCGGAGCTGACGCTCAAGGTCCTGCGCCGGCTGGTCGGACTGGACTGGACCAACGCCGCCAGCCAGCGCGCCGCGCGCAACGACTGGGCGTTGTCGCTGGCCAAGCACCTCGCCGACAGCGGCCAGACCGACGAGGCCGTCGCCGCATTGGCCAGGGCGGACGAGCCCTATGTGCTGCTGATGGTGGCCGGCGACCGCCGCTTCGCCGCCCTCTGGGACCGCTATCAGGCCGAAGGCCGCTTCGCGTGGACGGCGCTGGCCGAGGCCGATCTGGCCCGCGCCCGGGTAGAGATGGCCGCCGCGCCCGCCCGGCTGCGCCCGGTGCATGAAATCCTGGCCGCGCTGCGCGGCCTTGGCCGCTACGAGGAGGCCATCGAGATCGGCCAAGCCTATCAGGCGCGGATCGAGGACGGCGAGCTGTTCGAGGACAGCGACCCGCAGGCGAACCAGGTGCTCCTCGACCTCGCCCAGAGCCTGTTCGACACCGGGCGGACCGACCAGGCGCAGGCCGTGTTCAAGGCTGTGCTGGCGCGCAGCGCCGACGCCCCCTCGGTCGACGGGTCGCTGGCCTGGGCCGGCCGCCTGCTTGATCTCGGCCGGCCGAAGGAAGCCCTGGCCGTGCTCGACGCCGTCGATCGCGACTACATGACCCCCTACGGCCTGTTCTGGCTGGATTCCCAGCGGGTCTGCGCCATGGCCGACATCGATCCGAAGACCGCCGCCCCGACCCTGGCCCTGCTGGAGAAGGGCCGCGACGAGAACCCTGGCGCGCTGAGCCAGGCGCTGTTGTGCCTGAACCGCATCGACGACGCCGCCGCGCTGCTGGCCTGGCGCCTCGCCTCACCCCGCCACCGCTCCGGCGGGCTGGACCCGTGGTGGGGCTCCCGGCCGCCGCCGTTCCTGCCGCCGGAGAGCGCCGAGTTCGAACGCCGCCGCCAGGCCATGCTCGCGCATCCGGACAGCGTGAAGGCGCTCGCGGCCGTGGGCCGACGGGTGGAGACGACGCTGGCGGGGGACTACTGGGGCGGGTTCTAGCCCCGCGTTTCCCTCTCCACCGCGCCCGCCTACCCCTTCGCCGGATACAGCGTCCCGTCCCGGCGCCGGTAGCCCTCGCCGCCGGGCGTGATGATCATGTCGAGGTCGGGGTAGTCGACCGTTTCCCGGCTCTCGTCCGTCGGGTTGCCGACCTGCAGCAGCACGGCGTCTTGCTGCATCCGGTTCTGCAGGTGATGGCCGTTGGCGACCCCGGCCTTCCAGGCCGCGCAGTCGCCGGCCCGCAGGACCGTCTCGCCCTCGTCCTCGACCAGCACCACCTCGCCGGAGACCACCCACACGAACTCGTCCTCGTCATCGTGCCAGTGGCGCTGCGACGACCACTGGCCGGCCGGCAGGGTCAGCAGGTTGATCCCGACCAGCGTCAGACCGGCGCCGCCCGACAGCTGCCGCCACGACCGCCGCTTGCAGGGCTCGTCGAGCGGGGCGGGATAGCCGCTGCCGCCGCGGAGGGGCATGGCCTCGAGATCGAGCATGGGCAGGGGGTGAACTCCTCGTCGGCTGAGCATCGCCAATGTTCATGGTCTGTTCAATATGGCCTTCAGCTCAGCGCGAACGCCCGGCGCTCGTGGTCGAGCAGCCAGCGCTTGCGCTCGAGGCCGCCGCCGTAGCCGGTGAGTGAACCGTCGGCGCCGATCACGCGATGGCAGGGGATGACCACGCCGACCGGGTTGGCGCCGTTGGCCGCGCCGACCGCCCGCACCGCGGCAGGCCGGCCGAGCTTCAGCGCCAGGGCGCCGTAGCTGGTCGTCGTTCCCGCCGGAATCTCGACCAGCGCCCGCCAGACACTCTGTTGGAAATCGGTGCCGACCAGCCGCCAGGGCACGCGGGTCAGGGCCTCGATCTCGCCGGCGAAATAGGCGTCGAGCGGATCGCGGACCGCGGCGGGCGCCCTGCCCGCCTCGACCGGGACGCCGCCGTAGTAGGTCCGCATGAGCCGCACGGTGCGCGGGCTGTCGGTGTCGAAGTCGAGCACCCGCACGACGCCGTCCGGGTCGGTGAAGACCTGGAGCTGCGCGATCGGCGTGTCGATCAGGTCGCGGAGGAGCCGCTCAGGCCGCGCGCTTGGCATCGGCCTTCTCCCCCTCTTTCTTGACGATGGAGACGGCGGGCTTGGGCGGCTGTGGGTCGGACGCCCACAGATGCAGCGCCGCATAGGCGCGCCACGGTCGCCAGGCCTCGGCCCGGGCGAGCAGCTCAGGCGGGCTCGGCCGCACCCCGTCCGCGTCCTGCAGCGCCCGCATCAGCCCGACGTCGGCGGCGGGGAACGCGTCCGGCTCGCGCAGCTGACGCATGGCGATGTACTGCGCGGTCCATTCGCCGATGCCGGGCAGAGCCTTCAGCGCCGCGATCGCCTCGTCGAGACCGCGCCGGGGGCCGAACAGGGCCGGGTCGGCGACCACGGCGGCGCCGAGGGCGCTGATCGCCCGCGCCCGGGCGCCCGGCATTAGGCCGTGACCAGCGATGTCGGCCGCCGCCAGCCGTTCCGGGCTCGGGAAGGCCAGGGTCAGGCCCTCGGCGGCCCACTCCGGCGGCAGCGGCGCGCCGTACTCGGCCGTCAGCCGCCCGGCCAGCTTCACCGCCGCCGGCACCGTGATCTGCTGGCCGAGGATGGCGCGGACCCCGAGCTCGAAGCCATCCCAGGCGCCGGGCACGCGCAGGCCTGGCCGCTGGGCGATCATCGCCGCCAGCGCCGGATCTCCGCTCAGGTGGCTGTTGATCGCCTGCGGATCAGCCGAGAGGTCGAACACCCGCCGCACTCGCGAGAGGATCGCCGGCAGGGCGGTCATCCTCGGGAATCGCACCTCGACCGCCAGCTGGTCGGTCCCGGCGCGGCGGACGGCCACCGTCCCGACCGCCCCGTCGAGCGCGATGGTGCGGGCGTAGCGATCGGGCGAGACCACCTCGACGCCCGGGATGGCGCGCGCCGCGAGGAACCCCATCAGCCCGTCCCAGTCGTAGGGCGGCCGGTAGCGCAGCATCAGGGTCACGGCCCCGGGCGCCGTCTCGCGCGGATTGGTGTGGCGGCGCAGGCTCAGCGGTGGTCGACCGTACAGGGCCTGGAAGGTCTCGTTGAAGCGCCGCACGCTGCCGAAGCCGGCGGCCAGGGCGACCTCGCCCATCGGCAGGTCGGTCTCGTGGATCAACTGCTTGGCCAGCAGCACCCGCCGCGTCTGCGCCACTCCGACCGGCGAGGCCCCGAGGTGCTGGCGGAACAGCCGCCGCAGCTGGCGCTCGCCGACCCCGAGCCGGTCGCCAAGCGCCTCGACATCTGCCTCGTCCAAGGCGCCCTGGTCGATCAGCGCCAGCGCGCGGGACACGGTGTTGGAGGTGCCGTGCCAGGCGCCCAGGTCCGGCGCCGTCTCCGGCCGGCAGCGCAGGCAGGCGCGGAAGCCCGCCTCCTCGCAGGCGGCGGCGGTCGGGCGGAAGACCATGTTCTCGCGCTTGGGCGTCCGCGCCGGGCAGACCGGCCGGCAGTAGATGCCGGTGGTCTTCACACAGCCGAAGATGCGCCCGTCGAACCGCGCGTCGCGGGTCACCACCGCGCGGTAGCAGGCGTCCTGGTCGAGGTCGTGAACGAGATCCATGCGCGGATGATGGGCGGGACAACGCGGAGAGTCTCGCGGTTTTCGGACTCTACCGTCGCATGACGGCGCACGGACTCCCCTCGGTCCGGCGCCGCCTGACAGCTCCCCGCGAAGCGGGGAGCGTCACCGGTTTGGCTTCAGCCGAACTCATCCACCCAGCGCTTGAACAGCCCCGGATCGCTGAGGCCCGCCTGGCGCGCGGCCACCGCGCCGTCCTTGAACACGAACAGGGCAGGGATGCCCTGGATGTTGAAGCGCTGGGCCAGGGCGGGATTGGCGTCGACATCGATCTTCACGAACCGCGCGCGGGGCTCGAGGCCCTTCGCCGCCGCCGCGAACACCGGGGCGATGGCGCGGCAGGGGCCGCACCAGGCGGCCCAGAAATCGACGATCAGCGGCAGGTCGCTCTTGCTCAGGTGCTTCTCGAACCGCGCGCCGTCGAGCGCCACCGGCTCGCCCGTGAACAGCGCCTTCTTGCAGCGCCCGCACTTGGGGTCGTCCGCGAGCCGCGTCGCGGGCAGACGGTTGACGCCATCGCAGTGGGGACAGACGACATGGACGGCAGTGTCGGCGGGATCGCTCATGGCTGGATAACAACCCCGCCGCCGAGCGGTTTCAAGACCCTCACGCGACCTCGGTGCGGATGTCCAGCGGCAGGCCGGCGGCCTGGCGGCGCTTCATGGTCCGCAGCCAGCCGTGCAGGCCCTCGCAGTCGAGGCCGTGCAGCATCAGCCGCTTGCCCGCGCCGAAGGTCGACAGCGGCACCAGCGGGTGACCATTCTTGATGAAGTTCATGTGGTAGTCGCTGCCCAGGATTCGGGCGATGTAGATCGCAATCACCTCGTCGAGCTGCAGCGAGTTCACCGCCCGCACGAAGTCGTGGCGCGGCAGCATCAAGGCGTAGAGCGGGGTGTAGATCTCCACCGCCGTCTGCACGTCGGCGAAGTTCCAAGGCTTGTCCGGGAACGGCTCGAACGCGAACGGGCCATCGGTGATCATCGAGAAGTCCGGCCGCGCGACCGGGGTCAGTTCGCGGTCCTGGGCCTTCAGCCCCTGATTCAGCTCGATCACGAAGTTGAAGACGTTGAGGTCGTGCTGAAGGAAGACATTGTCCTCCAGATCCTTCAGCCGCGTTGGCCGAAGCGGTCGGCTGCTGACGCCGTCGACGCCCGCGTTGGCCTTGATGAAGGCCAGCAGCTCGGTGCCGATGTGGAAGTGGCGCAGGATCAGCAGGTTGGTCTGCGGCGAGCCAAAGGTGCGCAGGCCCCAGTGGATCAGCCGGTGCAGGCCGCCGTTGAAGTTCGGCCAGTGCACGAACACCCGCCGCACCAGATGCACGACGAGGAACAGCAGGAAGATCACCGGCCTCAACGCCGGCAGCAGGAAGCTGCGGCTGTAGGAGGCATTGCCGGTGACCAGCGCCTTCTTGGCGTCCTCGTCGAGCGGCAGGCTGCGGTCCAGCCACAGGGCCAGCCAGGGATCAGGATCGTTTGGATCATGGACCGCGGCGTCGAGGTTCTGGCCGAGGCGCTTCATCGGACCTCCTCGATCTGCAGGGCGTAGAGCCGGGCCACGACCTGGGCGCTGCGGACGATGCGCGCCTCCACGGCGTCGTCGGGCAGGACCATGGCCAGCATCCCCGCGAACTCCTGCATGTGCTCGCTGTCGTTGGCGCCGTGGTAGGTCAGGAATCGCACCGCCTCGTCGGGCAGGCCGAGCTGGTCCTTGATCGCGCGACCCCAGCCGGCGGCCTTGAGCGATCCCAGGCCCTCGATGATGAACATCGCCCCGAGCAGGCCAAACGGGTTGGGCTTGCCGGCCTCGTGAAACATGAAGGCGGACAGGGCCTCCGATCCGACGTTCTTCTCCCCGGCGCGGATGTCCTCGAGCCGGCCGCCGGCGGCGACATAGTCGCGCTCGATCAGCTGGTAGTCGCGATGCTCGGTGGCGGCGTGACCGATCAGGGTCGAACGCAGCTCGAAGTGGGCCTCGTCGATGCTGGACGCCGCCCGCGAGATCCAGCAGGCGCCGTCGACCACCTGCTGCCGCAGGTTCAGCAGCAAGGCGAGGTAGTCCTCGCGCGTGAACTGGCCCCGGCTCAGGCGGCGCATCAGCGGCGTCTGGTCGAGCAGTCCCTCGAATGCGGTCCAGACCACGGCCAGCTTGCGCAGCGCCGGGGCGGTGACGGAGGCTTCCTGGGCGAGGGCGGTCATCGGGCGTCTCCTTCGACGGCGGTCAGGTGCATGAAGCCGACCATGGCGCGTCCGCTTTCGGGCACGACGCACAGAATCTTCTCGCCGGGGCGCAGCTTGCCCGATTTCATCAGCCCGTCGAGCATGATCCAGATCGAGGCCGAGCCGGTGTTGCCGTGGGTGGCGAGGTTGGTGAACCACTTCTCCTGCGGGATCATGCCGCCGGTCTGTTCCAGCAGCTTGACGATCTCGTCGCGCAGCGAGCGGGCGCTGTAGTGGCAGAGCAGGTGGTCGATCTGATCCGGGACGATCCGGCCGCGATCGACGAACTCCAGGTAGACGCCGACCCAGGCCCGGATCACTGCGTGCAGCTGCTCGAAGTCCTGCAGCAACGCCATCCGACCCTGGGCGAAGGCGGCGGCCGGACCGGCGTGCGACCAGGCGGCGGTCATGTCGTGGCGGTCGGCGGACGTCGCCCCGGCCCACATGCAGGGGTCGAAGCGCCCGGCGAGCGAGACCAAGTCGATCCCGTCGATGCGCAGGCTCAAACCCCGCGACCGCGGCCGGTCCTCGACCGTGATCGCCCCGGCGCCGTCGGACAGGGTCCAGCGCAGAAAGTCAGCCTCCATCGCCAGCCGACCCTTGGCGTCGACCAGGCTCGTGCCCTCGTAGAACTCCGGCCGGAACCAGCGCGAGGAAAATTCGCCCGCCGTGGCGATCGCCAGGGCCGCCTCCCCCGTCCGCACACCCTGCCACGCCGCCTTGGCCGCCATCAGCGAGCTGGCGCAGACGGACTGGAAGCTGGCGATCTCAAGCGGGCCGCAGGCGAGTTCGCCGTGCACCGCCGCGGCATGGCCGGGCACCAGCAGGTCGCCCTGCGTGGTGGCGGCGGCCAGCAGCTGCAGATCGCGCAGGTCACGGCCGGCCTCGGCCAGCGCCTCGCGCGTCGCGGTCGCGCACATCGAGGCGTTGCTGTGCAACGGCCGCCCGTCCTCGCCAAGGGCGTAGTGGCGCGTCTCGATGCCGTTCCAGCGCAGGGCGCGGCGGCCGACCATCGATGGCCGCCCTGCGACCCGACCGATAAACTCTTCCATGCGGTCGGCGCCGATGGGCGCCCCGGGCATGAAGACCCCGGTCCCGGTGATGAAGGCGTCGCGAAGCTGGTTCATGGAACCCTGTCCCGTTGATGACGGCTGTGTCTTAGACAATCCCGCGCCAGAATGTAAGTGATTGTTCACTCACGTTGGTTAAGGGCTCTTATCCAGGGTTGCGCGGGGAACGATCCGCGGCATCCATACCTTGCATCGGCCGGTGCGCATTCGGGAGACGGACATGCAGCAACAGATCTCGGTGGTCACCCTCGGCGTGGCGGACCTGGCGCGGTCGAAGCGGTTCTACGGCGATGGCTTTGGCTGGACGTCGGTGTTCGAGAGCGAGGAGATCGTCTTCTTCCAGATGAATGGTCTGGTGCTGGGGCTGTGGCTGAAGGCGAAGCTGTCCGAGGACATGGCGCGCGCGACCGACGGCGGGGCGGCGTCCTTCTCGCTCGCGCACAACGTCCGCACCGAGGCCGAGGTGCGGCCGGCCATCGACCGCCTCGTCGCCCACGGCGGAACGCTGCTCAAGGCGCCGGTCGCGCCGCCGTTCGGCGGGCTGCAGGGCTATGTCGCCGATCCGGACGGCCACGCCTGGGACATCTGCTTCAACCCGGGCTTCACGATCGCCGACGACGGCACGGTGACATTCGGCGTCTAGTCGGCGGGCTCGTCGCGGTAGCGCTCGGTGACGGCGCCATCGAGGAAGCGCTCGGTCGCGGCCGCCAGCGTCTCGAGCGGCAGCAGTCGGGCGTTCACCCCCATCCGGTTCCGCGCGGGATCGACCGGCGCCCAGTGGGTCACGCAGCCACAGCCGGCGCAGCGGTGAAATGCGATCGAGCGGTCGTCCCACATGTAGGTCTGCGTCGGTCCGAGCCCGGACAGATCGACGTCAGCGGGCTGGTAGTACGCCCACAGCACGCCGTAACGCCGACAGATCGAGCAGTTGCAGTGCGTAACCTGCTCAGGCGCGCTGACCAGGCCGATCACACAGGCGCCGCAGTGGCAGGAGGCGCTCGCCGTCATCGCCTATCCCTCGAGGTCCGTCAGCGCCGCCTGCGCGAGCAGCGGCGCGAGGAAGGCCGCCATCGACTCGACGCCGGCTGCGTCGGCGATGAGGTCCTGGCGCACCTCGAGCTCCAGGTAGTCGAGCCCGCGCGCGTCCGCGTGCAGCGGCACCGTGTAGTCCTGCTCGTTCATTGTGTAGGGCTGGTTGTCGCCGGCCTCGTCGCCGAGCGCCGCCTGCAGCAGGGCCAGGGTGCGGCGCGAGAAGGCCGAGTCGTCGCGGTGCAGCACGCCCAGCCGCCAGGGACGCGCGATCCCCTGCATCGCCGGCGTGAAGCTGTGCAGCGACAGCAGCAGGCAGCGACGCCCCGCCCGACGGTCGAGCTCGGCCGCGAGGGCGGCCTGGTAGGGGTCGAGGATCTCCGCCCGCCGAGCGGCGGCGTCCGCGGCCGACAGTCCGGCGTTGCCCGGAATAACCACGCCGTCGCTGACCTCCGGGATCGAGGTCGGGTGCGCCGGGTCCCGGTTGCAGTCGATCACCAGCCGCGAATAGGCTTGGCTCACGAACACCGCATCGAGCGCCGCCGCCAGCCGCTCGCCGAGCGCCTGGACCCCTATATCGAGCGCGATATGCAGGTCCATGACCTCGGGACCGACCCCGAGGCCGCCGAGACTCGCCGGAATCGCCCGCCCCGCATGATCACCGATCACCAGAAGCGGCGAAGAACCGCCCGGATTGGTGACAATCACCGGCGACGGGTCGTCGCAGGCCAGTAAATGCTTCGACCACGGAGATGAATCGCCTTCACTGTCGGCCAATGCCGATCCTTTCGATCCGCCACGTCACGCGCTACCGCTACCGCAATCCGGTGGCGCTCGGCGAGCATCGCATGATGTTCCGGCCGCGCGAGAGCTATGATCAGCGCCTGCTGTCCTGCGATCTGACCATCACCCCGACCCCGACGCGACTGCGATCCGTGCATGATGTGTTCGGGAACTGCGTCGGCGTCGCCGGTTTTGGCGGCAGCACCAGCGAGCTGGTGTTCGAAAGCCTCGCCCGGCTCGAGCACACGCCCCTGCCCGCCTTCGCCGACATCGACGGCGAGATCGAGGTCTATACGGGCCAGATGCCGTTCGCCTACAGCATCGAGGACCTGCCCGACCTGCAGCTGTCGATGGCCCGCCACTATCCGGACCCGACCGGCGAGGTCGACGCCTGGGCCCGCCGCTTCGTCAACGCCTCGGGCCGCACCAGCCTGCAGACGCTGCTCAGCGACATGACGCAGGCGATCTACTCCGGCTTCACCTATTCCTCGCGCCTCGCCATCGGCACGCAGTCGCCGACCGAGACCCTCAGCCTTCGCACCGGCAGCTGCCGCGACTACGCGGTGCTGATGATGGAGGCGGTCCGCAGCCTCGGCCTCGCCGCGCGGTTCGTGTCCGGCTACATCTACAGCCCGGTCCAGAGCACCGGCGGCCGGGTCGGCGGCGGCCACACCCACGCCTGGGTCCACGTCTATCTGCCGTCCTGCGGCTGGGTCGAGTTCGACCCGACCAACGGCATCGTCGGCAACGCCGACCTGATCCGGGTGGCGGTGGCCCGCGACCCGCGCCAGGCGGTTCCTCTCTACGGCACCTGGTCCGGATCGCCGGGCGACTACGAAGGGATGGACGTCGAGGTCGACGTGCGGACGGAACACTAGCGCCTCCCCCAGCGTTGCGGCCTTCGCCGCACGTGGCCCGTCGCGGCCCTTTGGAGACTTCATGCGCATTCGAGCCGGCTTCGAGATCGCCTACGACTGCCCGGCGCCGACGCCGATGATGCTGACTCTCAGCGTCCACCCCAGCCGTCGCCACGACCTGGAAACCCCCGACTGGATCGCCACCAACCCGAACCTCGACGTGCGCCAGTACATCGACGCGTTCGGCAACATCTGCAGCCGGCTGACCGCGCCGGCGGGGCGCACGGTGCTGTCGGCCGACTTCGTGATCCAGGACTCAGGCCTGGTCGACGCCTACGCGCCCTGGGCGCAGCAGATGGCGGTGGCCGACCTGCCCGACGAGGCGCTGATCTTCCTGCTCGGCAGCCGCTACTGCGAGACCGACCGGCTCAGCGACATCGCCTGGAAGCTGTTCGAGAACACGCCGCCGGGCTGGGCCCGGGTGCAGGCGATCGTCGACTATGTGCACAACCACATCGTCTTCAACTACGCCCATGCGCGCCCGACCCGCACCGCCTACGAGGCCTGGGAGGAGAAGGCCGGCGTCTGCCGCGACTACGCCCACCTGGCGATCGCCTTCTGCCGCTGCATGAACATCCCGACGCGGTACTGCACCGGCTATCTCGGCGACATCGGCGTGCCGGTGGTCGGGGAGATGGATTTCAGCGCCTGGATGGAGGTCTATCTCGGCGGCCAGTGGTACGCCTTCGACGCGCGCAACAACCGTCCCAGGATCGGCCGCGTCCTGATCGCCCGCGGCCGCGACGCGATCGACGTCGCCATCGCCAACACCTTCGGCCCGGCGACGCTCAGCGGCTTCAAGGTGGTCAGCTACGACGAACTGTATCCGCCGCCGGGCGCCCTGCCCTCGGCCGGTCTGACTAGCTGAAGAACCAGACCACGGCCGGGCGCAGCGCGCCGGCCAGCCGCACCAGCACCACCGCGACCAGCCCGAGCACGGCCGGGGCCATGGCCGCGAACCCGACCCACTGAACCCAGGGCGCGGCGGGCATGACCGCGGCGACGGCTCCGATCAGCGCGACGAGCAGAAGCCCGGCCGCCCAGATCCAGCCCCCCGGACCGCCCGTCTTCCGTCCCCGCGCGCCCTGCCAGCGCACGAGATTGATGCCGCCCAACTTCTGGTCCATCCCTCCCCCTACGCTGTCGGGGGGCGCGCCGCCATGGGCGGGGTGAGGAACTAGGCGAAAACCTCGTCGAACAGGTCGATCATGGCCCGCCAGGAGCGCTGGTCGGCCGAGGCGTCGTAGGCGAAGCCAGGGCGGCCGAAGCCGTCGGCGGCGGGGTTGGTGAAGCTGTGGCCGGCGCCGCCATAGAGATGCATGCGCCAGTCGACCTTGCCCTCGGTCATCTCCTTTTCGAACGCGAGCCGCTGTTCGGCCGGGATGATCGGGTCATCGGCGCCGATGGCCACCAGCACCCGCGCGGTGATGTTGGCCGCGTCCTGCGGCCGGGCCGTGCCAAGACCCGAGTGGAAGCCGACCACCGCCTTCAGGTCCGTTCCCGCGCGGGACAGCTCCAGAGAGGTGGTGCCGCCGAAGCAGTAGCCGATCGAGGCCAGCCGCGTGGCGTCGGTCTGCGGCTGGGCTTTCAGGATATCCAGCGCCGCCGTGGCCCGGGCGCGGATGCCGGTCGCGTCGGCCATCCAGGCGCCGATCTGGGCCATGGCCTTGCCCATGTCGCCGATCGGCTTTCCGCCGCCGTAATAGTCCATGGCGAAGGCGACGTAGCCGGCCTGGGCCAGCCGGCGGGCGATGTCGCGGCTGTGGTCGCCGATCCCGCCGCCCTCGTGGCAGACGAGAATGCCCGGCCGCTTTCCTTCCACGGTCTCGTCGACAAACAGCGTCCCGACCAGCTGCGCGCCGTCGGCCTCGTAGGCGATGTCCTGGGTCTTCATGAGCGGCCTCTCCCCTGTTTTGGGGCAGCCTAGCCCGGCCGTCGATCGCTCAGCAATTGATCCGCTGATCGCCGCGACGGTGGGGCCGGGCGGACGAGCGCTTTGGAAGGTTACTGGATCGCCGGCTCGGACTCGACCTTCTCGGCCGGCGGCGGACTGTTGCCGGCGTCGGGGGCGTCGCCGCTGGGACGCGGAACGTCGAGCATCCGCGCCTTCTTCCACCCGCCATGCAGATAGAAGGCGATGTTCATCGCGCTGGCGGCGATGGTCGCGAGCGGGAAGCTCCACCAGATCGCATCGGCGCCCATGATCGGCCGCAGCAGAAGCGCGAACGGGATGCGGATCACATACATGGCGATGAACAGGATGATCAGCGGACCCCACACCGCGCCCGTCGCGCGCACCACGCCGGAGATCGCGAACGAGATGCTGAACAGGACGAAGCCCCAGATCACCCGCTCGTTGATGTGCTGGGCCAGCGGCAGGGCCTCGGACCCGGACGGCAGGAAGATCAGCAGGCTGATGTCGCCGAGCAGGTAGATGACCGCGGCCACGCTGCCGGTGATGACCAGGCCGCTGAACACGCCCGATCGCGCGATGCGGTCGACCCGGTCCCAGCGGCCGGCGCCGACGTTCTGGGCGGCCATCGAGGACACCGCCGCCCCCAGCGCCATGGCCGGCATCTGGATGTAGGTCCAGACCTGGGAGGCCGCCGTATAGGCGGCCGCGCTGAGCGAGCCGTAGCTGTTGACCATGCCGATCATGACCATGGCCGCGCCGGAGATGACGAGCATCTGCAGGCCCATCGGCAGGCCGCGCTCGACCAGGGACCTGAGGATCGCCGCCTGCGGCTTGAGCATGTGCAGCTCGCCCCGATGCAGGGCCAGCGGGCTGCGGCGGCGATAGAGGACGACGATCAGGCAGGCGAGGCTGACGCCCTGGCTGACGAAGGTCGCCCAGGCGGAGCCGGCGACGCCGAGCCTCGGGAACGGGCCGATGCCCATGATCAGCAGCGGGTTCAGGAGCACGTCCAGAGCCACCGCCAGCATCATGAAATAGAACGGCGTGCGCGAGTCGCCGACGCCGCGCTGCGCCATCTGCAGGAAGGCGAAGAAGTAGAGGAACGGCATCGCCAGGAAGATGATGCGCAGATAGATCTCGGCCTCGGCGACGGCCTCCGCGGGCGTGCCCATGGCCGACAGGATCCACGGCGCCGTGAGGAACCCGGCCGCCGCCACGATCAGGGACAGGCTTACGAAGAAGGTCACCGACGTCCCCATCACCCGCTTGACCATCGGCAGGTCGTCGGCTCCTACCCGCTGGCCGATCAGGATGTTGGCCGCCATCGCGATCCCGAACACCACGCCCACCGTCAGCATCATCACGATGTTGGCGTTGCCGATCGCGGTGATGGCGGTGACCCCGAGCGAATGGCTGACCCAGAAGGCGTTGATGCTGCCGTTGAGCGATTGCAGGATGTTGCCGCCCATCACCGGCAGCGAGAACATCAGCAGGGCCGGGGTGATCGGGCCGTTCAGCAGATCATAGCGCGAAGCCCTGGAGTCGGGCGCGATCGCATCGTTCTCCAAGGTCGGACCTTTCGTCGGCGCGCACGGGCGTAGGCGTGGGGATCAACGCCGAAGGGGCCGCGACGATCCGGTTGGAAGTTCCGGTATGGTCATGGATCGAAGCGGCGCGGATCGCAAGCGATCAGGCGACCAGCTTGCGTTCCTTGGCGAACGGGCTGAGCCCGAGCCACGCCTGCATGTCCCTCGCCAGCGCGCCGTCGCCGACCACGGCCATGCGCTCGGACGCCAGCGCCGCCCTGACCGTGTCCAGCCCCATCCAGATCGCCGACATCGTCCGCAGGTCGGTGGTGATATAGAGGTCGACGTCGAACCCCGGCTCGACCGAACAGAGATCCACCCGCGCCTCGGGATCGACGAGCAGCCACCAGGAGCGGTGCTGCGCCGCCTGCTCCGGGTAGCGGAACTGGATCACGCTCTTGCGCTTCGGCATCGGCGTCAGATCGAGGCCGCGGCGCATGTCCCACATCAGCAGGGAGGCATCGAGCCTGTCCTGGCCGAGCATCAGGTCGCTGGTCACCCAGCGCTGGCCCCAGACGCCGAAGGCGTCGACCAGCGGCGCCAGCTCCTTGCCGGCCGGGGTCAGGCGGTACTCGAACACGCCGGTGTCGGTGGCCGAGGGCTCCCGGGTGAGCACGCCGGCGGCCTCGAGGTCCTTCAGCCGCTGCGACAGCAGCGCCGGCGACATCCGTGGCACGCCGCGGCGCAGATCGTTGAACCGCGTCGAGCCCGCGACCAGCTCGCGCAGCAGCACCACGGTCCATCGCGTGCATAGGACTTCCGCCGCCATCGACACCGGACAGAACTGTCCGTAGCTGCGCTCGCTCATGGCGACCTCCCGCATCTGGCATGGCCTAACCCTACGCAGCGGACGTGACGGGCGGCCAGTTCAGTATCTGTACCGGGGCGATTCAGTTGCTGAACTAGCGGCAGCTTTGCTCGAAGATCATGGTTCGGCCAATCGCAATTCGCCGAAGGGTCCTCACCTCATGTCCCCCGTTCAGACCATGCAACGCACGACAACCCCAGCTCCCGTCGACTGGCTGGCCCGCGCCGACGCCGTCGCCGAGGCGATCGTCGCCGCGGCCGCCGCCCACGACGCCGACGACAGTTTCGTCGACGACGCCTATGCCCGCCTCAAGGCCGACGGCTTCTTCAAGGCCATGGTCCCGGTCGAGTTCGGCGGCGGCGGGGCGAGCGTCAGCGACATCAGCGCCGTGATCCGCCGGCTCGGCGCCGCCTGCGGCGCGACGGCGCTGGCCTTCGCCATGCACAGCCACCTGGTCGCCGTCGCCGTCTGGCGGTGGAAGCACCAAGGCGCCCCGACCGACGGCCTGCTGAAGCGGGTCGCGGCCGAGGACCTGATCCTCGTCTCCAGCGGCGGCTCCGACTGGCTCGCGAGCGGCGGGACGGCGGTCAAGGTCGAGGGCGGCTTCGCCATCACCGCCCGCAAGCCCTTCTCCAGCGGCAGCCCGGTCGGCGACCTGTTGATGACCAGCGCCGTCTGGGATGACCCGGAGGCGGGGCCGACAGTCCTGCACTTCGGCGTCTCGCTGAAGGCGCCGGGCGTCGAGCGGCTCGACACCTGGAAGACCCTGGGCATGCGCGGCACGGGATCCCACGACCTGCAGCTGACCGACGTCTTCGTGCCCGACGCCGCCATCTCAGGTCGACGGCCGGCCGGGCCGTGGCATCCGCTGTTCCACATCATCAGCATGATCGCCTTCACCCTGATCTACGCCGCCTATGTCGGGGTCGCCGAGGGCGCCCGCGCCCGCTGCCTGGCCATGGCGCGCCGCAAGCCGCCCGGCGACGAGGCCCTGGCCCAGCTGGTCGGCGAGATGGAGAACGCCTTCGCGGCGGCGGAGCTGGCCCATGCCGCCATGGTCGAGCTCGCAGAAACCGGAACGCCCGGTCCGGACGCCACCAACCGCGCCATGATCGGCCGGACCCTGGTCGGGCAGGCCGCCATCGCCACCGTCGAGCGGGCCATGGAAGCGGCCGGCGGCGCCGCCTTCTACCGCACCGCCGGGCTCGAGCGCGCCTTCCGCGACATCCAGGGCGCCCGCTACCACCCGCTGCAGGAGAAGCCGCAGCTGCGTTTCGCCGGCCGCCACGCCCTGGGCTGGGACATCGACGGTTAAGGCTCGCCGGATCCTGAGTTTAGGGCACGGCAGGCGGCGAAACCGGCATCCACTTTCGCCTGACGTGCTCTAGACTGTCATCGCCGCACCTTCGCGGCGGCGACAGCGGCGCCCGGTGGAGATGACGACAGCGAAGACAGAAGCCCCGTCCCTCGCTGAGCATCCCGCGGACGCGTTCGATCCGCTGAAGCTCGACCTGCAGCTCTGCTTCGCCCTCTACACCGCCAGCAACCTGGTCACGCGGCTCTACTGGCCGCTGCTCAAGCCGCTGGGCGTGACCTACCTGCAGTACATCGCGCTGCTGGCGCTGTGGGAGCAGTCGCCGCAGACGGTGGGCGAGCTCGGCAAGCGGCTGGAACTCGACTCCGGGACCCTGACGCCGCTGTTCAAGCGACTTGAGGCGCTGGAGCTGGTCACCCGCGCGCGCGATCCGGAGGACGAGCGCCGGGTCATCATCGACCTCACCGACAAGGCCCGCGCCCTGCGCGCCGAAGCCCTGGCGGTGCCGCCGTCGGTGTTCTCGAAACTGCCGATGCCGGTCGAGGACATGGTCAGGCTGAAGGCGCTGCTCGGGCAACTGATCGACGGGCTGAAGACTGGCGAGAGCTGACGCGACCGGTGCCCCCGCCGAAGGGCGGGACCCAGTCGAGGTCTCAGAACTCAGGATAGGGCCCTGAAAACCGAGGCTGGATCTGGATCCCGGCCTTCGCCCGGAACAGGGACGAGCTCAGATCCCCGCGTACCACTGATAGCCGCGGTCTTCCCAGTAGCCGCCCTTGCCCTGGCCGAGGCCGGCGAAGCTCTCGACCGCCTCGATGCGCATCACGTACTTGGCCATCTTGTAGCCGAGCTGGCGCTCGACCCGCAGCCGCACCGGGGCGCCGTGGGCGACGGGCAGCGGGCCGTCGTTCTTGCCGTAGGCGAGGATCGTCTGCGGGTGGAAGGCGTCGACGATGTCGATGGTCTCGTAGTAGTCGCCGGTCCCGTCCAGCGTCAGCTCCAGCGTGTCGGCGCAGAAGAAGGCGATGTAGCGCGCCTCCCGCTTGAGCCGCGCCTGCGCCAGGAGCGGCCCGAGCCGTGCCCCGGTCCATTTGCCGATGCTGCTCCAGCCCTCGACGCAGTCGTGGCGGGTGATCTGGGTGCGGGCGGGGGCCTTGCGCAGGTCGGCCAGCGACAGGCTCAGCGGCCGCTCGACCAGCCCGCCGATCTCCAGCCGCCAGTTGGCGAAGCCCTCGGCCAGATGCTGCTGATAGACCTCGCTGTCGGGGTTGGTGGTGCCGTTGGCGCGGAAGTCCCTGGAGATGGCGCTCTCGGGATACTCGCGGGCGAGGGTGTCGCGGCCCTGGATCAGCCGCTGCACACGCCGGGTCAGGCCCTCGGTCGAGCCGATGACGCGGTTGACGCCCTCGGACTGGGCGACCTGGTCGCATCCGGCCAAGGCCAGGCCGGCCGCCCCGGTCAGGGCGCCGCCGAGCAGGCGGCGGCGGTCAGGACGGAAGGTCATGCGCGGCCTCCTCTTTCGACGCCGGCGGCGGCGTGCGGCGGCCGATCGAGAACCAGCCGGTCAGGATCGAGCGCATCTCGTTGATCGGCCCGGCGGCGACGACCATGGCCAGGTGCACGGCCAGGAACAGCACCAGCCCGGAGGCCGACAGGAAATGGATCGTGCGCATGGTCTGGCGGCCGGCGACCTGGGTCAGCCATGGCAGCGCCGCGTCGGTCCCCGGCGACATCGCCAGTCCGGTCAGCACCATCAGCGGCAGCAGCCCGAACAGCACCGCCACATAGGACAGTTTCTGCAGCACATTGTAGCCGACCGCGTCCTCGCCATGGGCGAAGCGGCCGCGCAGGTGATCGATCACCGAGCCGCCGATATCGCGCAGCTGGGCGCGGCTGGGCCACAGCGTCCGGCGGGCGATCGCGAACGCGGCCCACAGCAGGCCGTTGATCACGAAGATCCAGGCGAAGAAGAAGTGCCAGCGCCGTCCGGCCCCGAGGTCGGCATAGCCCGGAAGCGTCAGCCAGCCCGGGACCGGCCCGACGTTGAAGGCAGGCGTCGCGAAGTGCGACGCCTGGCCCCAGTAGAAATGCGGATGGGCGTTGAGGATCTGCAGCCCGCTGAACAGCAGGATGAGCAGGCACAGAGCGTTGACCCAGTGCGCCGCCCGGACCAGCCAGGGATGCCGGTAGACCAGCACCCGGCCGTCCCGCGTCGTTCGCTCGCGCGTCGCCATCGTTCGATCCTCGTCCCGTCCGCCTTACATCGGCGGCGCGGCGCCCTTTTCCCCGACCGCCACGGCGCCGGTGATCAGACCACCGCCGGCCGGGTTCGGGAAGGCCACCAGGAACACCTTGGCGCCCGGCTTGATCAGGGCGCGGTCGCCGTTGACGATCTGCACCACCGGCACGTTCGGCGGCACCACGACCTTGCGCTTGCCGGTCGGGTAGCTGATCTCGAGTTCACGGCCCTTGGCGCCGGCGGTCACCTTGCCGACCGTGCCGTTGGTCATCATCGAGCCCTTCTTCAGGTCCCAGCGATAGTGGCCTTCGCCGACCTTCACGCCGGGCGGGAAGACGTGGACTTCCAGCGACCGGCCAACGCCGTTCTTGCCGGGAATCTCGGCGGTGCCGACGAAGCTGCCGGGGACGATGGCGGAGACGTTGATGGGCTTGGTCACCTGGACCGCCCAGTCAGGCGTCAGGGCCACGGCAACCGGCTTGCCGGTCGTCGGCTTGACGGTCAGCTGGCCGCCGGCGATCGAGGCGACGACGCCCCGCACGACGACGGGTGCGGGCTGGGCCAGGGCCGGCGCGGCGGTCAGCGCGCCGACCGCCATGGCGGCCAGGATCAGAAATCTGCGGTTCATGTGGTTTCCCCGGGACAGGCAGGCGTCTACGCGCCCGCCAGCAACCGTCTCAGGAATTTAGATTGTATGCAATTTAATTCGGCTCGCCGCGGTCCGTCGGCCCGGTGATCATGGCGTCCAGCGCCGCCGCCAGCCGGTTCATCGACCGGATCTTGTCGCCCCAGGACAGCGAGATCACCGGCCCGAGGTCGGTCTTGTTGACGTCGACCACATAGATGCGGCCGTCGTGACGGTCGCGAAGGATGTCGAGCCCGCCCCAGTCCAGGCCCATGCGCGCGTTGAAGCGGCGGATCAGGGCCAGCTCCTCGGCCGAGTAGACCTCGGCCGGATCGCGCAGACGGGTGCGCCGGCTGTGGATGGCGAAGCTCTCCCCGGCGGGCTTGTACTTGTGCCAGACCACCACCGGCGCCCCGCCGACGCAGGGCGTGCGCAGATCGTGGTTGAAGCCGTCGGCCTCGGTGTCGACCAGCCGCTGATACACCCGCCCCGGCGCCGGCGTCACCGGGGCCAGCACGACGGCGCCGTCGTGGACGCCGTTGGTCTCCGACTTCTCGACGATCGGCCCGGCAGACGTCGTCGGATCGACCGTCAGGGGATAGCCGAACACCTCGGCGAAGACCTGGGCGACGTAGCTCTTGGACACGTCCGTGCAGGCGAAGTTGAAGCGCCGCGAGGCCTGCACGGCCGGCGGCGCGCCCCGGGTCACGTCGTCGAAATAGAAGGCGGCGCTGGCCAGGGCCTCGGTCGGCGCCACGCTGAGACCCGCCCACAGCGCCACGCCGCGCATCAGGTACCAGGGGCGGGGCCGATCTGGCGCGTACCAGATCGCGAGCGGGCGACGTCGTCGCACCCGCGCGACCAGGGCCACGGCGCCGAGCAGCGGCAGATAGATCAGCCAGCTGAACACCTCGGCCACGAGGCGGCGGTCGATGGAGAGCCGGACCCCGGTCTTTCGCATCTCGACCCGCCCCGCGCGCCAGGCGAAGTCGCCCAGCCAGCCAGGGGACCTCGGCGAGGACGAAGGGGAGGATACCGACATCGGGCGGTCCGGGACGGGGCAGGCCGCGGCGATGATCGGCCGACGGCCGGAAAGGTCAATCGAGCGGCGGAGAAAAGTGGGAACCGGTGCGCCGCGGATCGCTTCCACCGCTATGCCCGAACGAAGGGAACCGGGATGCTCGTCGTCGCCAAGCTCTCGTCCGCCTGCGCCTTGCTGGCGATCGCGATAGCCTCGCCCGCGCTCGCGGCCAGCCGCGGCCTCGCCCCCGCCTTCGGCAACACGGTGGTCTCCACCCATCCCGACGGTCGCACGGCCCGGCTCTGGCTCCGCGCCGACCACACCTTCACGGCCCAGGGCCGGGGCGGCAACCGCTCCAGCGGCGTCTGGCGCACCAAGGGCGACAGCCTCTGCCTCACCCAGAGACGCCCCGTCCCGATTCCCGTCTCCTACTGCCATCGCTTCCCGGCCGTCGCCGTCGGCGAGCGCTGGAACGACACCGCGTCCAATGGCGACGCCGTCGTCAACCAGATCGTGCCGGGGCGGTAGGTCCACGCGCTTCACGTCATGTCGCCAGGGGGCGGGCGTACGCGGCCCTCGCCCGGCCCGAGCGCACGAAGACGCGCGTGATCCTCGGATCGACCGCGCGCAGTCGTCCGGCGAACTCGTCGCCGGCATTCTCGATATCGACCGCGGTCAGGTCGTCGCGGAAGTCGAGGGTGACGCCGAGCAGGATCTCCTGAGGACCCAGATGCATGCTCAGCACCTCGGTCACGCTCTCGACGCGCGGGTCTGAGGCGAGCACCGACTTCACCTCGCCGACAATGCGGGCCGACGCGGACTCGCCGGTCAGCAGGCTGCGCGTCTCGTTGGCCAGGAAGATCGCCACCAGCACCAGCAGGACGCCGATCGCGATCGAGGCGGCGCCGTCGGCCCAGTGCAGGCCGAAGACCGCCGATCCGGTGACGCCGAGACCCGCGATGACGAGCCCCGCCAGCGCCGCCCCGTCCTCGAGCAGCACGGCGAAGATCGACGGGTCCTTGCTGCGCAGCAGAGACTGGAAGAACGGCGCCCCGCGCCGCAGGACCCTGAATTCCTTCCAGGCGACGAAGAAGGAGCCGCCCTCGAAGATCATGGCCAGCCCGATGACGAGGAAGTTGATCCAGGCGCGCTGGATCGGCTCGGGATCGAGGATCCGGCGCACGCCCTCGTAGACCGAGAAGGCTCCGCCGAGCGCGAAGATCAGCAGCGCCACCACGAAGGCCCAGAAATAGAGCTCCATGCCGTAGCCGAACGGGTGGCTCTCGCTCGGCGGCTTCTTCGCGCGCGCCAGACCGAGCAGCAGCAGGCCCTGGTTGCCGGTGTCGACGGTCGAGTGGATGGCCTCGGTCAGCATCGCCGAGGAGCCCGTGAACAGGAAGGCGACGAACTTGGTCACGGCGATGGCGAGGTTGCCCGCCAGGGCCGCGTAGATCACCACCTGAGAGCTGTTTTTCGTCCCCGTCGCCGCCATGGAGCGGCAACGCGGTATGTGCGCGCTCGTTCCGGGACGCCCCTTCCTTCCCCTTCCTCCTCGATGGAGGAAGGGTCGGGGATGGTCGTGGCGGCATGGTCTGAACCGGAAGAGCGCTGTGGGCGCCGAGCCTTTGCCGAGCCCATCACCCGCACACGGCGACCACACCACCGCCCAACCCTCCTCCATCGAGGAGGAGGACTTTCGAGCTAGCGGCCCGTCCGCCGCGCCCCGCTCTCGATCAGTTCGGCCACCGTCGCCGCCAGCTCGGTCTGGCGGAAGGGCTTGGCGAGGCGCGGCAGGCCGCCGGCGTCGCGGTCGCTCAGGGTGGCGTAGCCGGTGATCAGCAGCACCGGCAGGTCAGGCTGGCGTCCGGCGATCTCCTGGGCCAGTTCCGCGCCGGTCATGCCGGGCATGGCGTAGTCGGTGATCACGGCGTCGGGCTGCACCTGCTTAAGCAGCTGCAGCGCCTGCAGGCCCGACGCGGCCTCGACCACCGCGTAGCCGGCCTCGGCCAGCATGTCGGCGGTGCCGGCGCGGACCAGTTCCTCGTCGTCGACCAGCAGCACGGTGGCGGAGTGCGCCGGATGCACGATCGCCGCGTCCACGCCGGCGACGAGGGTTTCGACGGACTCCGACGAGACCGGCAGCCACAGGGTCGCGGTGGTGCCCTTGCCCGGCTCGCTGTCGAGCGTGAAGGCGCCGCCGGACTGCACGGCCAGCCCCTGCACGGAGGACAGCCCTAGGCCGGTGCCTCGGCCGACGCCTTTGGTGGTGTAGAACGGCTCGACCGCCCGCTTCAGCGTCTCGGCGTCCATGCCGGAGCCGGTGTCGGTGACGGCGATGCAGATGTAGGGGCCCGCGCCGGTCCGTCCGGGCGGCGCATGGTCGTGGACCCGGGCGGTGATGGTCAGGTCGCCGCCGTCCTCCATCGCGTCGCGTGCGTTGACGGCCAGGTTCAGCAGGGCGAGCTCGAGCTGGTTGGGATCGACGTGGGCCGGGGGCAGCCCCTCCGGGACATTGAGCGCGAAGCGGATGCGCGGCCCCAGCGACCGCGAGACCAGGTCGCTGATGCTCTCGGTCAGCTGGCGAATGTCGATGGCGCGGGGTTGCAGGTGCTGGCGGCGCGAGAAGGCCAGCAGCCGCTGGACCAGCGTCCGGGCGCGATCGGCCGCCTGCAGCGCCCCGGCCGTCAACCGCTGGGCGCGCTCGTCGTCGAGCCTGCGCCGCAGCACATCCAGCGCCCCCACGATCGGGGTGAGCAGGTTGTTGAAGTCGTGCGCCACCCCGCCGGTCAGCTGACCGATGGTCTCCATCTTCTGGGACTGGTGCAGCGCCTCCTCGGCCTCCAGCAGCCGCGCCTGTTCGCGCAACCGGTCGGTGACGTCATAGACGAACTGGTAAGCCCCGATCTGGCGTCCGTCGGGATCGCGCAGAACGTTGAACCGCATCTCGTAGGTTCGGCGATCAAGCGTGGGGTCGCCGAACGCGCCGGTGGCGGTGAAGCTCTCGCCGCCCAGCGCCCGGGTCCAGGCCGCCTCGACCTCCGCCCGATGCTCGGGCTTGTGGGACAGCAGGTCGAGCATGTTGTCGCCCACACGCGGCCGGATGCCGTAGACGCGATGGAATTCGTCGGCCGAGGCGCGGTTGATGGCCAGCCAGCGGTAGTCGAGGCCGACGACCTGGACGAAGGCGTCGGTGCCGTCGACGATGTCGGCGAGGATCCGGCGTTCGGCCAGGGTCGCAGACACCCGCGCCTCGAGCTCGTCGTTGAGCTCGCGCAGCGCGGTCTCGGATGCGCGGCGCTCGGTGACATCGTTGAACAGCACCGCCACCCGATGCTCGCCGGGCGCCCCGACGCGCAGGGCGTAGACGTCGTACCAGCGGTTCAAGGCGTCGGCGCGGTTCTCGAACCGGGCCGGCTCGCCGGTCACCGCGACGCGACCGAAAGCCTCGCTCCAGTAGGCCTCATGATTTGGCGCCAGCTCGCTCATGCGCTTGCCGACGGCGTCGTGGAGGCCGGTCTGGCGGACGAAGGCCGGGTTCACCTCGAGGAAGCGGTGGTCGCTGGCCCTGCCCGACTCGTCGAACAGGACCTCCATCAGGCAGAAGCCCTCGTCGATCGACTCGAACAGGGTGCGGTAGCGCCCCTCGCTCTGGCGCAGGGCGTCCTCGATCCGCACGCGCTCGATATGGGCCCACGATCGCTCGGTGACCTCGGTGATCAGGGCCAGCTCGCTGGGCGTCCAGCGCCGCGGGGCGCGGTCATGGATCGCCATCAGCGCGGTCAGGCGGCCGTCCTTGACCAGCGGCATGCAGATGGTCGCCAGGACGCCCAGCTGCTGGAAGGCCGCCGCCGCCTGCGCCGGCAGCTCGGCGTCGTTGTCCGCGAGGATCAGCGGCTGGCCGGCGCTCAGCTTCTCGACCGCGAGCCGGCCGAAGTCGGCAAGGCTGTAGTGGCCCTGGATGCTCGACCCGCCGGGCGCCGCCCAGTCGCCGCGGATGGTGAAGCCGTCGCCGTCCTCGTCCATGTCCGCATAGGCGCAGTTGCTGACGCCCATGTGCTGGCCGACCAGCCTGGTGGTCACGGCGAGGATGTCGTCGGCGTCGAGGCTGCGGGCGGTCGCCTTGCCGAGGTCGTTGAGGAAGCGCAGGCGCTCCTCGCTCTCGCGCAGGGCGGCCTCGGCGCGGCGGCGCTCGACCGCGGCGCGGGTGCGGGCCGCGACCTCGCGCATGAGCTCGATGTCGTCGTCGGTCCACTCGCGGGCTTCGGCGTGGTTCAGATACAGCAGGGCGACGAACCCGCCGTCCTCCGTCACCGGCATGTTGATGAAGGACCGGGCGGTGATGGCCTCCAGCGAGGCGGCGGTCGCGGCGGTGCGCGGATCCAGCCGGGCGTCGGCGACCATCACCGTCTCGCCGCGCTTGAGATTGTCGATGTAGGAGCCGTAGTCGCGGAACCGCAGCACGCCGGCGAGGCTGGTCACGCCGGGAGCGTTCCAGTCGCGGGCGATGGTGATGGTCTCGCGCTCGCGGTCGATGATGCCGTAGCCGGCGCGGCTGACCCCCATGGCCCGGCCCAGCACCTCGGCGGCGGCGAACGAGACCTCGTCGGCCTCGGTGAGGCCGGCGAACCGCTCGGTCAGGTCGAGCAGCGCGGCCAAACGCGCCTGGCTGCGGCGCAGGGCGTCCTCGGCCCGGCGCTGGTCGGTGACGTCGAAGCCTTCGCAGAAGATGCCGTTGATGGCGCCGGTCTCGTCGCGCATCGGCTCGTAGATGAAGTCGAGCAGGCGATCCTGGGGCGGCGCGTCCCGGGTCGCGCCGAAGCGGACCACCACGCCGGAGGCGACATAGCGCTCGCCGGTCTCGTAGACCCGGTCCATCAGCTCGTAGAAGCCCTGGCCGGCGATGTCCGGGAACGCGTCGCGCAAGGGCTGGCCGATCCAGTCGCCGCTGCCGAACAGCCGCCGGTGCGCGGCGTTGACGAACTCGTAGACGTGTTCGGGTCCGCGCAGGGTGCAGATGAAACTCGGCGCCTGCTCGAACATCTGGCTGAGACGGGCGCGCTCGTCGATCTCGCGACGGCGGGCCAGCACCCGCTCGGTGGTCTCGACGACGATGGCGATGACGCCGGCCGGTCGGCCGCTCTCGTCGGGCACCGGCGAGTAGTCGAGATCCATCCACGCCGGCTCGGGGCCGCCGTTGCGATTGAGCACCAGCTCCTGGTCCTTGTAGGCGAGGGTGCCGCCGGCGAGACCGACCGCCATGACGTTGGCGTTGAACTCGGCGACCTCGGGCCAGCCCTCGAGCACCTTGCTCCCGAGCAGCCGCGGGTGACGCTTGCCGGCGAAGATCGAGTAGGCGTCGTTGTAGATCATTACGCCGTCCGCGCCCCACAGCATGACGATGGGCACGGGCGAGCGCAGCAGGATGCCGGTCGCGGTCTTCAGGCTCTGGGGCCAGGTCTCGATCGGGCCGAGCGGCGTCGCCGCCCAGTCATGGGCCCGCATCCGCGCGCCCATCTCTCCGTCGTGCAGGAATGCGAAAGCGTCCACGTCCCGGCTCAAACCCCGCCCTCACACCGATCCGCAAGCCACAACGGCCCGAAACGAATGCGGTTGCATGGACGGGGCCAGGCCGGCGCGGCTCAGTAGAGGAAGCGCTCCTCGACGACGTTGTCGCCGCGCACGGTGTAGACTGCGACCTCGTCCATCTTCACCCGCTCGCCGGTCTGCTTCCGGGTGATGTCCATTCTGAAGATCACCGCGAACTGGTCGCCGTTGACGAACGGGCCTTCGGTCTCGAAGCCGTGGATCTCGTGGTTGGCGGCCCACCACTCGCCCTTGCCCTTGACGGCGGCGAGGCCCTCGGCCCGGGCCATGTCGCCGTCGCCCTTCTCGAGGCTGACGACGTCGTCGGACCAGTATCGGTCGCCCGCCTCGTCCAGCTTGCCGGCCCGGCAGAGGGCGGTGAAGTCGTCGGCGATGGCCTGGATGCTCATGGCTGTCTCCCTGTGTTGAGGAGGCCACCCTGCGCTGCCGGAGTGTCATCTGATGGCAGCATGGCGCCCCTTGCTTCACCCCCGTCAGGGATGCTTCAGGAAGCCCATGAGCGCGACCCCGCCCACGCCCCCGACCAGGCCGGACCCGGAGAACTGCTGCAACCGCGGCTGCTGCCCGTGCATCTTCGACTACTATTACGATGCGCTCGACCGCTGGAAGGACCGCGTCGCTGAGATGGGCCTCGACCCCGACGCCGTGCTCGCCGCCTCCGGCAAGGGCTGACGGAACCGCCTGCTGCCGCCACTCGCTGTCAGCAGGCCCCCTAGCCTTCGCCCCGCCCCGGACCTACCTTCCGACCATGCCCAGCTCCCCCGGTGTAGAAGACGTCTCCGCGACCTTCGTCCATGACCTGGCCGACCCACGCGCGCCGATGCTGTGGACGCCGCACCGACCGGCGCGGCCGGCCAAGTCCGAGGGCGGCAAGCGCTTCCGGCTGGTCAGCGACTACGAGCCCGCCGGCGACCAGCCGACGGCCATCGCCGAGCTCGTCGCCGGCATCAAGGAGCGCGAGCACGACCAGGTGCTGCTTGGGGTCACCGGCTCGGGCAAGACCTTCACCATGGCCAAGATCATCGAGCAGACCCAGCGTCCGGCCCTGATCCTCGCCCCCAACAAGACCCTCGCCGCCCAGCTGTACAGCGAGTTCGCCAGCTTCTTCCCGGACAACGCGGTCGAGTATTTCGTCAGCTACTACGACTACTACCAGCCCGAGGCCTACGTTCCGCGCACCGACACCTTCATCGAGAAGGACTCCAGCCGCAACGAGCAGATCGACCGCATGCGCCACAGCGCCACCCGGGCGATCCTCGAGCGGGACGACGTGATCATCGTCGCCTCGGTCAGCTGCATCTACGGCATCGGCTCGGTCGAGACCTACACCGCCATGACCTTCCAGCTGGAGGTCGGCCAGAAGCTCGACGACCGCCAGCTGGTCGCCGACCTGGTGGCCCAGCAGTACAAGCGCAACGACGCCAGCTTCGAGCGCGGCACCTTCCGCAAGCGCGGCGACACCGTCGAGATCTTCCCCGCCCACTACGAGGACCGCGCCTGGCGCATCCAGATGTTCGGCGACGAGGTCGAGGCGATCAGCGAATTCGACCCGCTGACCGGCAAGAAGACCCAGGATCTCACCGAGGTGAAGATCTACGCCAACAGCCACTACGTCACGCCGCGCCCGACCCTGCGCCAGGCCATGCACCACATCCGCGAGGAGCTGAAGGAGCGCCTCGCCTGGATGGAGGCCAACGGCAAGCTGCTTGAGGCCCAGCGGCTGGAGCAGCGCACCCGCTTCGACCTGGAGATGATGGAGACCACCGGCAGCTGCGCCGGCATCGAGAACTACAGCCGCTACCTGACCGGCCGCCGGCCGGGCGAGCCGCCGCCGACCTTCTTCGAATACATCCCCGACAACGCCCTGCTGTTCGCCGACGAGAGCCACCAGACGGTGCCGCAGATCGGGGCCATGTACCGCGGCGACTACCGCCGCAAGTTCACCCTCGCCGAGTACGGCTTCCGCCTGCCCAGCGCGATGGACAACCGCCCGCTCAAGTTCGAGGAGTGGGAGGCGATGCGGCCGCAGACGGTGCACGTCAGCGCCACGCCCGGCCCGTGGGAGATGGAGAAGACCGGCGGCGTCTTCGCCGAGCAGGTGATCCGCCCGACCGGCCTGATCGACCCGCCGGTCGAGGTCCGCCCGGTCGCCAAGGACAACGCCAGCCAGGTCGACGACGTCATCGCCGAGGCCCGCGAGATGGCCGCCCGCGGCTATCGCACCCTGGTCACCGTCCTGACCAAGAAGATGGCCGAAGACCTCACCGAGTTCATGCACGAGCAGGGCCTGCGCGTGCGCTACATGCACAGCGACGTCGACACCCTGGAGCGGATCGAGATCATCCGCGACCTGCGCCTGGGCAGCTTCGACATCCTGGTCGGCATCAACCTCCTCCGGGAAGGCCTCGACATCCCCGAGTGCGGCCTGGTCGCCATCCTCGACGCCGACAAGGAGGGCTTCCTGCGCTCGGAAACCAGCCTGATCCAGACTATCGGCCGCGCCGCGCGCAACGTCGACGGCAAGGTCATCCTCTACGCCGACCGCATCACCGGCTCGATGGAACGGGCCATGGCCGAGACCCAGCGCCGCCGCGACCGCCAGGAGCAGTACAACCTCGACCACGGCATCACGCCCGAGAGCGTCAAGAGCCGCATCAAGGACATCCTCGCCAGCCCGTACGAGAAGGACCGCGTCACCATCGACGTCGGCGTCGCCGAGAGCGCCAAGCCGTTCCTCGGCTCCAACTTCCAGGCGACGCTGCGGGACCTCGAAACCCGCATGCGCGACGCCGCCGGCAACCTCGAGTTCGAGACCGCCGCGCGCCTGCGCGACGAGATCAAACGCCTGAAGATGCTCGACCTGGAGTTCGCCAACGACCTGATGACGGCGCCCGGCGAGGCGGTCGACAAGGAGGCCCCGAAGCGGGAGCGCGCGCAGGCCCGGGCCGAGGCGCAGGAGCGGTTCCGGAAGGGGAAGCTGTAGGGGGGGGGGCTGTGTGACTGTGGGGACTCACACCCCGCCGGAACCGACTTGCCCCCGCACGAAACGTTGACCCACACCACCTTACGGGGGAGGATTCCGCAGTTCCTAGGTCGGGCTATGGGTAGCCAACCCCGTGGCGTCTGTGTGGCACGCGTGACAAGTGGTTTGCGCTACAAGGCAGCGGATTAGACGGCCTAGGGACCGCCATCGGCCCACCACTGCGATGGATATCCGTACTTCTTGAAGATCACGAGTTGATCCGGCCGCGTCCGGTCTCGGAGCTTCCCATACCCCGGCATCAACTTGACGCCATACCCTGAGATTTGGCCCGCTGGACATGCGGCCATTCTTGGCTTGAGCGCGAGCGCAAAGGTCGGATCGCATGCGCCTGTATCGTGATGATCTGCGGCCTTGAAGAAGGCGCTCGCGACGATGTCCGGTAGCTTGAGCCCATCGTGGGCTAGGTGATTGTGGACTTCGAGTAGGCGCATGTGGATGGTGTCGTATTCAAGATTTCCGAGTGTCAGAACCTGATTGTCGCCCTTGTATCGCAACCATTGATAATAGGCGTTGAGCTGAGAATAAGAGAGGCCGCCCCTCTCGCTGAACACCAGCTTGACGCGGCGAACCTCGCCATATTCCCGAAGCGACTTGCGCTTGACGTAGTGCGTCACCCTTTCCAGCAGGAGCCGCGTCATCCAGCAGTAAAACCAATTGTCGGATGGAATGGCTTCGGCGAAAGGGTTTCGCCAGCCTTTCATATTCTGCTTGTTTGACGCGACCACAAAGCCCCGCACCGGTAGGCGGGCGACGTGCTCACAGGCCATCAGTTTGCGCGCAGGGTTGAGCTTCGCGAAGTGTATGTCGCGCATTTGGCGGCTATTCATCGATGCCGTGAGATCGGCCATCCAGCCCGTGACTTCCGCCTCCCGATCAGCGGCGATCACGACAGCAGAAACCATCATCCACTCACTAGAGCCCGGCGAGTCGATGGGCTTCACTCGGCGAATGCCCGGATCACCGGACTCGTCGATGTATGCGACATAGTCGTAGTCGAGCGGCGCACTGGGATCGGCCATGCCTGAACAGAGCATGACTCCACTCAAGCGGACAAATTTCAGCAACTCGCGCGCGAGCTGGAAGTCGGGAAGTAGTCGCCTGCTTGCGCTGCCGTCGTAACCGTGGATCCATAATCGAGCGGGTTAGCCCACTCTGAACATGGATATCCGATGCCCATCTTCACCGTGCTGAGCCGCGTCGATGCCTACGTCGATTACCTCGCCGAGGTCGAAGCTGCCTCCCCCGAAGAAGCCGCCGGTCTCGCCTACGACGGCGCGACCGGCATCAAGTGGGAGGAGCGTGGTGTCGTCGAGTTCGATGCACGCCATGTGGTCGCCCTCGACGATGACGGCACCGAAATCGAAGCCACCGCACGCGGTAAGCGGTAATTAGCGAGAGAGCGCCCAATCTTGCCGATGACGGATGATGACGAGTCCTGGAGCAACCTCGGCTTTGCCGAAGAGCAGGCGGTCTTTGTCAGCGCTTCCCAGAATACGCGCGTGCTATCCGAGGGCTGGATCGCGGCCCACATGTTCTGTCCCAACTGCGGGGCGGAGCGGCTCAACGCCTTCCCCAACAACTCGCCCGTAGCGGACTTCGGCTGTATCGCCTGCGGCGAGGAGTTCGAGCTGAAGGCCAAGAACGGTCGTCTCGGGCGGAAGGTTGTCGATGGCGCCTACGGCGCGATGACTGCGCGCCTGAAGCAACAGAACAATCCAAACCTGCTAGCCATGGGCTATAGCCGGGCGCAGGCGCGGGTAACCGACCTGATCATCGTCCCCAGCCACTTCTTCACCCAGGCCATCATCGAACCGAGGAAGCCGCTCGGTCCGCACTGCCGTCGCGCTGGCTGGCAGGGGTGCAACATCCTCCTCGGCGACGTGCCGGCGGCGGGGCGGATCAGCCTGATCCGCGACAGCCTCCATGTTCCGAAGGCCACCGTGCTCGACCAGTGGCAGGCCACCCGCTTCCTCCGCGACGTAGCCGGCAGCGCACGAGGCTGGCTGCTCGAAGTGATGAAGGCCGTCGAAGATATCGGGTGCCCGGAATTCACCCTATCGGAGGTCTATGCCTACGAGGACCGGATGGCTGCGATCTATCCCGACAACCACAACGTCCGCCCGAAAATCCGCCAGCAGCTTCAGGTGTTGCGCGATCAGGGCTTCCTCGCATTCGACGGCAAGGGCTTCTATCGGCGAGTGGCCGCTTAGCCAAACCTACCCCTTCATCTCATGCCAAGACGATCGCCGGCCGGGCCAGGTCACTCAAGGACGGGCCTCTGGCCCGCCGCGACGCGGCCGCGCGGAGCGCGGTCCTTGACTGACCTGGACCGGCCGGCACGCTGACCTCCATGAGATCGAAGCCCTTCTCCCTTCCTCCTCGATGGAGGAAGGGCCGGGGATGGTGGTGTGGCGGCCGAGGTTGGGGAACAGGCACGCGTGGCTGTGTGCCCATCCGCGCCCTTCGCCCAAGCGCAGCGGCCACACCCCGCACCCCTGCCCCTCCCCCATCGAGGGGGAGGGGTTCCAGAGGGAGTCCGACCCATCGGGAGCCCCCTCATCCGGCCGCTACGCGGCCACCTTCTCCCGCGAGGGGTTCCAGAACAGCGCTTGCACCCTCCCCAACCTGAGTCATTCTCCTCC
>JAZJXN010000009.1:0-226 GCA_040390885.1 Pseudomonadota bacterium | reverse complement strand
CGGCGCCTACGGCGCCGAGCCCGAGGGGCCCGTCGAGATCAAGGCGGACAAGGCGGCGGTCGGGGCGCTGGCGAGCGGGGCGGCGGCGATCGGGACGTTCGCGCTCGGGTCGTTCATGCTCGGGGCGGCGGCCATGGGCGCGCTGGCCATCGGCGCCGTGGCGATCGGGCGGCTCAACGTCGGCCGGGCGCGGGTGCGGAAGCTGCATGTCGACGAGCTGACCGTG
>JAZJXN010000008.1:0-18018 GCA_040390885.1 Pseudomonadota bacterium | reverse complement strand
GCGATCCGCTGACAAGATCAGGGCCTCCGAGGGAAACCTCGGAGGCCTTTTTCTTGTGCGCCCGGCTCTCGCCGCCCACCGTCCGCCCGGAAAGTTGGGGTTCCCGCGCCCTTGGCCACTGACGCGGCGTCGCCCGCCCTTTAAGACGGGACGCGTCCGCTCCCGAACACGGTGTCATTCAGAGCCCATGCCGACCGCGTCAGCCTCCACGACTCCGACCCTGGTCATCCTCGGCGCCTCGGGGGACCTCTCGCGGCGGATGCTGCTGCCCTCGCTCTACCATCTCGACGCCGACGGGCTGCTGCCGGAGGGACTGAAGATCGTCGGCGTGGCGCGCGGCGACGGCGATGCGGCCAGATGGCGTGACGAGGTCCGTCAGATCCTCGACGAGCGCGAGAGCGTCGACGACACCGTCTGGGCCCGGTTCGGCGAGCGCCTCGACTATTGTCCCGGCGACGTCACCAAGCCGGAGGGCGCGGCCTGCCTGAAAGGCGTGGTTGGCGAGGCCGGGGCGGCGGTGATCTTCTTCTCCCTGTCGCCCAGCCTCTACACCGCCGCCTGCGGCAGCCTGAAGGACGGGGGGGTGATCACTGACCAGACCCGCCTCGTGCTGGAGAAGCCGATCGGCCGCGATCTGGAGACCTCGCGGGCGATCAACGCCGCCGTCGCCGCCGTGGCGGACGAGGGCAACGTCTTCCGCATCGACCACTACCTGGGCAAGGAGACGGTCCAGAACCTGATCGCCCTGCGCTTCGCCAACACCCTGTTCGAGCCGCTCTGGAACAGCCAGACCATCGACCACGTCCAGATCACCATCGCCGAGACCCAGGCCGTCGGCGACCGCTGGCCCTACTACGACGACTACGGCGCCATCCGCGACATGCTGCAGAACCACATGCTGCAGCTGCTCTGCCTGGTGGCCATGGAGCCGCCGTCGGACCTCGAGCCGGACGCGGTTCGCAACGAGAAGGTCAAGGTCCTGCGCTCGCTGCGTCCGTTCGATCGCGCGGCGGCCAACCATGACAGCGTCCGCGGCCAATACGGCCCGGGCATGGTCGAGGGCGAGAAGGCCGCCAGTTACGAGGCCGAGGTCGGCCGTCCCTCGAAGACAGAGACCTTCGTCGCCCTGACCGCCCATGTCGACAACTGGCGCTGGGCGGGGGTCCCGTTCTTCCTGCGCACAGGCAAGCGCATGCCGGAACGGCGCACCGAGATCGTGATCCAGTTCAAGCCGGTGCCTCACTCCATCTTTGGCGGCGCCGCCGAGGGCGACCTTGAGGCCAACCGCCTGGTCATCGCCCTGCAGCCGGAAGAGGACATCTCGCTGACGGTCATGAACCGGCGGCCGGGTCTGGGCGACGTCCGCCTGCAGGCACTGCCGCTGTCCCTCAGCCTGACCAAGTCTCTGGGCGAGGACGGCGGCCGCCGCCGCATCGCCTATGAGCGGCTGCTGCTCGACGCCCTGCGCGGCGACCAGACCCTGTTCGTGCGCCGCGACGAGGTCGAGGCGGCCTGGGCCTTCGTCGACGGCGTCGCCGACGCCTGGGCCGAGGCGGGGCTGGTGCCCAAGCCCTATCCCGCCGGATCCTGGGGCCCCCCGGGCGCCTTCGCCCTCATCGAACGCAGCGGTCGTGCCTGGAATGACTGACAACGTCGTCGTCGAGATCTACGAAACCGCCGAGGACGCCGCCGGCGCCGCGGCCGTGGCCATCGCCGACTGGCTAGCGGCCGGACTGGCCGAGAACGACCGCGCCAGCTTCGTCGCCACGGGCGGCCGCTCGCCCGGCCCGGTCTATGACCTTCTGGCCACCCTGGGCCTGCCCTGGGATGAGGTGTCGGTCACGCTCAGCGATGAGCGCTGGGTTCCGCCGACGTCCGCAGACTCCAATGAGCGGCTGCTGCGCGAGCGGCTCCTGACCGGCGAGGCGGCCGGCGCGGTCCTGGTCCCGCTGTGGTCCGACGCCGACACCGCCGCCGACGCGGCCGACGCGGCGGAGGCCCTGATCGAGGACATGCTGCCCTTCGACGTGGTGCTGCTGGGCATGGGCGATGACGGCCACTTCGCTTCGCTGTTTCCCGGCAGTCCGGTGCTCGCGCACGGGCTGGACCCGGACAGCGGCTCGCTGGTCATCGCCGCGCCACAGGGCGACCCGGCGCCGCCGCAGGACCGCATCAGCCTGACCCTGCATGCGCTGGTCCAGACCTATCTGATCGTGGTGCTGATCAGCGGCGAGGCCAAGCGACGGATCGTCGAGGATCGCGACGACCTGCCCATTCACGCGTTGTTCCGGGCAGCGGGCGATGTGCCCGTACGGGTGATCTGGTCGCCCTGAGGCCCCATATGTCCGTCATGCCCCGAGCCACGAGTTGGAACCGCCGATGAATCCCGTCGTCCTCGAGGTCACGACCCGCATCGTAGAGCGCAGCCGCGAGCGCCGCGCCGCCTACCTGGCCCGGGTCGAGGCCGCCCGTGGCAGCGAGCCCGGGCGCGCCAAGCTCAGCTGCGCCAACTGGGCCCACGCCTTCGCCGCGGCGGAGCCGGGCGACCGCCTCAAGGCGCTGGACCCCAACGCCCCCAACCTGGCCATCGTCTCGGCCTATAACGACATGCTCAGCGCCCACCAGCCGCTGGAGCGCTATCCCGCCCTGATCAAGGACGCCGCCCGCGAGGTCGGGGCCACCGCCCAGTTCGCCGGCGGGGTGCCGGCCATGTGCGACGGCGTCACCCAGGGACGGCCCGGCATGGAGCTGTCGCTGTTCAGCCGCGACGTCATCGCCATGGCCGCCGGCATCGCCATGACCCACGACGCCTTCGACGGCGGCCTCTACCTAGGTGTCTGTGACAAGATCGTGCCGGGCCTGGCCATCGGCGCCCTCGCCTTCGGCCACCTGCCGGCGATCTTCGTGCCCGCCGGCCCGATGACTTCGGGCCTGCCCAATTCCGAGAAGGCCAAGGTCCGCGCCCGCTTCGCCGAGGGCAAGGCCAGCCGCGACGAGCTGCTCGCGGCCGAGCAGGCCGCCTATCACGGCCCGGGCACCTGCACCTTCTACGGCACCGCCAACTCCAACCAGATGCTGATGGAGATGATGGGGCTGCACATCCCGGGCTCCGCCTTCATCCATCCTGGCACGGACCTGCGCGACGAGCTGGTCAAGGCCGCCGCCCGCCGGGCCGCCCAGATCGGGCCGCGTTCGAACGAGTGGATTCCCGCTGGCCACGTCGTCGACGAGAAGGCCATGGTCAACGGCCTCGTCGGGCTCATGGCCACCGGCGGATCGACCAACCATGTGCTGCATCTGGTGGCGATCGCCCACGCGGCGGGGATCACCCTGACGCTGGAGGACTTCGACGACCTGTCGAAGGCCACGCCGCTGCTGGCGCGGGTCTACCCGAACGGCGGCGCCGACGTGAACCAGTTTCATGCCGCCGGCGGCATGGCCTTCGTGATCCACCAGCTGCTGAAGGCCGGCCTCGTCCATGACGATGTCCTGACCATCGCCGGTCGCGGCCTGCATCGCTATACCCAGGAGCCGCATCTCGAGGAGGGCGTCCTGGTCTGGCGCGAGGGCGCGACCGAGTCGCTGGACCTCGAGATCCTGCGCCCCGCCGACAGCCCGTTCGAGGCCGAGGGCGGCATCCGTCTGCTCGACGGCGGGCTCGGCCGGGCGGTGATCAAGATCTCGGCGGTGAGACCCGAGAACCGCATCATCTCCGCGCCGGCGGCGGTGTTCGACAGCCAGGCCGACTTCCTCGCCGCCTTCAAACGCGGCGATCTCGACCGTGACGTCGTCGCCGTGGTCCGCTTCCAGGGGCCGCAGGCCAACGGCATGCCGGAGCTCCACAACCTGACACCGGCGATGACGGTGCTGCAGGAGCGTGGCTACCAGGTTGCGCTGGTGACAGACGGTCGCATGTCCGGGGCGTCGGGCAAGGTGCCGGCGGCGATCCATGTCACGCCCGAAGCCTCTGTCGGCGGGCCGCTGTCGAGGCTGGCGGACGGTGACCTCATCACCCTCGACGCCGAAGCCGGGACGCTGACCGTGGCCGCCGATCTCGCCGCCCGCGCGAGCGCGCCGCGTCCGCCCGAGGAGCTCGGCTACGGCCGGGAACTGTTCGGCGTCTTCCGCCGCGCCGTCGGGCCGTCCGAGGCCGGGGCCTCCTCGCTCTACTAGCCACGCCGTCCGTCCCTTGGCAGGGCGCCGCCGCGGGGCCTCGCGGAAGGCGACGGCCGCGCTTGTTTCGGCGCTGCAATAGTTGGGCGCTCTTACGTAACGTCGGTTGACGCGAGGGCAGATCATACCGCATCATCGAAACAGGGTTGCTGACTGATCTCGCTTTGCCGGATCAACGAGTCCGGCGCGTGTTAACAGTTGGCGTTGCTTGCCTTTAGGGGGCTGGTTGGCGCGTTCGACAGGTACCTTGTCTGGACCAGAACACCGGGCGGTTTCCGCCCGTGCCGCCGTTATATCCTCAAATCCTCTTCGGAACGACCGTTGGACCGCGCTGCGGCCACGGGCTGAAGCGCGTCTGTACTCGCCGTCCTCAGGAGGGCCGTAGCAGGGGTAGGCGCCGTAACCGTCATTCGAACAAACAAGACGGGACGGCAAATGGGAAACAACAGGGAGGGAGTTATGCGAAGAATTGGCTATCTGGCCGGGGGATCAGTCCTGGCCATCACCCTGTCGCTGGGGCTGGCATCCGCCGCCGCTGCGCAGGAACCGGCCGAGGTCGAGGCGGTCATCGTCACCGGCTCTCTCATCGCCGGCACCCCCGAAGACGCGGCGCTGCCCGTCGACGTCATCTCACAGGAAGATCTGCAGCGTCAGGGCTCGCCGACCACGGTCGAGCTGCTCAAGTCGCTGTCGGTGTCGAGCGGCGTGCTCGGCGACACCAACCAGTTCGACCCGCGGGCCCAGGGTTCGGAAGGCTCGGGCTCGGTCAACCTGCGCGGCCTCGGCGCCCAGCGCACCCTGGTGCTGCTGAACGGCCGGCGGATGCCGATCAACCCGTTCGGCCAGGCCGGGGCGGGCATCGTCGACACCAACATGATCCCGCAGGCCGCCATCGGCCGGGTCGAGATCCTGAAGGACGGCGCCGCCGCCACCTACGGCTCGGACGCTATCGGCGGGGTGGTCAACTTCATCACCCGCAAGAACTTCGAGGGTCTCGAGGTCTCGGGCAGCTACCGGGTCATCGATGGTTCGGACGGCGACTGGACGACCAGCGCCGCCTACGGCTGGACCAACGAGAAGGTCAGCGTCCTCCTCACCGCCGGCTTCCAGCATCGCTCGAAACTGCCGACCACGGAACGCAGCTGGGCCAACCGCGACTATCTGGAAAACCCGGAAGGCGGGTGGTCGGCCGGTAACAGCGTCGCGCCGATGCTGCCGACCTTCAGCCCCGCGCCCGGCGTGTTCGCGCCGGCCGCCGGGTTCACACTGGACCGCGGCTGTACGCCCCTCGGCGGGGTCATCCTGCCAGGCGCGCTGCCAGCCTGCGCCCTGCACTACATTCCCTACGACAACATCGTCGAGAAGGAGGACCGGTATCAGCTCTACGGCGAGGTCAACGCCGACCTGACCGACACCACCAAGTTCCACTTCGATGTTCTGTACGGCTACACGGACGTTCCCGAGTGGAATACCTCGCCGTCCTATCTGGCGCTGCAGACCTCGACCGCCGCGACGAACCCCGCCGCCGGCCTGCCGGGCGCGGTTCTCAAGGGCTTCTTCGTGCCGGGCGCCAATCCCGGCCTGGCGCTCTACCGCACCCAGAACCCCGGCCAGATCCCGGCCTTCGCCAACGGCGTGCACATCCCGGGCGTCCGCTACCGGCCGTTCGGCGTCGGCGGCAACCCGGCGTTCGGCTACGGCCCGTCGGTCGGCGAGCGCACCTATGAGGAGGTCCGCTACTCGGCCAGCCTCAGCGGCACCTTCGACAACGACGTGAACTGGGACTTCGGCATCACCTACGGGTCCGAGACCGGCTATCGCAGCGGCTACGACACCGTCGTCTCCCGCTTCCAGATGGCTCTTCGCGGCTATGGCCAGCTTGACGGCGAGGGCGGTTGTACGGCGGCCCAGACGGCCAACTACACCACGAACGCCGGCAACGCGGCGATCGGCTGTCACTGGTTCAACCCGTTCTCGAACGGGGTCGAGAGCAACTCGATCACCGGCCAGACCAACCCGAACTTCTCGGCGACTGTTCTCAATGATCCCGATCTGGTCCGCTGGTTCTTCCAGAAGACCGAGACGGAGCAGAAGTCGAGCCTCGCGGTCGTCGACTTCGTGCTGACCGGCAAGACCCCGATCGTGCTCGGCGGCGGCAACGTCGCCTGGGCGGCCGCGGCCCAGTTCCGCAAGAGCTACTTCGAGTCCAGCTACAATGACCTGAGCAATCTCGACATCACGCCCTGCATCGACACCCCTTTCAACGGCAGCACCAGCTGCTCGGTGAGCAACGGGCCGTTCATGTTCCTGGGCGGCGGCTACGAAGCCGACATGAACACCCAGGCCCACGCCTTCGCGGGCGAACTGAGCCTGCCGTTCACGGATGACTTCCAGGTCCAGGTCGCGGCGCGCTTCGAGAGCTACGGCGCGGTGGGAGACACCTTCGACCCGAAGATCTCGGCGCGTTGGCAGATCACCGACTGGATCGCGCTTCGCGGTTCGGCGGGCTCGACCTTCCGGGCGCCGCCGCAGACCCAGCTGGCGGCCGGCAGCGTTACGGCGCTGAGCTTCATCGGCGGCGCCTTCCGCGCCATCGACATCTTCGGCAATGCCGACCTGGAACCGGAAAGCGCCAACACCTACAGCCTCGGCGTCATCTTCGACGTCGGCGGTCTGAAGGCGACCATCGACTGGTGGAAGTTCGAGTTCGAGAACCCGATCGTCGCCGAACCCTCGGCCTCGATCGTGAACACCATGTTCCCGACGGCGCCTGGCACGCCGCCGACCACCGACCCGCTGCATCCCTGTAACGATCCAGCCTTCGCCGGTCTGAAGTCGCGCTTCACCTTCCAGGGGGCCTGCTCGACCACCACCATCGCCCGCGTCCGCACGGGCTGGGTGAACGGGCCGGCCGTCGAGACCTCGGGCTTCGACTTCCTGATCGACTATGACTTCGGGGAAGTGTTCGGCGGCGACCTGCGGGTCGGCTCCTCGATCACCTACACGAGCGACTACAAGGTCGCGCCGTTCATCGTCGAAGGGGTCCAGGTCGAGGCCGCGTTCGACGCGGTCGGCTTCCTGAACTACCAGCTTGGTCCGACGTCGCTGCCGCAATGGAAGGGCAACGGCTTCCTCGAATACACCAAAGGCGCGCACAACCTGCGCTTCACGGTGAACTATATCGACGAGTACACCGACCAGCGCACCGCGCCGTTCACGACTCCGATCGTCGTCGGCGACCCGCTCACCGGCGCTCCGCTGCCGGCGGTCACGGTGCCTGGCGGCAAGACCATCGACCGCTACGTGACCTACGATCTCGACTACCGCGTTCTGCTCCCCTGGGACACGACGCTGGTGGCCTCGATCGACAACCTGTTCGACGAAGACCCGTCCTTCGCTCGCCTCGACCTGAACTACGATCCGTTCACGGGCAGCGCGCTGGGCCGGACCTTCAAGTTCAGTCTCACCAAGAAGTTCTAGCTTCCTCGCCAGGGGCGCCTTGGGGGCGGCTTCGGCCGCCCCCTTTTCTTTGGCGCAGGCGCCCGCCTTACGCCGGCGTTCCCGGCGGGATGCGGGCTAGCGGGTGAACACGCCCATCAGCAGCGGCCGGGCGAACAGGGTCGCGGCCTCGTCGCGTTCAGCGCTGGGCGCCCAGCTCTGCAGCGAGGCGGCGGCGTTGATCATCGAGCTCAGCATGTGGGCGGCGATCAGCGGGTCGACGGCCCGGATCGAGCCTTCGGCTATGCCGTCCGAGACCATGGCTGCAAAGCGGTCCGAGACCCGCGCATAGCGATCCACGAGGTCCTGGCGGATCTCGGCCGGCAGCGCGCCCATGGCCGAGGCCCGCAGCAGAGGCCCGTGCTCCGACAGCTGATAGTCGACGAGGGCGGCGCTGGCGGCGGCCAGCCGGCTCCAGCCGTCCGTCTCCAGGTCGCGGGCCGAGAACTGCACTGCCCGCATGACCTCGAAGGTGCGCTCGAAGCAGTCGACGACCAGATCGTCCTTGGCCTCGTTGTGGTGGTAGAAGCTGCCCTTGGTCACGTTGAGCTGGGCGGAGATGTCCTCGACCGAGGCGCCGCGATAGCCCTTCTGGTTGATCACCCGTGTGGCGGCGACAAGGAAGGTCTCCCGCGACACGTCGTGACCGCCGGCGGCCGCCGGGGTCGGATCGGGCAGGGCGTCTGGCGCCCACGGCCGGGCCCCGACCGCCAGGCCGCCGGAGAGGATGTCGGCCATCCGCTCGCGGATGCGGGGGAAGTCCTCGACGTCGTACCGGCGCAGCCAGGTGAAGGTCCAGAAGGCCTGCTCGAGCAGCAGGTGCGTCCGGGCCGTGGCCTCGATCCGCGACAGGCCGCTGAACTCGGGGTCCTCGAAGAAGCCGCGGATATTGCGGAACAGGTCGTTGAACGCGTTGCCGACCTCGGTGCGGTGCGGCTCCTTGAGCGAGCGCATTTCGCTGAAGGCGACCAGCGGGGCTACCTCCTTCAGGCGGATGCGGCGGGCGAGGTCGAAGAACAGCTCGAAGAACCTGGCCAGCCGCTCGCGGGCCCCGGTGACGGTGGAGGCTTCGTTGGCGAGGCCGTTGAAGATGTCGATGCCGCGCTGGAAGCAGGCCGCCGCCAGGTCTTCCTTCTTGCGGTAGTAGTAGGTGACCGAGGTGGTGATCAGCCCGACCTCGGCCGCCACGTCGGCCAGGGTCATGCCCTTGACGCCCTGGCGGTTGAGGATCGTCGTCGCCGCCGAGAGGATGGCTTCCTTCTTGGCGGCGTACCGCGCGGTGGCGGCGGTGACGGGCGGGTCGGCTTCGAGGGTCAAGCGGCGGCGTCTCCGGCGAATACGCTCTTCAACTCCGACTTCATGATCTTGCCGTTGGCGTTGCGAGGCAGGGTCTCCTGCCAGAACGCGACCCGGACGGGAACCTTGAATGCGGCCAGGCGGTCGGCGACGAAGGCCCGCAACTCCTGCTCCGTCGCCTCCGCGCCGGGCTTGAGCGTGACCACGGCCGCCGGTTCCTCGCCGAGAATCCGGTGGGGAACGCCGACCAGGGCCGCGTCCATCACCGCCGGGTGGTCGTAGAGGACGTTCTCGACCTCGATGCAGTAGATGTTCTCGCCGCCGCGGATCAGCATGTCCTTGGCCCGGTCGATGATGAAGCAGAAGCCTTCCTCGTCGAGGCGGGCGAGGTCGCCGGTCTTCACCCATCCGTCGATGAAGGTCTGGGCCGTGGCCTCCGGCTTGTTCCAGTAGCCCTTCACCACCATCGGTCCCCGGCACCAGAGTTCGCCGACCTCGCCGACCGCCAGCTCGCGGTGGGGCGCCTCGACGGTCATGATCTTCATCTCGCCGACGGCCGGGGCGGGACCGCAGCTGTCGGGCCGGTGCTCGTAGTCCTGGGCGCCGTTGCTGGTGAAGGTGGCCGACGTTTCGGTCATGCCCCAGCCGTTGCCGGCCGAGGCGGTCGGCCAGACCTCCTTGATGCGCCGCACCAGCTCCGGCGCCGACGGCGCGCCGCCATAGCTGATGCCCTCGATGGAGCTCAGGTCATGGTTATGTCGCTCGGGATGCTCGATCAGCTGCCAGGCGATGGTGGGCACGCCGCCGGTCACCGTCACACGCTCTCGCTCGATCAGCTTCATGCCCTCGAGCGCATCCCACTTGCGCATCAGCACAATCTTGCTTCCCCCGTTCAGGGCGGGGCCGAGGTTCGCGGAGCAGCCGGTGACATGGAACATCGGCACCACCAGCAGATTGACCCGCTGCGGGCCCTTGGGGTCCGGGACCGGCGGCGTCTCGCCCCGGCGCAGGAACGCCCGCGCCAGGCCGGCGGCGCTGGTGATCACGTTGGTGGTCATGGTCCGGTGGCAGCCGAGCGCGCCCTTCGGTTTCCCCGTGGTGCCGGAGGTGTAGAAGATCGTCGCCTCGTCCTCGGGTTCGATCGGCGTGGTCGGCAGCGGCCGGTCGGGCAGGGCGACCCAGCTGTTGGGCGGGCCGAGCACATCCTCGATGCAGCGCACGCGCGGATGCTCGCAGGCCTCTGGATTGCGGGCGGCGTAGACCACCTCCAGATCGGGACAATCGGGCAGATGGCCGATGATGCGATCAAGGCGTTCGGCGTCGACGATGGCGACCTTGGCGCCGGAGTCGACGAGGCCGTAGTGAAGCTCAGCCCCCGTCCACCAGGCGTTCAGCGGCGTGACGATGGCGCCCAGGCTGACTGCCGCGAAGAAGGCGACCGGCCATTCCGGCAGGTTGCGCATGATCAGCGCGACCCGGTCGCCCTTGGCCACGCCGTCGGCGGCCAGTTGTTCCGCCATGGCGGCGACCGCGCGATGGAAGGCCTCGAAGGTGACGCGGTCGTCCTCGTAGACCAGAAACTCGCGGTCGCCGAAGGCGCGGCCGTTGACGACCATGTCGCGCAGGGTCTTCGGAGCGTTTTTCCAGACCTTGGTCGGAAGGCCGCGGATCACCACCTCCTCGGTCTCGAAGCGGGACTCCGGCGCGCTCATGATGGCATGGGCTTCGGCGATCGAAAGGGCGGGCCAGGCGTTCCTGGTCTCGACGTCCTCGGCCATCACATCCCCCTTGCCGTCTCTGCGTGCATCGGAGGGCATTTTGCCGCGCCGACAGCGCCGCGGCAATGGTTTCGAAGGACCAGTATGTGGCTTTACGCAGAGGCGGCCACGTCCTGCTGTTCTGGTTCGTCGAACAGGGCCGCGATCTGCGCGACCAGCGCCGTCGGCGACAGCGGCTTGGAGACCACGCCGTTCATCCCCGCGGCCAGGTAGGTCCTGGCCTGGTGGGCCAGGGCGTTGGCTGTCATCGCCAGGATCGGGGTCACGCCCGCCGCGCCGGGCATGGCGCGGATCAGGCGGGTGGCCTCGACCCCGTCCATGATCGGCATCTGGACGTCCATGAAGATCAGGTCGAAGACCGCGCGCGACACCGCCTCCAGGCCCTGGCGGCCGTCGTCGGCGGTTTGCACCTGAGCTCCGAGCTGCTCCAGCATCCGGGTCGCGATCAGCCGGTTGGTCGGGTTGTCCTCGACGACCAGCACCCTCAGCCCCTCCAGCAGCGCGCCGCTTTCGATCGGCCGGATGTCCGGCTGCGCGACCTCGGGCGAGGCGATCTCGACCCAGAAGGTCGAGCCGACGCCGGGCAGGCTGTCCATGCCGATCTCGCCGTCCATCAGTTCGACGAGGCGCTGGCTGATGGCGAGGCCAAGGCCAGAGCCGCCGAAGCGGCGTGTGGTCGAACCGTCGGCCTGATGGAAGCGCTGGAACAGCGTGGCGCGCGCCTCCTGGCTGATGCCGACGCCGGTGTCGGCGACCTCGAAGCGCAGGCGCGGGGCGCCATCGCGGTGGACGCGCAGGAGCCGCACTTCGACGCCGCCCGAGAGCGTGAACTTCACGGCGTTGCCGATTAGGTTGAACAGGATCTGCCGCAGCCGGACGGGATCGATCGAGGCCCAGCCCAGCCCCTGTTGCGCCTCCACGCGCAGCCACAGGCCGCTGGCCTCCGCCTGCGGACGCAGCAGCCCGGCGACGCTGTCAAGCAGGGCCGCGGGGTCGATCGGCTCGGGCGACATCTCCAGCCGGCCGGCCTCGATCCGTGAGAAGTCGATGACGTCGTTGAGCAGTTCCGACAGCATGTGGCCGCAGCCGACGGCCTCATCGAGCAGGTTCCGGGCGTCCCTGGACAGCGGCTCGTTCTTCAGGAGATGGAGCACGCCCAGCACGCCGTTCATCGGGGTCCGGATCTCGTGGCTCATGTTGGCCAGGAACTGGGCCTTGGCCTCGCCCGCGGCGAGGGCGGCGTCGCGCGCCTCGGCGACCTCGGTGACGTCCTGCGTGAGGCCCAGCACCAGCCAGGCCCCGGACTCGAGCTGTCGCAGTCCGCGCCAGGACGTGCGCAGGCGCGCCCAGCCCTCGTCGGTGACATGGCGATACTCGAGGGTCAGCGGCTCGCCGGTCTGGAGCGTCTGCCCGAACGCCTTGGACATCCGCCGCCGATCGTCGGGATGGACCTCGCCGGTCATCTCGTCAGCCGTCAGCCGCCGGTTGCCGACAATGCCCTTGCCGCCCGGTCTCGAGAGGTCGGGGTCGACGTCGTAGAGGCCGGTCTCGGGGTCGAAGCGCCAGAACATGATGCCGCCGCTCTCGCGCAGCATCTCGTTCGCCCGCTCCGCGTCGTTGCGATCCGTCTGCTGGCGCCGTTCCTCGGTCACGTCCTCGAGCACGACGATGGTGGCCTCGTCTGGGCCCCGCTTGGCGCGCGTACGGACCCACAGAATGCTGCCGTCACGATGCGTGATGCGGTGTTCGCCCTTGGCGTGGCCATCACGTCTCAGGCCGGCGGCGACCTCGTCGACTGCGGCCTTGTCGTCGGGCGGGACGAAATCGGAGATCGGGCGGCCAAGCGTCTCCTCGACGCTCCAGTCGGTCAACTCGGTCCAGGCCGGGTTGATGCGGTCGATCTTACCGCTTCTAATCAGAACAAAGACGTCGACCGCGTTCTGGTAGAACCAGTGCGCGGCCTCTATGTCCAGTTCGGTGGGGGCGTTCGCCATTTCCGTCCCTTGTTTTCAAAGACTGTGCCCCAGGCATGGTAAACTTTGAGTTGCGGCATACCGGCGGTTCGACAATGTCCGGATGTCATGTGTGGAGCGGAACATGACCAAACCCGAGAGCCTTGGCCTGTCGACGGAGCGCCTGGGGCGGATCGCGGCGTTCCTGGACGAGCGCTACATCAAGACCGGCAAGCTGCCCTGCGCCCAGGTCCAGGTTTTCCGGCGCGGCAAGCTGGCCCTCGACATCGCGCTGGGCCTGGCCGATCGCGAGCGGAACCGGCCGCTCGAAAGCGACGCCCTGTTCCGCATCTATTCGATGACCAAGCCCGTGACCTCGGTCGCCTTCATGATGCTGGTCGAGGAAGGCCTGGTCGCGCTTGACGACCCGGTATCGAAGTACATCCCGGAGTGGGAGGGTCTCAGCGTCTTCGCCGCGGGGACCGACGCCGGCTGGGCCGGCACGCCGCCGTCGCGGCCGATGCTGATGGTCGACCTGCTGCGCCACACCTCGGGCCTGACCTACGGCTTCCAGATGCAGGGCAACGTCGACGCCGCCTACCGCAAGCTGAAGGTGGCCGAGGGCCTGCACCACGGAACCACGCGGGAGTTCATCGAGAAGCTGGCGAAGATCCCGCTGGTGTTCTCTCCGGGCGACGCCTGGAACTACTCGGTCAGCACGGACGTGCTCGGCTATCTGGTCGAGGTCATCAGCGGCCAGTCGTTCCCCACCTTCCTGGAGGAGCGCATCTTCAACCCGCTCCGGATGGTCGACACCAGCTTCACGGTCCCGGCCGACAAGGCCCACCGGCTGACCGCCTGCTACGCCGCCGGCGTGCTCGGATCCAAGGCGGTGAAGCCAGGACTGCCGGCGCTACAGGACGATCCCGAGACCAGCCCCTACCTGACCCGGACCGAATTCCCGTCCGGGGGCGGCGGCCTGGTCAGCACGGCGGCCGACTACATGCGCTTCGCCCGGATGCTGCTGAACGGCGGCGAGCTGGACGGGCAGCAGCTGCTGAGCCCCAAGACGGTCAGGCTGATGGCGTCCAACCACCTGCCCGGCGGCAAGGACCTGACCGAGATGTCGCGGTCGCTGTTCAGCGAGGCCAGCTACGCCGGCGTCGGCTTCGGCCTCGGCTTCGCGGTCACCGTCGATCCGGCCAAGACCCTGATCCCCGGCACCGCCGGGGACTTCTTCTGGGGCGGCGCGGCCAGCACCTTCTTCTGGATCGACCCGGTCGAGGACCTGACCGTGGTGTTCCTGACCCAGCTGCTGCCGTCCTCGGCCTATCCGGTCCGGCGGGAGCTGCGGACTCTCGTCTACAGCGCCTTCACCGAGTCCGACGCCTGACGCCTAGGGGACCTGGGCGGTCCCCGCGTCCTCGGCCGCCTGGGCCTTGGCGGCCAGCACCCGCAGCGTCTCCTCGTGGCTCTCGCGGGTGATGTTGTAGAACTGCATGATCACCAGCGCCGTGGCGTAGAGGATGAACATCGCCGGCATGTAGACCAGAGCCAGGTTCCGCACGGCCTCCTCCGGCACGGCCGCGGGATCGGCTTTCTGCGGGAAGTCGACGATCGTCAGCAGGATGCCGGCGACCATCACGCCGATGCCGCTGACGGCCTTCTGGATGAGGCTGGTGAAGGCGAAGAACAGGCCCTCCGACCGACGGCCGGTGCGGCGCTCGCTGTACTCGACCACGTCGGCCAGCATGGCCACGATCAGGATCGAGGCGGTGATGCCCATGATGCCGCGCAGCGTGCCGTCAAGGAACAGCCACGGCACGATCGCGGGAATCTGGGTGCCTTCGATCAGGTCGCCGTTGTCGGGGAAGAAGCCGATCAGCCGCAGGATAAAGGGCGCGAAGCCCACCAGCACCGACAGCCCGAGCAGGATCGAGCCGCCGACCTTCTTGCCCGAGCGCTTGGTCAGCATCGGCGCCGCGAACAGGGCGATGGCGGAGGAGATGAAGCTGTCCAGCACAAGGACGCCGGTCCAGGTCGAGTTCAGCTCCCAGAAGTAGGTCGAGAAATAGAAGGCCAGCGAGAAGCCGACGCCCTGGGCGATGGCGGCCACCAGCCCGACCAGGGTGATGACGATGAACGGCCGGATCGCCAGGGTGCGGCCCATCTCCTTCAGGGTCGCGCCGATGGTCATGCCGCGCGAGGGCGCCGCCTGGGGCATCCACGGAATGAAGCGGTGGGTGCTGATCGCCGAGACCATGATCGAGATGAACATCAGGAAGGCGGCGAGATAGCCGTAGTTGGCATAGCCGTCCCGGTTCAGCTGCCCGACCGGATAGGCGGCGGAGGGCTGCAGGAAGACGAAGAACATCACGCAGGTCAGCAGCAGGCCGCCCCACCAGGCGAAGAACACCCGCCAGCCGAGCAGGGCCGAGCGCTCGTCGTAATCGGTGGTCAGCTCGGCGGTCATGGCCGAGGACGGGATCTCGTAGAGGGTGATGAAGGTGCGCACGATCACCGCCGTGGCGACCAGATAGAGGAACAGCGCGTTGTGGTCCCACTCGAACGGCGGGTTCCAGAGCAGCAGGAACGACAGCGCCACGGGCACGGCCGACAGGTACATGAACGGGTGGCGCCGGCCCCACTTGCCGCGCCAGTTGTCCGAGATCTGGCCGATGATCGGGTCGATCAGGCAGTCGATCAGCATCGCCACCATGATCGCCAGCGACACCTGGGCCGCCGGCAGGCCGACCACCTGGTTGTAGAACAGCAGCAGGAAGACGCGGAAACCGTTGTCCTTGATGCCGAAGGCGATCGAGCCGAAGCCGTAGCCGGCCTTGGTGGCGATGCCCACCTTCGGGCGCGGGCCGAGGGTCTTGGCGGCGGCGTCCTCCACAGCGGGACGTCCCGGCGCAACGGCGTCGGTCATGCGGTCTTCTCCCAGATGGCCGCGGTCTTGACGCCGCTGATCAGTTTCGAAGGTGGGGTATGGCCGCCCGGGCTGTCAACTCGGCTTTGCGAGATGACGAAAGAGTCATCCGGCTTGCGCCTCTCGGTTCGTCGGTATCTGCTCGCGGGATGCCGATCGAATTCGCCCAGACCTGGGTCCTGCCGGCGCTGCTCGGCCTCGGCCTGGCGGCGGCGACCGGCCTGAGGACCTTTCTGCCCCTGCTGCTGCTGGCCATCGCCGCACGGTTGCAGCTGTTCGGGGTCGATCTGAACGCCCAGGTCGGCTGGCTCGGCTCGACGGCGGCGATCGCCACCCTGGCCGTGGCCACGATCGTCGAGCTGGCCGCGGACAAGGTCCCGGTTCTCGACCACGCCCTCTCCGCCGTCGGGACGGTGACCCGGCCGCTGGCGGCGATCCTGGCGGCGGGCTCGGTCTTCGCCGGCGTCGACCCGGTGGTGGCGGCGGTCGCCGGCCTCATCATCGGCGCGCCGACGGCCCTGGCCTTCCATGCCGCCCAGAGCGGGACCCGGCTCGCCAGCACGGCGACCACGGGCGGCCTCGGCAATCCGGTCGTCTCGGTGGTCGAGGACGTGCTCGCCTTCCTGACCGTGGCGGTGGCCCTGGTCTTCCCGCTGCTGGTGCCGGTGGTTCTGGCCCTGCTGCTGTGGCTGATCTGGCGGCTGGTCAGGGCGGTGCGGCGCCGGGTCTACCCGCCGACCTAGTCGCAGGGGCCGATCCATTCGGCGGCGATCTTCATCCGCATCGGGTTCTTCAGGCCCGGCGTCGCCGGCTCCACCAGGGTCGAGCTCTCGACCGTGTAGCGGTGGCTGAAGTCGCCGGTCGTGCGGACGTCGAAGGTCATCTTGCGGCCGTTGCCGATGCAGGTTCCCTGGCTGTGGATGACGCCGCCGACAAAGGTCGTCCGCATGCCCGAGCAGTCCATCGAGGGCGGCTTCTGGCTGGCCCAGTCGCCGTTGGCGACCATCTCGGCGGTGTAGCAGATCTCGGTCGGCGGCATCTTGATCGGCACGTCCGGCATCTCGCTGGTCATCCGCCACTTGCCGAGCTTCGGCTTGGGGATGCCGAGGACGGAGGCGGCGGTGGCTGTCGGCGTGCCGGCGGCGGCCGGCGCGGCCGCGGCGGCGGGCTCGCCGGTCGCCGGCTTCGCCGTCTCGTCCTTTTTCGAACAGGCCGCCGTGGTCAGGGTCAGGGCCGCGAGGACGAGGCCGGTGGTCATGGTCCGCATGGGGGCGATCTCCGTTGCATCCCGACCGGAGCAGCGTAGCGGCGTTATGCGACCGCTGTCCCGCGCGAAATTGGCGACAGGCTCCGCGCAGCGGTGCGTGCCCCCGGCTCACGCCTCTGCCTCCGTCGCCGCCGCCTCCGCCGCCAGGGCGTCGGCGTACGTCTCGCGCCAGCGCTCGGCCCGCGCCAGCATGCCCGACGGGATCCCCTGGCCGGTCAGCAGCCGCCCGGCGAGATCGCCGGCGACCTGGAACACGAACTCGTCGAAGGCAGACTGTCTCGCTTCCGCCTCGAGCGGGTTTTCGTCGCTGTCGTATCCGCCCTGCTCGAGCTGCCTTTCCAGCCCGACGATGGCGGTCGCGGCGCGCACATGGCGCAGGGCGAGGTCGGCCTCGCCGGCGATCAGGCAGCGGGCGGCGTGGCCCATCGCCATCCGCGCCACCGCGATCGGATCGTGCCGCGGCGGGGGCACGGCGCGCGCGTGCAGCTCGGCCAGGGTCGGCTCCTCGCCGGGCAGGGGCGGGGTCGTCGCGTCGGCCGCGACGGCAAGCGGGGCAAGGCCCGCGGCCCCTCCGGCGACATAGGCGCGCTTGGTCCAGCCCTCCCGCGCGGCGCGCTTGCGCAGGCCGCTGACGGAGACCCCGAACCGGGCCGCCGCCGTCGGCGCCGACTGTCCGGAGAGATAGGCCGCCCGGATCAGCTCCCAGGTGGCCGGCGAGGCGGTGACGTAGGTCGTCTTGGGTTTGGCTTTCATGGGAGAATTGTAAAGCCGCCGCTTAACCGGGCGGACGAAACGGCGTTTGTCCCGCGCATTCGCGGCGGCCGAGCCGAGGACAATGTCCTCATTTGTCTCGGGATTATCTGTCCACCGTGGACAACAGGGGACATTTGCCCCGCCGGACCCAAGTCCCGCTCATCCCCGCGAAGGCGGGGACCCAGGCTTTTTCTGGATCGCATGGACGGCGGGAGGTCAGCCAAAACGCCTGGGTCCCCGCCTTCGCGGGGATGAGCGGATTGTTGCGAAGCCCGGACAGGATCAGCTGTGCGGAATCCGCTCCACCCGCCCGAGCCGCAGCCGGTCCACGGTCAGCTCGTCGACATGCAGCTTCCGCACCCGCGCCCG
>JAZJXN010000007.1:0-14761 GCA_040390885.1 Pseudomonadota bacterium | reverse complement strand
ACTCGAACCCCCGACCTTCGCTTTAGGAAAGCGCTGCTCTATCCTGCTGAGCTACTGGACCGCATGGGGGCGGTCATAGCGTGCGGGACCGTTCAGCGGAACCCCGGCGGGCGAGGAAGGCGGGGGCCGATGCGGTATCTCAAGCTGCTCTACGTGCAGGTGCTGATCGGCATCGCGCTCGGCGTGCTGGTCGGGGCGATCTGGCCGGAGACGGGCGCGGCGCTGAAGCCGCTGGCCGACGGCTTCATCAAGCTGATCAAGCTGGTCATCGCCCCGGTGATCTTCGTCACCGTCGCCGGCGGCATCGCCCGGATGAGCGACCTCAAGAAGTTCGGCCGCGTCGGCGGCAAGACCCTGCTCTATTTCGAGGTGGTCTCGACCCTGGCCCTGGTGATTGGCCTGGCGGTGGGGCTGATCGTCAAGCCGGGGGCCGGGTTCAACATCGACCCGGCCACGCTCGATCCAAAGATCGGCGCCGAGTACGCGGCCAAGGCCGCCCACGGCGAGGGCATGGTCGACTGGCTTCTGCATTTGATCCCCGACACCTTCTGGGGCGCGCTGGCCAACGGCGAGCTGCTGCAGGTGCTGGTGATCGCCATCCTCACCGGCTTCGCCTGCGCGCGGCTGGGCGAGTTCGGCGACCGCGTCGCCGACGTCCTCGACCAGATCGGCAAGGTGTTCTTCTCGATCATCCACATCGTCGTCCGGTTCGCGCCGCTGGGCGCCTTCGGGGCGATGGGTTTCACCATCGGCAAGTATGGCGTGGCGGCGCTGGGCGACCTCGCCATCCTGATCGGCACCTTCTACCTGACCGCGATCCTGTTCGTGGTCGTGGTGCTGGGCCTGATCGCGCGGATCGCGGGCTTCTCCATCTTCAAGTTCATCGCCTACATCCGCGAGGAGCTGCTGATCGTGCTCGGCACCAGCTCGTCGGAGTCTGTGCTGCCGCAGATCATGGAGAAACTGCAGCGGCTGGGGGCGAGCAAGACCGTCACAGGCCTGGTGATCCCGACCGGCTACAGCTTCAATCTCGACGGCACCAACATCTACATGACGCTGGCGACGCTGTTCCTGGCCCAGGCCACGGGGACGGAGCTCTCCTGGCTGCAGCTGGGCACCATCCTGGGCGTGGCCATGCTCACCTCGAAGGGCGCCAGCGGGGTGACCGGCGCGGGCTTCATCACCCTGGCCGCGACCCTGGCCGTGGCGCCGGAAATCCCGATCGCCGCCCTGGCGCTGATCGTCGGCATCGACCGCTTCATGAGCGAGTGCCGGGCGCTGACCAACCTGGTCGGCAACGGCGTGGCGACGCTGGTCATCGCGCGCTGGGAGGGGGAGCTGGACCGCGAGGTTCTGGCGCGCGAACTTGCGGCAGGGCCTACGCCGAAGACCGTCGCGCCGCTGGAGACCGGGCTGAAGACCGAGGCGGAGGCCGACTAGGCCTTCAAGTCGACGATACGGCCGGGGCGCTTGTCGGCGCCGGCCTCGAAGTCGGCCTTGATCATCTCCTTGATCTTGTTCTCGACGGCCTCGCGCTGGTCGGCGGTCATCCCGGCAAGGTCCTTCTCCTCCAGCCCCATGCGGGCGAGCAGGGCGGCGCGCATGCGCTCTGCCGGGGTCTGGCGGGCGATCTCGAGGAAGTCGGCGCGGGGCGATCTGGATTTCTCCGTCTCGTCGGCTTTCAGCAGCGCCGCGCCGATCCCCATGAGGGCCGAGAGTGGAGAGACGCCGCCGATGCTGGAAATGGACATGCCGAACTCCTTCGCCTGCGCGGAGAACAGCAAGTTCCGTGCTCCAAGGAAAAGGTCAGCAATTACAAGGCGGCGCCGCCTTGGGGGCGGCCCTTCAATGCGGTCATCCCGACCGCCCTGCAAAATCTACCGCTTCAGGCCGTCGTCGCCGGTTCGCGGATCATGACCGCTTCCAGGGCGGTCCGCAGCCGGTCGCTGAGCGGACTGGAGCCGTTGGCGTCGGCCTGAACGAAGGTCGTGGTGCAGATGCCGACGCACTTGCCGCGCTGGAACATCGCCTGGCCGATCTCGTAGGACGCCGTGCCGATGCGCAGGATGCCGGTGCGGATCTCGACCCCCTCCGCCTCGTCGTGGAAGACTTCCGCCAGATAGCTCACCCGCACATCGGCGGTGACGATGCGGACCCGCTTCAGGTGGTCGGCGGCCGTGAACACTTCGCGCGAGAACCGCGACCGCGTTTCGTCGTAGTAGGCCGACACGGCGACGTTGTTGACGTGCCCCAGCCCGTCCTCGTCGCGATAGCGGGTCTGCATCTGGAAGGCGTGCGGATAGGCGGCGCGATCCTGGCGCCAGGCGGGCGGCTTCATGGGCGGGTCAGAGCTCTGGCTGCGATCAACGGGTCAGTTCGAAGCCGACATAGTCCTGGGCGGCGATCTCGTCGCAGCGGATTTTGTAGCCCTCGCCGACGTACGGCATGAACACGCGCGGCTTGCCCGGAATGTTGGCGCCCATGTACCAGGACGCCGCGCGCGGGAAGAGGGTCTTGTCGGCCTCTTCGTTGACGTGGGCGACCCAGTTCTCCTGGGCCTCGCCGGTGGCCTCGATGGTCGTGGCCTGCCGGGCCTGCGTATGGACGATGGCGTCCATGATCCAGTCCACGTGCTGCTCGATGGCGTTCATCATGTTGGCCAGCACCGACGGGCTGCCCGGGCCGGTGACGGTGAAGAGGTTCGGGAAGCCGGCCACGGCGACGCCGAGATAGGTCTTCGGCCCGTGGGCCCAGGCGTCGCGAAGGCTGAGGCCGTCGCGGCCCCGGATGTCCATGTTGAGCAGGGCGCCGGTCATGGCGTCGAAGCCCAGGGCGCTGACGATGACGTCGACCGGGAACTCGGCGTCGCTGGTCTTCACGCCGGTCGGGGTGATCGCCTCGATCGGCGTCTCGCGCAGATCGACCAGCGTCACGTTCGGGCGGTTGAAGGTCGCGTAGTAGTCGGTGTCGACGCAGGCGCGCTTGGTCGCCAGCGGGAAGCCGCGCGGGATCAGCTTCTCGGCGGTGGCGGCGTCCTTGACCGTCTCGCGGATGCGGGCGCGGACGAACTCGCAGGCCGCCTCGTTGATGCGCTCGTCGCGGACCAGGTTCGGGATCGCCGCGGTCGAGATCAGCCCGCCGCCATTCCACAGCAGCTTGACCAGCTCGGCCAGTTCCTCGTCGGTCGGGACCCAGTCGGCGGGCGGCAGTTCGATGCCCGGCTGGCCGCTGCGCAGCAGCTCGACGTAGATCGGGAAGTTGGCCTTGAACTCGGCCACCTCGGCGTCGGTCAGTGGCGTGTTGAGCGCCGGCAGGCTGAAGTTCGGTGTGCGCTGGAAGATGTAGACGTGCTCGGCCTGCTGCGCGATCAGCGGCGACGACTGGATCGCCGAGGAGCCGGTGCCGATCACCGCCACCCGCTTGCCCTTGAAGTCCACGCCTTCGTGCGGCCAGAGGCCGGTGATGTAGGTCTCGCCCTGGAAGCTGTCTGCGCCGGGCAGGTCGAAGCCGCGCGGCGCGGACAGGCAGCCGGTGGCCATGACGCAGAAGCGCGCGTCGAGGATGTCGCCGGCGTCCGTCACGACGGTCCAGCGGCCGGCCTTCTCGTCGAAGACGGCCGACTCCACCCGGGTCTCGAACAGGTAGGCGTCGCGGATGTCGTAGCGATCGGCGACGTGCTCGGCGTAGGACAGGATCTCGGGCTGGGTCGCGTATTTCTCGCTCCAGCGCCAGCTGTCGAGCACTTCCGGCGACCAGGTGTAGCTGTAGAGCAGGCTCGGGATGTCGCATCGCGCGCCCGGATAGCGGTTCCAGTACCAGGTGCCGCCGACGTCGCCGCCGGCCTCGACGCCGCGCACGGACAGGCCGGCGTCGCGCAGCTTCTGGACCATGTAGAGCCCGGCGAACCCGGCGCCGACGACGACGGCGTCGACGCTTTCGCGAACGGCGGCGCGCGCCGCGGTCTTGGTCTGTCCTGCCACGTTGGCCTCCTGATGCCCGAGTCTGACGCTCGATAGGGTCGATTATGGAACCCTGCCGCGACGGCAGTCCAAGGGATTTAGGCCGGGCGGCGGAACAGCAGACAGAGGTTGTTGGCCGGCATCGCCACACGCTCGGCGAACACGAGGCCATGGCTGGCGGCCTCCGCGCGGACCGTCTCCAGGTCGCGCAGACCCCAGGCGGGATTTCGGCGCCGGAGGTCGGCGTCGAACGCGACGTTGCTCGCGGCGGTGGGAATGTCAGCCTCGAGGTAGGGGCCGTAGGTGACAAGGACGCCGCCGGGTGGAAGTCGGCGCGCAGCGCCGGCCATCAGGCCTTCGGTGGCCGCCCAGGGCGAGATGTGGATCATGTTGATGCAGACCACCGCGTCGGCATGATCGACCGGCCAGCTGTCCGGCTGTGACGCGTCAAGCATGAGCGGCGGCAGGAGATTGGGGCGGGCGGCGGCTTCGCAGCGGGCGGCGAGGATGTCCAGCGCCTCGGGGCTGGGATCGGTCGGCTGCCAGCGGATGTCGGGCAGATCGGCGGCGAACCAGGCAGCGTGCTCGCCGAGGCCGCTGGCGACCTCGAGCACAGTCCCGGAAGCCGGCAGCCAGCGCCGCAGCACCTCCAGCAGAGGGGCGCGGTTGCGGACCGAGGCGGGGGAGGAGGGCAGGGGCATCGCCGGAGGCTACAGCCAACGCGCTGCATTCCTAAGCGGTCGTCCGCGATGGACAAAAGATCCGGGTAATATTGACGGCCTATATTATCCGGGTAAAAGGTGGCTTTGAAAGGATGCTCCATGGTCGAACCCACCTTTTCCGCCTTCCTCGGCGATCGTCGCCTGGCGACAGGGGCGCTGGCCGAGGTGCTCCGCGTGCTGCACGCCCGCGCTGACGGGCAGCGGGCCCAGGTGTTCGCCGACACCGACGGCGAGCTGGTCAAGCTCGGGCGCCGGGCCGAGATCGCGCAGGCCCTCGCGCCGCCGACAGAGCCATCGGCGCAGCCCGTCACCCTGCTGCCGCGCCATCTGGCCTGGCTGGAGGGGCGGCCCGAGGGGGCTTCGGCGGCGCTGCGGCGTCTGGTCGACCGGGCGACGCGCGACGGCGTCGGCCGCGAGCGGCTCGCGCGCGACGCCGCCTACCGTTTCGTGTCGATGATGGCTGGCGACCTGGCCGGGTTCGAGGAAGCCTGCCGCGCGCTCTACGCTGGCGACGCCAACCGCTTCGAGGCGGCGGCCGCCGACTGGCCGCGCGATGTTCGGTCGTATGCGCGGCGGCTGGCGGGCGAGGGGCTGCGGTAGCGCGCAAAGAAAAACCCCCGGTCTCGCGGACCGGGGGTCTTGTCTTCAGCCTCTGCGTGATCCGCTTACGCGGCCTTTTGCAGCGACTTGGTCAAGATGCCGACGGCGGCGTCGCGGTCGATCTTCTCGATCGCGGCGACTTCGCGGGCCATGCGGTCCAGGGCCGACTCATAAAGCTGACGCTCGGAGTAGGACTGTTCCGGCTGGTTCTCGGCGCGGTGCAGGTCGCGCACCACTTCGGCGATCGAGATCAGGTCGCCGGAGTTGATCTTGGCTTCGTATTCCTGCGCGCGACGCGACCACATGGTGCGCTTGACGCGGGCGCGGCCCTTGAGGGTCGTCAGCGCCTTGGACACCACATTGCCCTCGGCCAGGGGGCGAAGCCCCGAGGTCACGGCCTTTTTCGTCGGAACACGCAGCGTCATCTTCTCGTGGTCGAAGGTGATGACGTAGACTTCGAGCGACATGCCGGCGACTTCCTGGGTCTCGACAGCACGGATCGTCCCCACGCCATGGGCGGGGTAGACCACGTTGTCGTTGACCGCAAACGCCAGACCATTCTTGCTCATGTAGTTCGTCCTTCTCTGTGCACCCTGTGCCGCGAATGACTTCGCGACCCGCAGCCTCGACGTCCCGAACCCATGGCGAAAACGATCCCGACCGCGGAAAGCTCGCGGAGGTCTCTGTTTCGTATTGGATAGACCTCTAGGACACCCATGCCTGGAATCAGGCGTGCCGTTTTGCTGCGGCTGTTCTTGAACCAAGGCGCGACGGCGGACCCGTCACGTCGGCTGGACGATATCACAAAATCGAGCACAAAGAAAGAGTTGCGGAAACCCAGAGGGTTGCTGGGGATTCCGACCTGTCTTGATCAGGAGCCGCTGCCGGGCTTCTCGCTGAAGTATTTCTCGAACTTTCCGGTCTCGCGTTCGAACAGTTCCTTGTCCGCCGGAGCCTCGCCCTTGAGGGTGATGTTCGGCCACACCGCAGCATACTCGGAATTGATGCGCAGCCACTTGCCGTCTGGGTCGTCCTCGGTGTCCGGCTTGATCGCGTCGACCGGGCACTCGGGCTCGCAGACGCCGCAGTCGATGCACTCGTCCGGGTTGATGACGAGGAAGTTCTCGCCTTCGTAGAAGCAGTCGACCGGACACACCTCGACGCAGTCCATGAACTTGCACTTAATGCAGGGGTCGGTGACGATGTAGGTCATCGGGCGGCTTGTGGTCCCAGTCGAATGCGGCGCGCGCCTTTTCAAAGGCGGGGGGCGGCTTGTCAATGCGGCGAGGTCTGCCGCCGGTCCCAGTTATTCTGAACGCGGCGTATTGAGGCTTCATGTAGGTGGCGGTGTCTCCGAATACAGCCCCCGCGCTTCGCTTGGCGGCCCCCGCCGTTCGCCGAAGGCCTCGACCGTCACCGCGATCACCCGTCCGCCCAGCGCGAAGACCAAGCGGTCGCCCAGCTTGAGCGTGCGTGCGGGCTTGTCGAGCCGGGTCTCGATCGCGGCCCGCGTATGGCGCAGCCGACCTTCCTCGACGAACTTCGCCGCCATCGAGCGGGTCTTGAAGAACCGCGCCCGCCACAGCCAGACGTCCGCGCGACACGACGCCTCACTCACGGCTGGGCGGTCTTTCGGCGGCGGGGACGGCGGCGACGCGCCGGTGCGGTCGCGGGCTTGAGGGCGGCGAGGGCGGCAAACGGCGAGTGAGTCGGCGCCGGGTGCGCGGCCTCGGGGCGGGCGGGCTTGTCGTTCCTGCGGCGCCAGGCGAGCGGCTTGCTCCTCGAGACCGGTGTGAAGCCTAGCGCGCGCAGGATCGTGGCGGCCTCGACCTCCGTCCAGCCGAGGTCGGCCAGCGCCTGGTCGGAGAGGATCATGCCGCCGTTCTTGAAGGCGGCGCGCAGCAGGTCATCGAGCTGCTCCAGCCGGACGACAGGAACGGCGAGGCCGGCGACGGCCCGCAGCCCGCGTGCGGCGAGGGCGCGCGGCGGCGGCGTCGGTTGCGGCAGTCTCGAAAGAGCCCCGACCGGCGGGGCCCAGGCTCCGGCGGCCAGCGCCTGGGCAAACGCCAGCGCCTGAGGCTCCAGCAACGCGGGCAGATAGAGGCTGAAGGCGCCGATGCGGACCCCGAGCATGCGCAGCGCCCGCCGTTCACCCTGGCTCAGGGCCTTGAGGTCGGACTCCACCGGCTTGCGGTCGATGACCCCGCCGGCCTCGATCAGCCGATGCGCGAGGCCGCGCGGCAGGCCCTTGAGGCTACCGTCGGCCAGCGCCCGCTCGAGCCGGGCCATCGGCGCCAGCCGGCGCTCACGCTCGGCGGAGACGAAGGCCTGCAGCCGCTGGCGCGCGCGCTCGCGGGCCGTCTCGGGGCCGAGCTCGCCGATCAGCCGGACCTTGCCGCCGTCGCCGAGGACGCCAGCGGTCCCGCCGTTCCACAGCACCGCGCCGTCGGGGGTCACGCCGAACGCCTCGTCCGGTTCCGCCGCCAGCTGGCCCAGCCGCCGGGCGACCTCCGGGGCGACAGCGCGCTGGGCGGCGCCGCGCAGCGCCTTCTCCTCCAGCGACGTCGCGGCCTTGGGCGCCTCGAAGGCGAGACCGTTGAGATGGCCCACGACCTGGCCCTCAACCGTGACCGTCCCATCGTCGGCCACCCCCGCCAGCATCTCGCCGCGCTCGCCGAGCTGCCGCATCAGCACGCTGGTGCGGCGGTCGATGAACCGCGCCATCAGCTTCTCGTGCAGCGCGTCGGAGAGACGGTCCTCCAGTGTCCGCGTGATTGCCTGCCAGTGCGCGGGGTCCTGCAGCCAGTTTGGTCGGTTGGCGATGTAGGTCAGGGTCCGCACCCCGGCCAACCGCGTGGCCAGGGTGTCGATCTCGCCCTCGCTGCGGTCGAGCGCCCGGAACTGGCCGGCGATCCAGTCCTCGGGGATGCGGTGCCTGCCGGTGGTCAGCTCGTCGAAGATGGTCCGGATCAGCCGCAGGTGCTCGTCCGGGGTCTGTTTGCGGAAGTCGGGGGTCTGGCAGACCTCCCACAGCTTCTCCAGCGTCGGGCGGCCGCGCACGCGCCGCACCACGTCCTCGTCCTCGGCCAGGCGCTTGAGCATGCTCTCGTCGATCGCCTGCGCGGCGAGCACCAGCCCTTCGCGTGAGGGCGGGGCGTCCAGGGAGCGGATCAGCGACGGCAGGTTGTCGAAGTCGAGCCGGTTGTTGCGCCACTCGGCGCTGCGGATGGCGTGGAACTCGTGGTTCTCGACGGCGGCGACGAGGTCCTCGTCCATCTCCTCGGCCTCGCCGGTCACGCCGAAGGTGCCGTCGCGAATGTGCCGCCCCGCGCGACCGGCGATCTGGCCGATCTCCTGCGGATACAGGTGCCGGGTCTTGCGGCCGTCAAACTTGCGCAGGCCGGCGAAGGCGACATGGTCGACGTCCATGTTCAGCCCCATGCCGATGGCGTCGGTGGCGACCAGGAAGTCGACCTCGCCGGACTGGTACAGGGCCACCTGGGCGTTGCGGGTGCGCGGGCTCAAGGAGCCCATGACCACGGCCGCGCCCCCGCGCTGGCGGCGGATCAGTTCGGCGATGGCGTAGACGTTGTCGGCGCTGAAGGCGACCACGGCGCTGCGGCGGGGCAGGCGGGTCAGCTTCTTGCTGCCGGTGTAGGTGAGCTTGGAGAACCGCTCGCGGCTCACGATCTCGGCCTGCGGCAGCAACCGCCGGATCAACGGCGCCATGGTCCCCGCGCCGAGCAGCATGGTCTCCGACTTGCCGCGCGCATGCAGCAGCCGATGCGTGAAGACATGGCCGCGTTCGGGATCGGCGCAGAGCTGGATCTCGTCGATCGCCAGAAAGTCGACTTCGCGGCCCAGCGGCATCGCCTCGACGGTGCAGACGAAATAGCTCGGCCGCGGCGGGACGATCTTCTCCTCGCCGGTGATCAGGGCGACCTCGCGCGGGCCCTTGAGCTTGACCACGCGGTCATAGATCTCGCGCGCCAGCAGCCGCAGCGGCAGGCCGATCATGCCGCTGTGGTGACCCAGCATCCGCTCGACCGCGAGGTGGGTCTTGCCAGTGTTGGTGGGGCCGAGCACCGCCACGAGCCGGTGTTCCGCCTGGCCTGTGGATCGGTCGCTCATGAGCCTCAACGTGGGAGAGTCGCCGGGCCTGAACAAGCCCCTGCGACATCGGTTCCGCGTCTAGCGGCCGTCGTGAACGATCTTTCCGCCGACGATGGTCAGCATGGGCTTCACGGTCAGGATCTCCGCCGCGGGAATGGTGAGGATGTCGGCGGAGAAGACGGTGATGTCGGCGAGGGACGGGCCGCGACCGGTGGGCGGGCCCGGGTCGGCGACCGCGGCAGCGCCCGCGGTTGACAGGGCGGCAAGGGCGTCGCCCCGGCCGACGGCCTGGCCGGGACTCCAGTCGGGGCCCGACCGCCCCTGCAAATCCTTGCGCGCCACGGCGGCGTAGAACTCGATGCGTGGATCGCCAACCTCGACCGGCGCGTCGGTGCCGAACACAACGGTGGCGCCGCTCTGCAGCAGGCCGCGCCAGGCATAGGCCCCCGCCAGCCGGTCAGGGCCGAGCCGCGCGGGCGCGAAGTAGAGGTCGCCGATGGCGTGGGACGGTTGCATCGAGGCGACGACGCCGAGCCGCCCAAAGCGCGGGATGTCAGCGGGATCCACGACTTGCGCGTGCTCGATCCGCCAGCGGACCGCCCGGGCGGCCTTCACGTCGGTGGCGAAGGCTTCCTCGATCCAGTCGAGGGCGAACTGGTTGCCACGGTCGCCGATGGCATGAATGGCCACCTGCGCCTTCACGGCCAGCGCCTGGTTGAGCAGGGTCAGCATGTCGTCGTGCTGGGTGAGCAGCAGGCCGGAGGTCCCGGGCTGGTCGCTGTAGGGCGCGATCAGCGCCGCACCGCGCGAACCGAGGGCGCCGTCCATGTAGAGCTTCACCCCGCGCACCCGCACCAGCCCGGTCGGGTCGGTATAGGGCCCACGCTTGAGGACCTCGGCCGAGTCCTCCGGCGTCATGAACACGTCGACGCGGATCGGCAGCCTGCCCTCGGCGGCGAGTTCGAACAGCGCTTTCACGTCCTCGGCAGCGGTGCTCATGTTGACGCCCCTGGCCCAGCCGCGGGCGGCGTAGAGGGCCGTCCCGCGGGCGAGGGCCTCCTTGCGGCGGGCGAAGTCCAGGGGCGGCAGCTTCGGCTCGATCAGGGTCATGGCCCCGTCGACCAGCATGCCCGTCGCTTCGCCGGCGGTGTCACGCTCGATGCGCCCGCCGGTCGGGTCCCGGGTCTCCCGGGTGATGCCCGCCAGGCGCAGGGCGCTGGTGTTCAGCGCCACGGCGTGGCCGTCAGCGCGCTGGAGCACAATCGGGCGCGTGGTCGAAATCGCGTCGAGGTCGGCGCGGGTCGGGAAGCGCTTCTCCGGCCAGTGGGTCTCGATCCAGCCACGGCCGGTCAGCGGCTCCGTGCCGGGGTTGGCCGCATCCCAGGCCTTCACGGCCGCAACCAGTGCGGCGAGCGACGTCACGTGGTCGAGGTTCAGGGTCATCTCGCGCAGGCCGACGCCGGTCAGGTGGACGTGGCTGTCGACGAAGCCCGGGAAGGCGACGGCCCCCTTCAGGTCGATCTCGCGCAGACCCGCGCCGACACGAGCGGCCGCCGCCTTGCCGCCCGCGTAGACGACCCTGCCGTCGCGGACCACGAGCGCCTCTACCGGCGTGCCGCTGCTGCGATGGATCACGCCGCCGAACAGGATGAAGCCCGCCTCGGCGGCATGGGCGACGGGTGTGAAGGCCATCGTCAGCACCGCGCAGGCGAGGGCCAGAAGTCGGATCACGATGATGCTCCCGAGGCGATCGAGGGCGTGAGCCTAGGTGACGGGAGCCCCGCGGGCTAGCGGCCCGCCGGCGGCGTTAACGGGAATGGTGAACGAGGGCGAACAGGGGCGAAACGAATCATGACCGAATCAGCGACCTCGCCCGATTCGGTGTTTGTTCACCGCAAGATATTGTATCTTAAGACGGATTAACCACAATCCCGATCCTAACCATGCGCGGCGAGAATATGCGCTGAGGGAACGCGTGCTTCGTGAGGCGCTGAGCCGGGACTCTACACCGGTCAGCCACATGGCCGCTGAAAGGACGCGCGGGCGCGCGTGAGGGTTCGGCCCGGGACGATCTCGCGCTCTCTTGTTAGAGAGCGGCCGCGGTCGCGCAGGGAGCCGGCCGGGAGCGAATGACCATCGGCGCCGCCGCTGCACGACGTGGCCGCGCGCCCGGCCACACAGACGGTGCATCGCTTGGCAGCGGCCTGTTCCGGCCCCGACGTTGAAAAGACTCTGCAAACTTGACGCCCCGGGACTCTCTGCCTATACCCGCCCCTCTCTCGCGGAGGCCTCGTCTCCGCGTGCCCGTATTTCTTTACTGCGAAGGTCGCTTCCATGTCGCGCCGCTGCGAACTCACCGGTATCGGTCCGATGGTCGGACACAACGTGAGCCACTCGAATATCAAGACCAAGCGCCGCTTCCTGCCGGCTCTGTCTCCCGCGTCGCTCCAGTCGGACGCCCTGGGCCAGACCTTCAAGCTGCGCATCTCGAACGCCGCCCTCCGCACCCTGGACTTCCGGGGCGGTCTGGACGCGTTCATGGTCAAGGCCAAGGACGAGCTGCTCTCGCCGCGCGCCCTGAAGATCAAGCGTCAGATCAAGGCCAAGCTCGCCGAGCAAGCGCCCGCCGCCTAAGCGGATCTGCCGTACCGAAATGAAAGAAGGCCCGCCAGGCGACTGGCGGGCCTTCTGCTTTTCAGGTCGTCGTCGCCGACCCTAGCGGGCGGCGAGGCGGACCGGCGTGGTCGCGTTGTAGGCGGCCAGTTGCTTGTCGCCGAGTTGGGCGACAGCGTTGTTCACGCTGCGACGAACGCATTCCGGATAGATGTAGCCGGCGAGCGGTTCGCCACGGACGTCCTTCCAGCAAACGGTGCTGGCGGCTTGAACGATGTCGGCGTGGATCTGTTCGACGCTCTTGCCGCTCACGGGGACGCGGATTTCGGCGGCGCCGGCAAAGCTGGCGGCGCCCGAAGCGAGGGCAGCGAGAACGGCGACGAGGGCGGTGGTCTTCAGCTTGGTCATATCAAGCACTCCCGAAAGGGGTTGAGGGTTTCAACCTGTTCCGGCGCGCTTCCTCTTGATGGCCGCGATTAGTTCGTCCGTCTCGCCATCGATGGAAACGCTAGCGCCGATTCTCAGAGTGATCAACGATAATGTTGCATTGCAGCGTTATTGCTGCGGCGCGTCAGAACTGACGCTACAGCAGGCGACATAAGGGTTTGGCGTCAATTTCGGACTTGCGGAGGCGTCAGTTCGCCAAAAGGTCGCGGCCGGCCTTTTGAACATCGGTGCAGCCGGTGAGGGCCATGGCCATGGTCATCTCCTGTCGCAGGATCTGCAGCACATGGGCGACGCCGGCCTCGCCCCGGGCGCCCAGGGCCCAGGCCCAAGGGCGGCCGACCAGGCAGGCCTTGGCCCCCAACGCCAGCGCCTTGACCACATCGAGGCCCGAGCGGACGCCGCCGTCCATCAGCACCGTCAGATCGTCGCCCACCGCCTCGGCGATCGGCGGCAGGGCGCGGACGCCGGACAGCACCCCGTCCAGCTGGCGGCCGCCATGGTTGGAGACGATGATGCCGTCCGCCCCGACCTTCACGGCCTCGCGCGCGTCTTCCGGATCGAGGATGCCCTTGATCACGATCGGCCCGTCCCAGCGGGCGCGGATCCAGTCGAGGTCCTTCCAGGTCAGGGTCGGATCGAAGTTCTTCGTCACCCAGGGCCAGAACTCGGCCATGCCCTTCGCTTCGGGAATCGCCGGGGCGATGCTGCCGAAGGTGTGCGGTCCGCCGCGGAACTGGACGTCGAACAACCAGTGCGGATGGGCGATGCCGTCGATCGCGCGCTTGATCCCGGTTGTCAGCGAGCCCGGCCCGCCGAACAGGCCGGACTTCATGTCGCGGTAGCGGGCGCCAGGCACCGGCAGATCGACAGTGAACACCAGCACCGGGCTGCCGAGCCCCTTGGCCTTGGCCAGCAGCGCTTCCATGTAGCCACGGTCGCGGATCATGTAGAGCTGGAACCAGGGCGCCGTTCCGCAGCCGGCGGTGACTTCGTCCAGGTCGCAGACGCCCACTGTCGACAGGCAGAACGGCACGCCGGCGGCCTTGGCTGCGCGGGCCGCCTGGACCTCGCCGCGGCGCGCATACATGCCGGCCATGCCGACCGGGGCCAGAAGCACCGGCATGCTCATCGTCTGGCCGAATAGCTCGGTGGCGAGTGAGATCTGGGAGACGTCGCGCAGCACCCGCTGCCGCAGGGCCAGGTCCTCGAAGTCGGCCACGTTCCGACGCAGCGTCGCCTCGGCGTAGGAGCCGCCGTCGATGTAGTCGAACAGCAGGCGGGGCAGGCGGCGTCGGGCCAGTTCGCGATAGTCGCTGACCGAGGCCGCGATCACCTCGGTGGCGTCCAGTCGAAGGCCAGCAGCAGGGTGCGCTGGGCAGGATTGAAGTTGTCGTCCGACAGCAGGTACAGGCGCCAGTCGCCGTTCGGCTTCCTCGTCACGGCCACGCCTTCGAAATTGTCGATGCTCCACGACGGCGGCATCGCGAACTTGCCGATGACGGTCTTGGCGCCGGCGGGGTCACGGACGACGGTGACGATGATCCGCGAGCCCACGCCCGGAATGAAGCTGTGATGCAGGATCACCAGCTCCCCGTCCGGGCCGCCTTCCAGGCTGGACAGGCGGTAGCCGAGCGGCGGCCGTGGCAGGCCGTCGACGGCCTCGCAGGCCGCTTTCAGCCGGCACAGCCAGATGTCGCCGGGCTCGCTGCCGACCCAGTAGGCGGACCGATCGGCGGCGCCGAGCGCCGCCAGACCCTCGATGCCGTCGTTCTCCCCCAGTCTGACGTCCGGCATCGCCGCCGATGTGCGGTCGGGGCGGTCGTCGCCATCATACGCCCAGATGCGGTGGTGGCGCTCGAAGCTGATCAGCAGCGGCCCGCCGGCCAGCTGGACCGCGCCCTCGGCGTCGCCTTCGGTCTTGCCTTGCAGCGGCTGGCCGTCGGCGTCGAGCAGCGGGCGCAACGTTGCGTCCGATAGTCCGGTCAGGCGGCCCGCGCCGTCCAGCTTGAACGTCGCCCGCAGCAGATCGCCGTCGTCGCTGGGCGAGACAAACGTCCCGTCAGCGCGGACGACGAGGTCCGAGAGCCCGTGAAGGCGGCTGGTGTCCTGGCTGGTCAGCACCAGGCCGCCCGCAAAGCGGAAACCGTCTACGGCGTCTCGATCGGGATCAGCCGGGTCGAGCGGAATGGGCGTGGACTGCACCGCGATCGTCGCGCTGAGCGGGATCGGGCCGCGCGGCGGGATCGGCTGGAGGTGGGCGGTGGCGCAGGCGGCCAGCAGTGCCAGACCCGCGAGCGCGCCGCCGAT
>JAZJXN010000006.1:17788-29950 GCA_040390885.1 Pseudomonadota bacterium | reverse complement strand
ACGGACCGTCGAACGAAGACTGCAGGCGGAATTCGTGCGTCTGGCTCTCGCCGACACCCTCGTGGTGGACGTGATGGACCTGACCCAGGGCGACCCCAACTACGTCACCGTCAAGAACGGCAGCACCTTCGCCAACTGCGCCGCGCCGACCGCCCAGGTCGAAAACCTGCAGGGGCTGATCAACCTCGGGCTTCTGCCGGCCTCGGTCCTGGCCGGCTCGCCGCTCACGGGCAGCTTCGCCGGCATCTGTCAGGGGGCGTTCTCGGACGGCTCCAACGGCGGCCCGGTCGGCGCGCTGTCGGGCTTCGCCGTGGTCAACCCGATCTCGGGCATCCCGGACCAGCTCGGCGGCAACGAACTGCCCAACTCGCCGGAGTTCACCGTCTCGCTCGGGGCCCAGTACCGCTTCGAGTTCGCCGGCAGCTGGAGCGCCACCCCGCGCGTCGACTTCTACTATCAGGGCTCGTCCTACTCGCGGATCTACAACCGCATCAATGACGTCCTCGACTCCTACACCAACACCAACGTGTCGGTGACCTTCGAGAACCCTGACTGGGGCGTGACGGCCCAGCTCTACGTGCGCAACATCACCGACGAGAACTCCATCACCGACCAGTACCTCACCGACGAGAGTTCGGGTCTCTACACCAACATCTTCCTCGGGGAGCCGCGCACCTACGGCGTCTCGCTGACCAAAGCCTTCTAGACCTCCCCCCTCGGTGGAGCCTGGGCGACGGGGTTCGGGGGCCTCGTCGCCCGCCTTTTTTCGCGGCGCGGCCAGTCTCGCAAGAGACTGGCCGTCTTGCGTTCGAGGCCTCTTCCCTCGAAATCATAACGCGATATAAAAATGGTAGACACAGGCTCCGCGCACGACGGGGCAGGGGGAAACACGATGTCAGAAGCGCTCGCGCGGCAGATGCCGCCGGTGAAGTACGCCGACACCAACGGGATCCGCATGGCCTACTACGAGGTCGGGCCGCGCGAGGGCGTGCCGGTGATCTTCTGTCACGGCTTCCCGGAGCTCGCCTTCTCCTGGCGCCACCAGCTGCGCGCCTTCGAGGCCGCCGGCCGCTGGGCGATCGCGCCGGACCAGCGCGGCTACGGCCTGACCGACCGGCCCGGGAAGGCCGAAGACTATGACGTCAAGCATCTGACCGACGACCTCGCCGGCCTGCTCGACAGCCTCGGCGTCGAGAAGGCGATCTTCTGCGGCCATGACTGGGGCGGCATGGTGGTCTGGCAGATGGCGCTGCGCCATCCCGACCGCGTCGCCGGCGTCGTCGGCGTCAACACCCCGTTCCTGCCGCGCGGCCCGATCGACCCGATCGTCGGCATGCGGGCGGTGTTCGGCGAGGACATGTACATCGTCTGGTTCCAGGAGCCTGGCCGCGCCGAGGCCGTGCTCGACGCCGATCCCGAGCGGACCATGCGCTTCTTCATGCGCAAGCCGACGGAGACGCTCGAGGACTACATGAAGCGGCCGGCGTCCGAGCGGACCCTGGCGCTCGCCGAGGCGCTGAAGGCCTATGATCCCGCCGGCGACACGCAGCAGATGCTGACCGACGAGGAGGTGGCGGCCTTCGCCGAAACCTTCGCCGCCAGCGGCTTCACCGGCGGCGTCAACTGGTACCGCAACTTCACCCGCAACTGGGAAGACTCGGCGGACCTGGTCGAGAAGGTCGAGGCGCCCTCGCTGATGATCATGGCCGAGAACGACGTGGTCCTCAGCCCGGCCATGGCCGAGGGCATGGAGCAGTACGTCCCCGACCTAGAGAAGCACCTGGTCAAGGACTCCGGTCACTGGACCCAGCAGGAAAAGCCCGAGGAGGTCAGCCGGGTGCTGCTCGACTGGCTGGGCCGCCGCTTCCCGGTCTGACCCGCGCGGGGGACACGCACCCTGCGGGATGCATGTCCCCTAGGCCGAGGCCGTGGGCAGGCGGCGCTTGAAGATCTGCTTGTAGACCGTCCCGACCACCAACCCGACGAGCAGGTACAGCAGCACCGCCGCGCTGACCCGCTTGTCCTGGAAGCTTGCGTTGGCCAGCAGCATGGCGAGGCCGGGGTGGCGGACGGAGCTCGCCACCGCCAGGGTCATGCGGTCGATCGGCTCGGGCCCGCCGAGCAGGTGTCCGCCCGCGAGGGTGGCGACGACCAGCACGACCATGGCCAGCATGGTCCCGTTGCCGACCAGCGCCACGATCGCGGGCCAGGCGGCGACAATGATCGGGACGAAGGCCAGCAGCACCAGCACCATGCTGATCTTGTAGACCCACGGCCCGGCGCGCTGCGCGAAGCGCGGCGCCAGGCGGTTGATCGCCGTCCCGACGCCGAGCGGCACGATCACCCCGGTCAGCACGGTCATGGCGATCAGGCTGAACGGGATGGTCTTGCCTTCGCCAAACACGCGGGAGGCGAGGCCAAAGGCCAGCGGCACGACGAGGATGCTCAACAGCACCATCGCCACATAGAGCCCGTAGGCGAACTCCTTGCGACCGCCGACGCCCAGCTCCTGCCCGGGAACCAGCGGCGGCACGGGCGAGATCGCCATCAGCAGGATGCCGGCCTTCACCAGCGGGTCGATGGGCAGCAGCCAGACCAGCAGCGCGGCCGCCAGCGGCGGGATGATCTCGACCGCCAGCATCGCCTTCAGGAACAGCTTCCGTCGCCGCAGGACATAGACAAGGTCGCCCGGAGACGACTTCAGCCCGACGGTCAGCACCAGTCCGGCGAGGCTGCCGGACAACAGGATCGGCAGGATCTGTTTCAGGGGTTCCATGGGTCGGCTCCGGACCAGGCGACGCGGAACCCAGAGATCACCGCGCCCGGCCGCGCCCGCGTATCGGGTGAACCCCTCAGTTGACCCGCCCATGCGCCCAAGCGAGCACCGCGCGGCGCCGGCGCCAGAATTGTTGCGTTCGGGCCACCAATCCGCGTTATCGGGCCATCGCGCGCGGCGGTGCTTGTCACGCCGCCCCGCCGCGCATAGTGCTCCTGAGAAGCGTTCTCAGGCCACGGACGCGAGGAGCCGATCGTCGTTCAATGACCCGTGGGGGCATCCGCGCCTGGTATCTCGTCCACAAGTGGACGAGCCTGATCTGCACGGCGTTTCTGCTGCTGCTGTGCGTCACCGGTCTGCCGCTAATCTTCCACCATGAGATCGACGACCTCACCGGCGCCCATGCCGAGCTGGCGACCCCGGCGGGCGGCGGCGAGCTGCTGAGTCTGGACCGCATCATGGCCCGCGCCCTGGCCGAGCGGCCGGGTGAGGTCGGGCTGTTCATGAGCTTCGACGAGGACCGTCCGGTGGTGAACGTAACCACCGGCCCGCGCCCCGACGCGCCCGAGACCCAGATGCACCTGCGCTCCTTCGACCAGCGCACGGCCGAGCCGCTGCCGCCTCAGGAGGGCGGGGTGATGGACTTCATCCTGCGCCTGCACACGGACCTGTTCCTGGGCCTGCCCGGCCTGCTGTTCATGGGGCTGATGGGGTTTCTGTTCTTCATCGCCGTGGTCAGCGGCGTGGTCGTCTACGGCCCGTTCATGAAGAAGCTCGACTTCGGCACGGTGCGCACCCGCCGCTCGAGCCGGCTGAAGTGGCTCGACTATCACAACCTGCTCGGCATCGTGACCCTGGCGTGGGCCAGCGTGGTCGGCCTGACCGGGGTCATCAACACCCTGTCGCAACCGATCATCCAGGTCTGGCAGGCGACCCAGCTGGCCGAGATGACCGCTCCCTACAGGGCGCTGCCGCCGGTCGACCCGCGCGAGCTGGGCTCGATCAACGCCGCCGTCGAGACCGCCAAGGGCGCCGCCCCCGGCATGCGGCCGCAGTTCGTGGCCTTCCCGGGCGGCTACTTCAGCAGCAAGCACCACTACGCCGTCTTCATGCAGGGCGACACGCCGCTGACCAAGAAGCTGCTCACCCCGGCCTTGGTCGACGCCCAGACCGGCGAGCTGACGGCGATGCGCAAGATGCCCTGGTACGCGCAGGGGCTGCTGCTGTCGCAGCCGCTGCACTTCGGCGACTACGGCGGCCTGCCGCTGAAGATCCTGTGGGCCGTGCTCGACATCATCACCATCATCGTGCTCGGCAGCGGGCTCTACCTGTGGCTCGGCCGCCGGCGCACGCCGATCGCGGCGCGGCTCAAGGAGCTGGAGACTGGCGGCGTGGTCGCCGGCCCGGCCGCGGAGCCCGTCCATTGAGCGGCCGAAAGCAGGGCGGCCTGCGCCACACCTTCGGCGCGCCGTTGCTGATCGCCCTCTTCAGCCTCGTCGGCCTGGTCAGCGCCCTGCTCGGCGACGGCCTGCGCGACTGGATCTCCTGGGCCGGCCTCGCCGTGCCCGCCGTCGTCATCATCTGGGCCCTGAAGGCCCGGCGAACTTGAACTCAAGGATAGATACGTGAACCACACTCTGCTCCGCCGCCTGGCCCTGGCCGGCGCCTCCCTGGCGGCCATCACCGCCGCCGCGCCCGCCTTCGCCCAGGACGCCGAGCTCGAGGGCCTGATCGTCACCGCGCCCGACTACGTGCCGCAGGGCAGCGTCACCGCCAACAAGGCCAATATCCCGCTAATCGAGACGCCGCAGTCGGTGACGGTCATCACCCGCGACCAGATCGACCTCCTCGGTTGGAGCAACCTGAGCCAGGTCGTGCGCTACACGGCGGGCGTTACAGGCGAGAACTATGGTCCCGACGAGCGCGTAGACTGGTTGACCATCCGCGGCTTTAATCCCGTGCAGTACATCGATGGCCTGCAGACCGCGATCGGGTCGATCACCAACACCGGCCTCGACCTCTACGGCGCGGATTCCGTGGATATCCTCAAGGGCCCGTCCTCGGCCCTCTATGGCCAGACACCTCCGGGCGGCATCGTCAATGTCACCAGCCGCCGCCCTCAGACCGAGTTTGGCGGCGAAGTCGGCGTGCTGTTCGGCAATCGTGAACAAAAGCAGGTCAACTTCGATGTCACCGGCACGCTTACGGACGGACTGACTGCCAGGCTGACGGGTTTGACGCGCGAACGCGAGATCCAGACCCGCGGCGTCGAGTCGACCCGCACCTTCATCGCCCCGGCCGTGACGGTGAAGTTCAGCGAAGACACTCGCCTCACGTTGCTGAGCTACTATCAGAAGGACGAACTGACGGGTGACGGCGGCGGCTTCCTGCCGTCGCAAGGCACGCTCCTGCCCAATCCGATCGGCAAGATCCCCACGACCACCAATCTCGGCGAGACCAGCTACAACCGCTTCGTCCGCGATCAGGCCGCGATCGGCTACGACTTCAGCCACGACTTCGAGGGCGGCTGGACGCTGCAGCAGAACCTGAAGTTCACCGAGCTTGACGGCGACCAGCGCGGCATCGGCGGCGGCGGCTTCGTTGATGTCGACTTCAACGGTCCCGACGACTACCGGACGGTGAGCCGATACAGCTTCTCCTTCGCCGAAAAGATCGAGAATTTCGCCGTCGATACCCGCTTCAGCGGCGGTTTCGAGACCGGCGGCCTGAGCCACAAGGTGCTCGTCGGCCTAGACTACCGCAGCTACGACTACGTTGGCGGCAGCGCTTACAATTCCGTAGGTATCCCGACGATCGACATTTTCGCGCCGGTCTACGGACTGGCCATTCCCGACCTTCCTCCGGTCACCTTCTCCGACCAGTTGCAGAGGCAGACCGGCCTCTACATCCAAGACCAGATCAAGGCTGACAGGCTGATCATCACCCTCGGAGCCCGCTACGATTGGGTAAACACCGAGGACCGCCTGTTCGGCGGCGAGCGCGACGACAACGACGCTTCTTACCGCGCCGGCCTGACGTATGTGTTCGAGAATGGCGTCGCGCCGTACATTTCCTACTCCCGTTCGTTCCAGCCGACGCTGGGCGCGGATTTCGCGGGCAAGGCGTTCGAGCCCTCCACGGGTGAACAGATTGAGGCAGGCGTGAAGTATGACGCCCGCAACCTGCCGGACGGCGTGAAACTGTTCGCGACGGCGGCCGTCTATCAGCTGACCCAGCAGAACGTGCTCACCGAGGACCTGATCAACCTGTACTCCAAGGTGCAGATTGGCGAAGTCGAGGTGAAAGGACTGGAGCTCGAACTGGTGGGGCGGATCAATGAACGGTTCAGCTTCAACGCCTCCTACACCTACACTGACTCCGAAGTGACCGATGGCACCACCTTCGAGGTCGGGAACGCGCTGCCGGTCACGCCGGAACACAAACTCTCGGCCCTGATCGACTACACCTTCCAGGACGGGATGCTCGCGGGCCTCGGGGCCAGCCTGGGCGCGCGCTACACCAGCGAGAGCGCCGGCAACCTGGCGATCTGGTATCAGCCGGACGTGTTCACCAATCCGTCGGTGACCTTGCTCGACGCGTCCATCCATTACGACCGCGACGACTGGCGGCTGGCGCTCACCGCCAGCAACCTGGCCGACAAGGAGTACGTCGCGCGCTGCTACAGCTATAGCAACTGCTTCTACGGCACCCGCCGGGTGGTCGTGGCCAGCGTCACCCGCCGCTTCTAGCCTTTGCGAATATTGCGTCGCGCCCGTGGCCGAAAGGTCGCGGGCGCGTTCGTTTTGGTCCGCGAAACAGGCATGGCCCGTTCGCGTTAGCGAATGACCCCGCGCCGCGCGTGCTCGTCACGGCCCTGTCATAGCGTCCCCCTGCGACCGGAAGCCCAAGAGGGCCCGGGCCGCCTATCCGAAGGGGGATAACATGGCGAAATTCACTTCATTCCGGACGCTTCTGCTCTGCGGCGGCGCGGCCTTCACGCTCGCGACGCCGGTCTACGCGCAGGACAGCGCGCCGCAGCAGAGCACGATGCTTGACGAGCTCATCGTCACCGCGACCAAGCGCGAGGAGAATGTCCGCGACATCTCCGGCTCGATCTCGGCGATCTCGGGCGAACAGCTTCAGGCCATCGGCGCCCAGAGCTACGCCGACTACCTGCAACGCGTGCCCGGCGTGGTGTTCAGCGAGTTCCAGCCCGGCACCTCGCACGCGGTCATCCGCGGCGTCGCCACCAGCTCCGGTAACGTCCAGGGTCAGGGCACGACCGGCTACTACATCAATGACGTGCCGCTGACCGAACCCGGCTGGACCATCGTCATCCCCGACATCGACGCCTTCGACGTCGACCGCGTCGAAGTGCTGCGCGGTCCGCAGGGCACCCTGTTCGGCTCGGCCTCGATGGGCGGCGCGATCAACTACGTGGCCAACGAGGCCGATGACAGCGGCTTCGACGCCGCCATCGAGGGTACGGTCAGCCGCACCCGCAACGCCGATCCGAGCTACGCGGCCAAGGCGATGGTCAACATCCCGCTGGTCACCGACCAGCTGGCCGTGCGCGGCGTCGTCGCCTACCGCATGGAGCAGGGCTACCTCGACAACATCGGCACTGGCGACGAGGGCTCCAGCGACATCGCAGTGGCCGGCGGCCGCCTGTCGGTGGTGTGGGAGCCGACCGACGCCACCCGGCTGTCGTGGCTGAGCCTCTACCAGCAGACCGAGGCCGACGACGCGCCTTACCGCAATCTGGCGGCCGGCGAGCTGGCGCGGACCACGGCGCTTCTGGAGCCCAACGACACCGACGTGCTCATCCACAGCCTGCGGCTGGAGCAGGACCTCGGCTTCGCCGATTTCACGGCGATCGGGTCGTACCAGGAGAAGTCGCAGGACTTCCTGTTCGACTTCACCCCCTACCGCGGCTTCTACAACGGCTTCCTCGGCACCAGCTTCACCACACCGATGTACGTCGTCAGCGGCGGCGAGAGCGACGGCAAGAGCCTGGAGCTGCGCCTCGCCTCCAAGGGCGACGGACCCTTCCAGTGGGTCGTCGGCGGCATGTACTTCGAGACCAGCAAGACGCTGTACGAGAAGCTCGGCGCCGACGGCGCCATCGCCCAGTTCGACGCCTCGACCAATCCGCTCTTCGGTCCGGGATCGGGCGTGATCTTCGCGCCCGACGACTCGATCTTCAACGCCTTCTACACCGACCTCGACAGCAAGGAGGCGGCGCTGTTCGGCGAGGCATCCTACAGCTTCACGCCGGAGTGGAAGCTGAGCGTCGGCGGTCGCCTCTACAAGACCGAGGTGTCCAGCGTCTCGACCGTGATCGGCGTCGACAGCGGCGGTCCGCCCAGCGTCGCGCCGGCGATCAAGGACAAGCAGGACGGCTTCTCGCCGAAGGTCTCGCTCACCTACACGCCGAGCGAGGACTTCATGGTCTACGGCCTGTACTCCGAGGGCTTCCGCTTCGGCACGCCCAACATCCCGGGGCTCAGCCCTGACCCGATCCCCTCGGGCTCGAAGAGCGACTCCCTGAAGAACTACGAGATCGGGATCCGCTCGACCCTGCTCGGCGGCAACCTCCAGCTCGACGTCACCGCCTTCTACATCGACTGGCAGGACATCCAGCTGCGTCTGCTGACGCCGACGCCGCCGCAGGTCAACTACGCCGGCAACGGCGGCGCCGCCGCCATCCCGGGCCTCGAGGTCGCGGCCTCCTGGCGGCTGACCGACAAGCTCGACCTGCAGTCCAGCATCACCTGGATGGAGGCGGAGATCGACGAGGACGTGGTGATCCCAGGCGTCGGTACGGCGCCCAAGGGCGCCCAGCTGCCGGGCTCGGCCGAATGGTCGCTGACGAACACGGCCGTCTATCGCTTCGGCGGCGACTACCAGCCGACGGTGACGTTCTCGCACCGCTACCTGTCGGCGGGCATCAGCGACCTCAACTCCGCAGTGCCGACCATCACCCCGAGCGTGCAGGGCGACTATCACATCTTCGACCTGCGGCTTCAGGGCCGGTTCGGCGACACCACGGTCACCCTGTTCGGCAACAACCTCGCCGACGACCGCGGCGTCACCCGCACCCTGCCGGAGGCCAACGGCTTCAGCCAGGGCCTGATCCGTCCGCGCACCTTCGGCGTGACGTTCAACTGGGCTCTGTAAGCTAGTACTAGGGGAGGGGCCGGCGCGGACCGGCCCCCCGGGAGTGAGACCATGAACAGACGGCAGCTTCTGGGAACGGCGGCTGCCGCTTGGATCCTCGCCCCCTTGGCGGCGCGGGCGGCGGCCCTTCCGGCCCCGCCCGTCACCGTCCGCAAGCCCGTGCGGATCGAGCAGCTCGGCCGCGTCCGCATCGACGAGTACGGCTGGCTGCGCGATCCGGACTTCGCGCAGGTTCTGGTCGATCCGGCCAAGATGCAGCCGGAGATCCGCGCGCATCTGGAGGCCGAGAACGCCTACGCCGCGGCCGTGCTGGCCCCGACCAGACCGCGACAGAAGACCTATCTCGACGCGATGATGGCGCTGGCCGGCGGCGACGTCGCCCCGCCGCCGACGCCGGATGGCGACTGGGACTACTACAGCTATGTGCGGCCGGGAGAGGACCACCCGGTCCATGCCCGCCGGTCCCGGACGGGCGGCGACGAGCAGGTGCTGCTCGACGAGCAGGCGCGGGCCAAGGGGCACGCCTACTTCCGCATCCTGCAGGGCGTGCACAGCCCCGACCATTCGCTGTTCGTCTGGAGCGAGGACGTGGCGGGCGCCGACGGCTACAGCCTCTGCGTCCGCGACCTCCGGACCGGCGAGATCCACACCCGCGGCAAGCCCGACGTCTACGGATGGCAGGGTGTCGTTGTATCACCCTGTTCCCAATGGATATTCTGGATCCAGCGCGACCAGTACGCGCGGCCCGCCAAGCTCTTCCGTCGTCCGGCGCGCGGCGGCGCCGACATCCTCGTCTACGAGCACACCGACCCGGCGCTGTTCATGTCGGTCGGCCGCACCGTCGCGAACAGCTTCACGACCATCCACATCTCGGGGCCCGACCTCGACGAGTGGCGGCTGATCCCCGCCGCCGACCCGGCCGCGACGCCGCGGCTGGTCGAGCCGCGCCAGCCCGGCCTGCACTACCGGGTCGAGGACTGGGGCGGGAAGCTGGTCATCCTGACCGACGCCGACGGCGCCATCGACGGAAAGCTGATGCTCGCCGACCCCGCGAAACCGGGGAAGGCGGACTGGAGACCCTGGGTGGACCACAGGCCCGGCGCCAACATCCTCGAGATGCAGCCGTTCAGGGACCACTTCGTCCGCCTGCAGCGCCAGGACGGCAAGCTCGAGATCGTCGTCACCGGCCGCGACCGGTCCGAGAAGACCCTCGCCTTCGACGAACAGGCCTATGCGGTCGCCATCACCCCGGACCAGGAGCACGACGGCGCCCGCTTGCGTCTGCTCTACCAGTCGCCGCGCACGCCGCAGCGCTGGATCGACTGCGACCTGGCGACTGGCGCCCGGACGGTGATCAAGGCGACATCGCCGGGCGTCGGCTTCTCGCCCGAAGCCTATGAAGTTATTCGCCTTTCCGCGCCGGCGTCCGACGGGGCGCTGGTGCCGGTCACGGTGCTGATGAAGGCCGGGACGAAGTTCGACGGCGCCTCGCCGCTGCTGCTGACCGGCTACGGCGCCTACGGCGTGTCGACCGAGGCGGAGTTCTCGATCCCGGCCCTGGCCCTGGTCGACCAGGGCTGGATCTTCGCCATCGCCCATGTCCGCGGCGGGTCCGAGAAGGGCCGCCAGTGGTTCCTCGACGGTCGCAAGTTCAAGAAGAAGAACAGCTTCACCGACTTCATCGCCAGCGCCGAACATCTGATCGCCAAGGGCTACACAAGGCCCAGACGCATCGTCGCCTGGGGCCTGTCGGCCGGCGGCCTGCTGATGGGCGGGGTCGTCAACCTGCGGCCCGACCTTTGGGCCGGGGTGATCGCCCAGGTGCCGTTCGTCGATATGCTCAACACCATGAGCGACGCGACCCACCCGCTGGTGCCCGCCTTCCGGCCCGACTGGGGCGACCCGCTCGCCGATCCTCAGGCCTACGACTACATCGCCTCGATCTCGCCCTACGAGAACGTCACCCGCCAGGCCTATCCGCCGATCCTCGCCACCGCCGGCGTGCGCGACCCGCGCGTCAGTTATTGGGAGCCGGCCAAGTGGGTGGCCAATCTGCGCCACAACACCACCGGCAAGGCCCCCATCCTGTTCGAGGTCAACATGGCCGCCGGGCACCAGGCCTCGGGCGGCCTGGCCGATGTGTTCGGCCTCTATGCGAAGTTCTGGGCCTTCGCCGACGACAGCCTCGCCTGGCAGGGCCGGTCATGACCCGCGACGACGCCCTCGCCATCGGCCGGCTCGACGCCCACGCCCAGGCCGCGCTGATCCGCGCCGGCGAGGTCAGCGCCGCCGAACTCGTCGAGTCCGCCATCCAGCGGATCGAGATGCTCGACCCCGCGCTCGACGCGATCAGCGAGCCGGCCTTCGACATCGCCCGCGCGCGCGCCGCCCGGCCGCTGCCGGACGGACCGATGGCCGGCGTGCCGTGGCTGATCAAGGACAGCCTCGACTATCCGGGCCTGCCCAGCCGGGGCGGATCGCGCAGCCGCTCGGACGAGCCGGTCAGCCAGTCCTACCCGTTCACCCGCATCTGGGACGCCGAGGGGCTGGTCCCCGTCGGCAAGTCGGCGATGCCGGAGTTCGGCCTGCTGCCGACCACCGAGCCGCTGATGCGGCCGCCGACCCGCAATCCCTGGTCGCGCGACCGCTCGCCGGGCGGGTCGAGCGGCGGAGCCGCCGCCGCCCTGGCCGCCGGTCTGGTCCCGCTGGCCCACGGCAGCGACGGGGCCGGCTCGATCCGCATTCCGGCGTCCTGCTGTGGCGTGGTCGGCCTCAAGCCCGGCCGTGGCGCCAGCGTCCGGGTCCGCGCGCGCAGCGTCATCGAGGACCTGATCGTCTCCGACGTGCTGATGAGCCGCAGCGTCCGCGACACCGCCTGGGCCTTCGCCGCCGCCCATCCGGACCGGCCGGACATGGTGCGCGAGCCGCGCGCCCGTCGCCTGCGTATCGCCTTCAACCTCGACACCCTCGATGGCGGCCCGACCGATCCGCAGGTGGCGCAGGCCGCACAGCGGATCGCCGCCCTCTGCGAGAACCTCGGCCACACCGTCGCGCCGGCCTCGCCGGACATCGACCGCCCGGCGGCGCTGGAGGCCATGCATGTGCTCTGGGCCCACGACGGGGCTGACTGCGTCGACGGCGTGCGCGGCTCGGGCCGCGACCCGGCCACGGTGCTGGAGCCCTGGACCTGCGCGCTCGGCGCGATG
>JAZJXN010000006.1:8953-17778 GCA_040390885.1 Pseudomonadota bacterium | reverse complement strand
CCGACCGCCTGGAGCCCGCCGACCTCGAGCGCGCCTTCGGCCAGGCCGCGCGGCTGCCGGCGCAGTTCCGCGACTTCCACGCCCGCTACGACGTCATGCTGACCCCGACCCTGGCGGCGCCGCCGCTGCGGCTCGGGGAGATGACCGCCACCGACGAGCCGCAGGATCTGCTCCGCCGGTTCTTCGAATGGGTCGGCTACACGCCGCTGCAGAACATCGCCGGCACGCCCGCCATCTCCCTGCCGCTGGGCTGGACGGACGACGGCCTGCCGATCGGGGTCATGCTGGCCGGCGACCGAGGGGCGGAGGACGTCCTGCTGGCCCTGGCCTATGAACTCGAGGCGGCCCAGCCATGGGCCGACCGCTGGCCGCAAGGAGCGCCGCATGTTTCCGGTTCCTGAGCCCTTTGGCGCCCGCGACGACGCCGACGTCCTGCGCCTCGTCACCGAGCATCCGCTGGCCTGGGTGGTGGCGCGCGACGGCCTGGCGGCGACGCCGCTGCCGGTGCGGCCGCTGCTGGACGGGGAGGGCCGGCTGACCGGGCTGATCAGCCACCTGTCGCGTCGCAATCCGCAGGTCGAGGTCATGCGCGCCGCGCCGCGCGCGACCCTGCTGTTCATGGGGCCGCAGGGCTACATCTCGCCGAGCTGGATCAGCCGCCGCAGTTGGGGCCCCACCTGGAACTACGCCAGCGCCGCCTTCGACTGCAACCTCGACTTCATCGACGACGCCGAGGGCCTGCGGGTGCTGCTCGACGACCTGGCCGGGTCGCTCGAGGCCGGCCGTCCGAACGCCTGGTCGGTGGAGGAGATGGGGCCGCGCTACGAGGCGCTGTCGCAGGGCATCGTCGGGTTCCGCGCCACGATCCGTGATCAGCGCGCGGTGTTCAAGCTCGGCCAGGACGAGAAGGCGGACGTTTTCGCGGAGATCCTGGACGGGCTCGGCGAAGGGCCGCTCAGCGACTGGATGCGGGCGTTTCGCGGCGAGCGCGACACCTGATCCTCCCCTCCGGGGGAGGTGGCCCTGCGTAGCGCCCTAGTGCATCGTCCCGGCGACGATCTCGAGCTTGTTGCCGTCGGGATCGAGCAGCACGGCGCCGTAGTAGTCGGGCGCGATGTCCGGGTGCGGTCCGGCGACCCGCACGCTGGTGGCCCCGGCCGCCAGGGCTGCGGCGTAGGCGGCGTCGACAGCGGCGCGGCTGTCGGCGGTGAAGGCGATGTGAGCGCCCTGGCCGGCGACCTGGCCGCCGTCGACGGGGTACAGCCAGAACAGGCGGCTCTCGCCGGCCGGACCGTAGGCCAGTTCCTTGTCGGCGGCCCAGGCGTTGGCGCAGCCCAGCGGGGCGAAGAAGGCGTCGTAGAAGGCGCGGGCGGCGGTCAGGTCGCGAACGCCGACGGACAGGTGATCGAACATCTTGAGCAGCCCCACGCGGTTGATCCCGGAAACCTGTGGTCGCCGACGCGGGACCGCAAGCCTAGCTGCCGAAATACTGGCTCGGGGCGACGCCGAACGCGCGCTGGAACATCGCCGTGAACGCGCTGGGGCTGTTGTAGCCGACGTCGAAGGCGACGCTGGTGACCGAATGGCCGAGCGACAGCAGCGACAGCGCCTCGGCCAGCCGCGCCTGCTGGCGCCAGATGGCGAAGGTGATGCCAGTCTCGCGCCGGAAGGCCCGGGTGAAGGTGCGGCGGCCCATCCCGGCGGCGTCGGCCCACTGGTCGAGGTCGTCCTCCTGCGACGGGTCCTGCATGATCGCGCGACAGACCCTGACAAGGCGCGGGTCGCTCGGCATCGGGATGTGGAGCGCCGTCACCGGGCAGGCGGCGGAGAAGGCGACCTCATCGAGGATCAGCTGCATCAGCCGCCCGTCGCGGCCGTCGAGGTCGTACTCGATCGGCAGGGCGGACGCCTCGAGGATCAGCTCCCGCAGCAGGCTGGAGACCTTCAGCACCCGGCAGGTCACCGGCAGCCGGTCGTCGACGCCCGGATCGACATAGAGGGTGCGCAGCGAGACATGGCCCCGGCAGAAGGCTTCGTGGCGCACGCCGGCCGGCATCCAGACCCCGCGTTGCGGCGGAATGGTGAAGCTCGCGGTCTCGGTGATCACCGACATCACCCCGGCGCTGGCATAGACCAGCTGGGCGCGTTCGTGACTGTGCGGCGGGTCGACAAAGGCGGGCGGGTACTCGTCCGCGAGCACGGCGACGGGGCGCGCGACGTGCTGGTAGTCGACCCCTTTCGTGCTGCGGTCCATCTGGCCCATTCTAGACGATCCTCGATCCGTGATCGCTAGCGTGCCACGTCCGGCTCATTAGTCTAGCCTTTCATGCGGGGGGCGATCACGGAGCCCAAAGCTTAGGCGCCGCAGCCTGTATCGCGGTCCGTGCCGCTTGTTTTTCAGAGGCGTGATGACGGCGCAGTACGCGACCAGGGACGGTGCGGACATCGATCCGGACCTCCGCCGCTTCATGGCCATCACCGCCGAGACCTACGCCGGACACCCCGCGGTGGACGGCCTGGCGCTGCCGGAAGCGCGCAAGGTGTTCGAGGCCGTGCGCGAGCAGTGGCGCGCTGGCGGGCCCGTCATGGCGGCGACCCGCGACCTGAGCGTGACGACCCGCCACGGCGAGGTCCGCGTTCGCCTCCACGACCCGTCGCCACAGCAACCCAAGCCGGCGCTGATCTATGTTCACGGCGGCGGCTGGACCATCTTCAGCATCGAGACCCACGACCGGATGATGCGCGAGTATGCCGCCCGCGCCGGCGTGGTGGTGGTCGGGATCGACTACGCTCTGTCGCCGGAGGCCAAGTTCCCGGTGGCGCTGGAGCAGGTCATCGATGTGGTCGGCTGGCTGCGCGACGCCGGCGGCGACCTCGGCGTCGACACCTCGCGCCTGGCCATCGGCGGCGACAGCGCCGGGGGCAACCTGTCCTTCGCGACCTGCCTGGCCCTGCGCGACGCGGGTCGGGGCGGGGAGATCGCCGCCATGGTCCTCAACTACGCCGTCCTCTCGCGCGAGACGGACCCGGAGTACCAGGTCCGCTACGGCGGTCCGGCGTACATGCTGACGACGCAGGAGATGGAGCAGTTCTGGCTCCACTACCTCGCCTCGCCGGAGCAGGCCGAACTGCCGCTGGCCAACCCGGCGAGGGCAGACCTCGCGGGCCTGCCCCCGGTGTTCCTGGTCATTCCCGAATGTGACCTGCTGACCGGTCAGAGCCACGACATGGCCGCGCGGCTCGCCCACGCCGGCGTGCCCGTCGAAAGCCGGGTCTACGAGGGCGCGTGCCACAGCTTCCTGGAAGCGGTCTCAATCGCGCCGGTGGCGGCGCGAGCCCTGGAGGACGCCTCCGCCTGGCTGGCGAAACGCCTCGCGGTCTGATCACGCTCGCAACCCTGCGTTATCGCAAACGTGATGGCCCGTTACCGTCGTGGGCGTTTTGACGCAGTTACCGACTCGGGTGGACGGCCTAAAAACCTGGTCGCGAAGCTACCTGAGCCCCGGGCCCTCGAAAGAGGGGTCGGGGCTTTTGCTTGGCCGCGGTCCTAGAGCTCCTTGACCAGCCGCCAGGCGCGGTCGGCGTCGATCCAGGCGCGGTTGGCGATCAGGGTCGGCTCCTCGCCGTTGAGCACCGCGCCGAGGTCTCGGGACATCGCCGGACTGCCCACGTAGTAGCTGTGGCGGCTCATGGCGTCGCCGGTGCGGCCGACGTTGCGGCAGTCGACGAGCGTCACCTTCTTGGGCAGCAGATCGATCATCCTCGGCCCGTCCGAGCCGAGCCGGTCCGGGTTGGCCTTACTCTTGTCGGAGATCAGGAGCGCGCGGTCCTCGGGGTTGAAATAGACCGTCACCTGCCGACCGATACGGGGCAGCAGGCGCAGCTTGCGGTCGTCCTCGAAGGCATCGTCGTCCTCGTCCGGCGCGGCCATCAGGATCTGGTCGAACAGTCGCACCAGGTTCCGTTCGTCCTTGCCCTTCAGCGCCTGCAGCCCCTGGCGCAGGACATAGTTGCCCATACTGTGCGCGAGCAGGTGGATACGCTGGTTGCAGTAGTCGGCTTCGGGCATGCCGCTGACGTAGTCGCGCAGCTTCAGGAAGGCCCGGGCCACCGCCGCGCCCGACGCCCGGGCGTCCTCGCGGTCGCTGTAGTAGCTCATCAGCGGCACCGCCTCGCCGTCGGACGGCCAGCTGAACACGACCACGTTCATCGGCCGACCGTCGACCCGGACCTGCCGGGCCAGGCGCGCGCCGGCGGCCAGCGCGCCGCGGAAGCTGACGTTGAACCCGTGGATGAACACCAGGGTGTCGCGGCTCGGCGCCGCCATCGCCGCCTTCATGTCGTCCAGGAACGAGGCGCTGCCCTGGACCTTGAAAGTCTCGCCGGTCTTGGTCTCGGGATAGACGAAGGTGTCGGTCAGCACCGGCCCCTCGCTCCCCGCCGAGAACCGGGCGCGGCCAAAGCGCAGCCCGGCCACGCCGTCGGGATTGAACCGCGGGCCGAACACCATGAGTTTGTTGTCGGGCTGATAGTTGCGGTTGGTCACGAAGAACACCGTGTCGTCGGTCATGATGACGCCTCCGAATTCGCCTGGAAGGCGAGCGTCGGCGGGTTGCGGGCGGACGACAAGTCACGAGCAGGAGAGACCATGGCGCGGGAAAAGATCGGCGCGGCCGAGGCGGTGAAGCGGCTCGACGGCTGGACCGTCAAGACCGGCGACCGCGACGCCATCGAGAAGACGTTCCGGTTCAAGGATTTCAACGCCGCCTTCGGCTTCATGACCCGCGTCGCCCTGATGGCGGACAAGCTCGACCACCATCCGGAATGGTTCAACGTCTACAACCGCGTGGAGGTGACCCTGACCACCCACGACGCCGACGGCGTGACGGACCTCGACCTGACAATGGCGGCGTTCATGGACAGCGCGGCCTAGGCGGTAGGGACATGCTCCCGAAGGGTGCGTGTCCCCTATGTACTTGCGCTTTCCGCCCTCACCCCTGACCATCGGTCATCCACCCGGAACACCGGGGGATCCCGGGGAGGCGGGCGTGGCATGACGGTGGAAATGGATGTGGCGGCGCCGATCGCGCCGGTGACCGAGGCGGGCGGCAGGGCGCCGGCGCGGTTGAAGACCTGGCGGCTGATCGCCTTCTCGACCCCGACGATCCCGCTGGCGGCGATGCTGATGCCGGTCACCGCCTACCTGCCCAACTACTACGCCACCGACCTTGCGGTCCGCGCCGCAGACCTCGCCTGGGCCTTCATGGTGGTGCGCTTCTTCGACCTCTGGTTCGACCCGGCCCTGGGCCTGGCGATGGATCGCACTCGCACCCGCTTCGGCCGTTTCCGGCCGTGGTTCGTGGCCGGGGCGCCGATCGCCATGCTGGCCGTCTACATGCTGTTCATGGCCGAGCGCGGGATTGGCGGGAGCTATATCGTGCTGTGGCTGATCATCGGTTTCGCGGGTCAGTCGATGGGCCAGCTCGGCCATATGGCCTGGGCCAGCACCGTGGCGCCGGGCTACGACGAGCGGTCCCGCGTCTACGGGTTCTGGCAGGCGCTCAGCGTCATCGGCATGATCGCGATCCTGCTGCTGCCGCCCGTCATCAAGTACGGCTTCGGCGGCGACTTCGCCGACGGGGTCAAGGCGATGGGCTGGTTCGCCATCGCCGCCCTGCCGCTGACGGCGCTGCTGGCGCTGTGGTCGACCGGCGAGCCGGCGATCAAGCCCAACCATGAAACGCCCCGCCTGGCGCACTACTGGCAGATGCTGAAGCGCCCGACCGTACTGCGGGTGCTGCTGGCCGACATCTGCTGGGGAACGGCGCTGTCGCTGTCCGGAACGCTGCTGTTCTTCTTCTTCGACGCCGTGCGCGGCATCGACCGGGGCGTCGCCGGGCTGATGCTGATCGCCTTCTTCCTCGGGGCGCTGTGCGGCGCGCCGATCTGGACCCGGCTAGCCAGGCGGCTCGGCAAGCACCGGGCGCTGGCCATCGCCGGGCTCGCCTGGGCGGCCATGCAGATCGGGGTCATGGCCCTGCCCAACATCACCTGGCTCGGCTTCGTGATCATGTTCCTCGCCGGCCTGCCGTTCGCCTCCGGACCAATCCTGCTCAAGGCGATGATGGCCGATGTCGCCGACGAGGAGCGGCTCACCAGCGGCGTCGACCGCACGGGCCTGCTGTTCTCGCTGCTGACGGGCTCGGTGAAGATCGGCTCGATGCTGGCGGTGGGCGGCAGCCTCTATGCGCTGGAGCTGGTGGCGTTCGACCCCGCCGCCTCCGGCGCGAACAGCGACAGCGCCCTGCTGACCCTGTCGCTGATGTTCACCCTCGGCCCGGCGGCGCTCGCGCTGACGGCGGCCTGGCTGATCAGCGGCTACCGCCTCGACGCGGCCGCCCATGCAGAGGTCCGCCGCCGGCTCGACGAGCGCGACGCGGGCGCGGGCTGACGTGAAAACGGCCGGCTCCTGAAGAGCCGGCCGCCATCATCGTCTGTCGGGTGTCGGAGCCTAGGACTCGTAGCCGACGAACTCGCTGAACGTCGGCAGCACCAGCAGCCAGGTTTCCAGCGCCAGGGTCAGGGCCTCGGAGGTGAAGCCCTTCTCGGCGTCGACGTCGTAGCGGACGTAGGGGTCCATGTCGTCGTCGAGGGCCGCGCGGCTGAACCGCTTGGTGTAGTTCCACTCGTTGGCCTTGGAGTAGGTGATCCCGTTGTCGAGATCGAACCCGGCCGAGAACTGGATGCTGTTACAGCGGCCGGCCTTGCAGTTGTAGAAGTAGATCCGCCAGTTCACGCCCTCGGTGGCGCTCTTGATCATGGGATCGCCGGCGTCGTCCTTGGTGATCTCCGCAGACAGGCCCTTGTTCTTCAGAACCGCGGCCGCCTCTGCGGCGGTGACGCCGCCGGTGGGGTAGGGGCCGGCATGGGCTGCGGTCGCGCCGAGCGTGAAGACGCCGAGCGCAAATGCGGCGGCGGTGATGGTCTTTCTCATGTGGGGTCGCCCCTCCAATGTGGCGTTCGTCGAACCCGACCATACGGGAGGAGGCGGGGGCGCCCATACCCCAAATAGGGGGTTGATGCCCGGCTATGGGGACTGAACAGTGATCGTGCACACGGCGGAACGCCGGGAGGAAACCTGATGACCCGCTCCAACACCCTGGCCATCGAGCCGCTGACGCCGGCCATCGGCGCGATCCTGCGCGGCGTCAATCTCGCCGAGCGCGCCTCGGACGACCTTGTCGCCGACATCCGAAAGGCGCTGCTCGACCATCAGGTGGTGTTCTTCGAGGGCCAGGACTTCGACCCGACCCAGCAGCGCGACTTCGCGGCGCGCTTCGGCGACCTGCACGTGCACCCGCTCTACGACCGCGACGAGGGGCACCCCGAGATCATGATCATCGACAACCACGTCGATAACCCCACCGACAACAACTTCTGGCACACGGACGTGACCTTCATCGACACCCCGCCGATGGGCTCGATCCTGGCGGCGCGCCAGCTGCCGCCGCGCGGCGGCGACACCATGTGGGCCTCGACCACGGCCGCCTTCCGGGCCCTGTCGGCGCCGATGCAGCGCTTCCTCGAAGGCCTCGAGGCGGTCCACGACTTCAGCTACGCCTTCACGCCGGAAGGCCTGGCCGGCTCGCAGGCGGGCCGCGAGAAGTACGAAAAGGCGGTCGCCGCCAACCCGCCGGTGACCCACCCCGTGATCCGGACGCACCCCGAGACGGGCGAGCCCTGCATCTTCGTCAACTCGGTGTTCACCCGCCGGATCAAGGGCCTGCGCCGGGAGGAGAGCAAGGCGCTGATGGCCTTCCTCAACGCCCACGTCCAGCAGCCCGAGTTCGTCGTCCGCTGGCGCTGGCGCCCGGGCGACGTCGCCTTCTGGGACAACCGCTGCACGCAGCACCGGGCGGTGGACGACTTCCTCCCGCACCGGCGGGTGATGTCGCGCGCGACGGTGCTGGGGGACAGGCCGGTGTTCCGCGCGGCTTAGAAAATGGGGCGATCCCCCCTGACGAAGTCGGGGAGGATTGGCGTTAATCGCGGCACACCTCGACACACCGCCTCGCCAGTTCCAGCCCTGCGTCGATGAGCGGCACGTCCAGCGTCTCGACGACCAGCGGGACCTCGGTGCAGCCGGCGATCACCGCGTCGGCGCCCAGCGAATCCGCCACATCCCGCATGCCCTCGGCCACCGCCGCGCCGAGGTCGCCCGCCTTGATGCGGTAGAGCAGCGCCATGAACACGGCCTGGCCGTCCGCGTCGGGGACCACCGCCTCCAGCCCCATCGTCGCCAGCCGCCCTGTGTAGAGCGTCAGCGCCAGCGGCGTGCCGATCACCCCGACCCGCCGCGCGCCCGTGGCGGCGGCCGCCTCGCAGGCGACGGCGATCATGTCGATCAGCGGGACGCCGGCGCTTCGCACGTCGTCGGCATAGGCGTGGGCGGTGTTGCAGGCGATCGCCAGCACCTCTGCCCCCTGACCTACGAGCCCCCGCGCCATCGCCGCCAGCACCGGCCCGGGCGCGGCGTCGCCGGCGTTGCGGTCGGGGACCTGCGGGTTGAGGTCGACCAGCACCCGCAGGTGGTCCTGGTCGCGCGCCGCCGGGGTCGCCGCCTGCAGCTTGGCGAGGAAGTCCAGCGTCGCCGCCGGACCCATGCCGCCGAGAACGCCGAGGGTCTTCATCGCTGCAGCGACGCCTCCGGCGATGATCAACGGAAGCCAGAACGGTGTACGCAACCACTGCCCGACCGCCGTCGCGGCAATCGCCACGACCTTCTCCCCCGAACCGTCCACACCCAACGCGGCCGGCACCTGCTG
>JAZJXN010000006.1:2366-8943 GCA_040390885.1 Pseudomonadota bacterium | reverse complement strand
CTCCAGCTCTCCGTGATAGCCGAACAGGCCCTGGGCGCCGCCGGTGTGCAGGAAAACCACGGTCTGACCCTCGAACGCGCCCTGCTTCGCCAGCGCGGTCAGGCCCTTCATCGCCTTGCCGCTGTAGACCGGGTCGAGCAGCAGCCCCTCGGTGCGGGCGGCCAGCTTGAGCGCGTCGATCACCGCCTCGTCGATCAGGCCATAGCCGGCGCCGACGTAGTCGCAGTCGGCCACCACCATGTCGCGCGTGACCCGCTCGGGGTGGCCGAGCAGGGCGGCCGTCTCGACCGCGAGCCTGAAGACGTTTTCCTCCTGCTTCTCCTTCGGCGCGCGCACGCCGATGCCGAGCACCGGGATATCGGCGCCGCTCACCGCCATGCCGGCGACCAGGCCCGCGTGGGTGCCGGCGCTGCCGGTGGCGGTGACGAGGCGGTCGATGACCAGGCCCTCGTCGTTGGCCTGCCCCGCGAGCTCCAGCGCGCAGTCGACGTAGCCGAGGGCTCCGACCGGGTTGGAGCCGCCGCCGGGGATGATGTAGGGCGAGCCGCCGCGCGCGCGGACCGCCGACGCGTTGACCTCCATCTCGGCGTTCATGTCGAGCCCGGCCGGCACGGTGCGGATCTTGGCCCCGAGCAGCCGGTCGAGCAGCACGTTGCCGCTGCCGACATAGTCGGCGGCGGTGTTGCCGGTGCGGTTCTCGAGCACGATCTCGCAGGCCATGCCGAAGCTGGCCGCCGCCGCCGCCGTCTGACGCACGTGGTTGGACTGCACCGCGCCCTGGGTGATCAGGGTGTCGGCGCCCTGCTCCAGCGCCTCGCCGAGCAGGAACTCGAGCTTGCGGGTCTTGTTGCCGCCCCCGGCGAGGCCCGTGCAGTCGTCGCGCTTGATCCACAGGTCGATCCCCAGCTCGGCGCTCAGCCGGGGCGCGGGCTCCAGCGGCGTCGGCAGATGGGCGAAGCGGGCGCGGGCGAACTTGGCGAGGTTCATTTCGAAATCGTCCTGATCGTCAAAAACGTGGTATGGTCACCGCTTCTACATCGCACGCTCGGGAGGAGACATCATGTCCCCGAAAGTCGTGTTCGCGTACGCCGTCCTGGCCACCTCCGCCGTTCTCGCCGCCACGCCCGCGTCCGGCGCCGCCTTCGTGCTCGGAGGCGGCATGGCCAATGCCTGTTCCCGCGCGGCGATCGAGGGACGTGACGACCGGGCGGCCGTCGACACCTGCTCGATGGCGCTGGAGAGTCAGCCCCTGCTCAAGCGCGATCGCGCCGGCACCTTCGTCAACCGCGGCGTCATCCATCTGAGGCGCCAGGCCTATGTCGACGCGCGGCGCGACTTCGACGCCGCCCTGGCCATCGAACCCGATCTGGGCGAGGCCTTCGTCAATCGCGGCGCGATCCTGATCGCCCAGCGCCAGTACGCGGCCGGCGTCACCGAGATCGACCGCGGCCTCGCCCTCAGCCCCGACGAGCCGGAGAAGGCCTACTTCAACCGCGCGCTCGCCCATGAGGGGCTCGACGAGATGAAGTCCGCCTGGCTCGATTACCAGAAGGCCCTCGAACTGCGCCCCGACTGGGACGCGCCACGCCGCGAACTGGCCCGGTTCTCGGTCAGCCGGCCCTAGGGAGGGAGGTCGCCATGCGCCTCGCCGCCGCCTGCCTTTCGCTGACGCTTGCGGCCGCCGCCGTGCCGGCCTCGGCGTCGGTGATGGTGCTGGGAAACGACATCGCCGTCGACTGCTCGAAGGCCGCCTTCGCCGGCCGCCACGACCGCGACTCGATCGCCACCTGCAGCCTCGCCCTGCGCGAGGACCGACTGACCCGCCGCGACCGGGCGGGCACCCTGGTCAATCGCGGGGTGATGCTGTTGCGGGCCCGCGACTATCCGGGCGCCCGCGCCGATCTCGACCAGGCCATCGCCCTGGAGCCGACGCTCGGGGAAGCCTTCGTCAATCGCGGCGTCGTGCTGATGGCCGATCGCGACTACGACCGGGCGCTGGCGGAGATCGAGCGGGGCCTGGCGCTCGGCGTCGATGAGCCGGCCAAGGCCTACTACAACCGCGGCCTGGTCCAGGAGTCGCTCGGCGGCGCCCGCGAGGCGTACCTCGACTACCGCAGGGCCCAGGACCTGGCCCCGGACTGGGACGCGCCGAGGAAGCAGCTGGCGCGGTTCACGGTGACGAAGCCGTAGCGTGGGCATCCTCTCCCAAGTGGAGAGGATAGTTTTCGAGCTTTGCGCGTTCTCACGTGCGACCCCATCTATCGGGCGGAGACGACGATGCGCCTGCTCACCATCACCCCCATACTGATCGCGGCGACGCTGGCCGTGGCGCTCGCCGCGTCGCGGCCGGCTCTCGCCCAAGCCTACAACCCGGCCTGGGAGCGCGAGCGCGCGGCCGCGGCGCAGGCCCAGCGGGACGCCGGCCGCGACTCGCTGGAGTTCCAGCGGGAACAGCGGGCGCGCGATCAGCAGGCGCGCACCGACGCGACCCTGCGCGCGATGCAGAGCGGTGAGCTCGCCGGCGGACCGTCATCGGCGCCGTTGCCGCCCTACCGTCCCTCGACCATCGCCCCGATGGAGCCGTCGCGCGTGGTCACGCCGCTGACCCCCGCCGCCGACCAGGCGCGGATGGACGCCCTGATGGCCGACGCCATGGCCAGGTCGCAGGCGCGGGTGCGTGCGACGACGCCGGGCGGGAACCCCTAGACGCCTCACCCGGTTTGAGAGCAGCCTGACCTTTCAGGCACGACGGGGAGAAGACGCGCATGCGCTGGCAGGGTGGCAGACGTTCCGGCAACATCGATGACCGACGCGGGCTCAGCGGCGGCGCCGCCGTGGGCGGGCTCGGCATCGGCGGCGTGGTCATCGCGCTGATCGGCGTCTTCGTGTTCGGGATCGATCCCGGCCAGATGATGGGCATAGTCAGCGAGGGCGGCGGCCAGCAGCAGCAGGTCGCCGGCAAGCAGGGCAGTCCCGAGGACCAGGCCGGCGCCTTCGTCGACGTCATCGAGACCTCGACCACCGACGTCTGGACGCAGCTGTTCAGCAAGTCTGGCGAGCAGTACAGGCCGCCGGAGGACGTCGTCATCTACGATCAGGCGACGGGCACCGGTTGCGGCACGGGGCAGGCTGCGATGGGGCCGTTCTACTGCCCGACCGACCGCAAGGTGTACCTGGACCTGGCCTTCTGGCAGGACCTGGAGCGTGACTTCGGCGCCCGCGGCGAGTTCGCCCGCGCCTATGTCATCGCCCACGAGATCGGCCACCACGTTCAGACCCTGACCGGCTCCATCGACCAGGGCCGGGCCAGCGCGCGCGGCGCCGAGAGCGGCGCGGTGCGGGTCGAGCTGCAGGCCGACTGCTACGCCGGCGTCTGGGCGTCCCATGCGGGCGAGGCGTCCGGCGGCCAGATCGCGCTTGAGCAGGGCGACCTGGAGTCCGGCCTCGGCGCCGCCAGCGCCGTCGGCGACGACACCATCCAGCGCCGCACCCAGGGCCAGGTCGTCCCCGACGCCTTCACCCACGGCACGGCCGAGCAGCGCATGCGCTGGTTCCGTCGCGGCTACGAGACCGGCGACCCCGGCCAGTGCGACACCTTCAAGGCGCGGACGCTTTGATCCCTCTTACCCCTCTTCCTCGATGGAAGAGGGGCAGGGGTGATGGTGTATTCGCTGAGTTGGGCGAAGGTCTTGGAGGGCGCAGAGCCATACGCGCTTGACCGAGCAGGCGGCACGCCACACCACCATCCCCGGCCCTTCCTCCATCGAGGAGGAAGGGAGAAGAGGGCGGACTACCCCCCGAACTTCCTGGTGAAGCGCACGCCGATCGAGCGCGGCGGAAGCACCGAGGTGTAGAAACTGCGGGCGTAGACGTTGTCGCCGTTGTCGTCGGTCACGATCTGGTTCGAGGCCGGCGTCGCCCGGGCGCCGGTCTCGGCGTACTCGTCGAACAGGTTGTTGACGAACAGGGCCACGGTCCAGTCGTCGTCCGACAGCTTCACCGAGGCGTCGTGGATCGAGAAGCCGTCCAGGGTGATGCCGCCGCCCTTGCCGCCCATGCGGGTCAGCACGTCGCTGATGGCGCTGAAGCCGTAGGCGAAGTCGAGTTCCATGCCGTTGCTGAGCGGCAGGTTGTATTCGACGAACAGGCTGCCCTCATGCTCCGGCGACCCGGGGAGGCGGTCGCCCGCCTCGCCGTTTTCGTAGGTGATGGTGCTCTGGAAGCCCGGCGGGTTGAAGGACGGGATCAGGTTGATCGTCGTCTCGGTCAGCCGTGCGGCGGCGTAGGAGTAGTTGCCACGCACCTTGAGCCGATCGCTGACGCTGTAGGCGAAGTCGAACTCCAGTCCGATGCTCTCGGCCGCCTCGCCATTCTTGGTGATCGGGATCAGGCCGTTCTCGGTCGCGGCGGAGACCTGCGGGTCCTTCCACTCGATGTAGTACCAGGCCCCGTTCAGGGTCAGGCGCTTGTCGAACCACTGGCTGTGGATGCCGAACTCGTAGTTCAGGGTCTTGTCAGGGAAATAGGCCATCTCGTTGGGCAGGCCGCAGGCGATCTGGGTCGGCGGCAGCGGGTCGGGGCAGGGGCCCACGCCGTTGGAGTTGCCGATCCGGTAGCCCTCGCTGATCGTCGCGTAGAGCAGGACATCATCGCTGAGGTCGTAGGAGGTGTTGAACTTGAACAGCCAGCCGTCGTCGTCCTGGCCGCCGTCCTCGAAGGCCAGGAAGATGTCGTCCGGGCCGGCGCCGCTGCCGCTGTTGAACAGCGGGAAATCGACCGCGTCGGCGGTCTTCAGCTCGTACTGATACTTGCGGGCGCCGACCGTCACCTGCCAGGCCGGAGTGATGCGATAGCTGACCTCGCCGAAGAAGGCGCTCTCGGTCAGTTCGGTCTTGCTGACCGAATAGTATTCCAGCGCGTCGGGACGGTTGATGCCCCAGTAGGCGGGCAGGCCGGGCGTGAACTCCTTGCTCGAGCCCTCGCCCTCGGCCTTGTTGTAGAAGCCGCCGACGATCCAGCTCAGCGGGCCGTCGCCCGACGAGACGAGCCGGATCTCCTGGTTCAAGTTCTCTTCCTCGCTGCGCTCGCTGGTGAAGGCGGTGAAGCTGGGGAAGCCCTCGTAGCCGTACTCGAGGCCGATCAGCAGGTCGGTCTGGTCGCGCTGGCCGTGCTCCTTGTACTTCGAATAGGCGGTCGCCGAGGTCAGGGTCGCGAAGCCGAGGTCGTAGCCGACTTCGAGCGCGACCAGCTGGTTGTCGCGCGAGTTGGGCTCGAGCACGCGCAGGGCTGACTCGTAGTCTCCGGCGCGGTCGGGGAGGGTGGTCACTCGCTTGCTGCTGACCTGGCGGGCGCCGACGTCCTGCTGCTGGAAGTAGTAGGTCAGGTTGATGTCGAGCGCGTCGGTCGGGGCCCAGCGCGCGGCGATGCGGCCGGACACCGTCTGCTCGTCGTTGGCGTCCTTGACGGTGCGGGTGTTGGCCGCGTCGAAGAGGTTGGGGTTGGACACCCCGATCTGGTTGACCACGGAGGTGTAGTCGATGAAGCCGCTGTCCTCGAGATAGTCGATCGAGCCGCGCAGGGCGAAGGTGTCGCTGACCGGCACATTGACCGTCAGCCCGACGTCGCCGCTGACGTCGTCGGCCTCCGAGTAGCCGTAGGCCGACCCGCGCACCTCGGCGGTGTAGACGTCGAACGCCGGGCGCTTGGGGATGTAGCGGATGGCCCCGGCCATGGTGCCCGCGCCGTACAGGGTGCCCTGCGGGCCGAGCAGGAATTCGACGCGCTCCATGTCGTTGAGCTTGATGTCGAGGACCAGCGGCACCTCGCCGATGTAGGTGGCGACCATGCCGCCAGTGCTGTTGCCGACGCCCTCGGAGCCTCCCAGCGGGTTGGCGTTGAGGCCGCGGACGACGATCAGGTTGCCGTCCCGGCCGCCCTGGTCGACCAGGTGGACGCCGGGCACATAGGCGGAGATGTCGGCCAGGTCGGAGAAGCCCTGGGCCTCGATCGCGGCGCCGCCGACCGCGGCGATATTGATCGGCGCGTCCTGCACGGTGCTGTCGCGGCGGGTGGCGGTGATGATCAGCTCATCGACCGTGGCGTCCTGCGCCAGGGCCGGCGCCGCCGCCAGGACGGGCAGCAGGCTGATGGAGGCGAGCAGCGCGATGCGCGTCAGCGATTTCTTGGCAGACATGGACGATCCCCAACGTCAAAGACTTGACCTGCGGGGAGGCTGGGGCTGCGAATGCGTCGGCCCAAGCCGGGGCGGGCGAGTCTGTTCAACGAACCGGCAAGCGACCGCGCCGTGGGCGAATTTTCGACGCCCCGCCTTTTTCGGAGGCATGTTTAATCGCCGTGGAAGGGCAGGGAGGCATGACGGACCAGCTCGACGACGCAGAGCGGCTGATCGCCCGGCGCGCCTGGCGTGAGGCGCACGCGCTCTGCCTCGCCGCGCTGAACGCTGACGCGGCGCCGGCGCGGGCGCTGTTCCTGCTCGGGGTCATCGCAGCGGAGCACGGCAATCACGGCCAGGCGGCGGACCTGTTCGCGCGGGCCGCGGCGCAGGACCCCGCCGCCG
>JAZJXN010000006.1:0-2356 GCA_040390885.1 Pseudomonadota bacterium | reverse complement strand
CGTCCAGCTCGCCCGCAGCCTGACCGCGCTCAGCCGCCACGCCGAGGCGCGGGCGGCGGCGGCGCGGGGGGAGGCGCTTTCGCCCACGGACGCCTGGACGCTGGACACCCTCGGCGTGGTGCACAGCCGCACCGGCCTGCACGAACGGGCGCTGCCGCTGTTCCGGCGCGCCGTGGCGCTGGAGCCGGGCAATCCCGCCTATCAGCAGAACCTCGGCACGGCGCTGCAGTTCGCCGGCGACGTCGCGGGGGCGGAGGCGGCGTTCCGGGCGGCGGTGGCCGGCGATCCGGGCCTCTACCGCGCCTGGTGGTCGATCACCCAGCTCGCGAAACAGACCCCCGACCGCAACGTCGCCGCCCAGCTGGCGCCGCTGTTCCCGGCCCGGCCGGAAGACGATCCCGACCGCGCCCTCCACGTCGGCCACGCCCTCGCCAAGACCGCCGAGGATCTCGGCGACGACGCCGGCGCGCTCGCCTGGCTGGGACGGGCCAAGGCCGCGCGGCGGGTGCAGGCGGCCTATGACCCGGCTCGCGACGCCGCGCTGTTCGCGGCCGCCGCCCGCACCGCCGGACCGCCGGCCGAGGGCGCCAGCGACGCCGCGCCGATCTTCGTCGTGGGCCTGCCGCGCACCGGCACCACCCTGGTCGACCGCATCATCAGCAGCCACCCCGCCGCCGTCAGCGTCGGCGAACGCACCGATGTCGCCCTGATCCTCAAGCGCATGGCCGCGACCCCGGGCGCCCTGGTGCTCGACGAGTCGACCCTCGATGCCGCCGGGGCGCTGGACCTCGCCCAGGCCGGCCGCCGCTATCTCGAGGCCATGGCGCCGCTGGCCGACGGCCGGCGCACCGTCGACAAGATGCCGCTCAACATCCTCTACGCGGGGCTGATCCACCGCATGCTGCCGAACGCGCGGATCGTCTGCCTGCGCCGTCATCCGATGGACGCGGCGCTGGCCAACTACCGGCAGATGTTCGCCACCCGCTTCCCCTACTACGACTACGCCTACGGGCTGGAGGACACGGCCGCCTACGTCGCCGGGTTCGAGGCCCTGGCCGATCGCTGGGCCGCGGTGCTGCCGCGGGACCGCTACACCGAGCTCCGCTACGAGGCCCTGGTCGCCGACCAGGAGGGCGAGACCCGTCGCCTGCTCGCCCACTGCGGCCTCGACTGGGACCCGGCGACCCTGGCCTTCCACGAGAACGCCGCCCCGGTCGCCACCCCCAGCGCCCTCCAGGTGCGCCAGCCGATCCACGCCGGCAGCGTCGGCCGCTGGCGCCGGCTGGGCGACGCGCTCGAGCCGATGGCGGCGGTGTTCCGCAAGGCCGGGATCGAAATATGAAGGCGCGCGTCAACACGCCCTGCGTGGTTCGAGACGCTCGCTTGAGGCTCGCTCCTCACCATGACCAGCTTTGTTGCAAGCTACCCACGTTCGTCATCCTGAGGAGCGGCGAAGCCGCGTCTCGAAGGACGCACCACCTTGCCCGCCCCCGCGAGCACGCCTAGTCTCCCCCTGTTCTCCGCGGGGCGCCGCTCAAGGCGCTGAGATACGGCTGATGCCGTGACGCGTCGAACCTGATCCGGGTCATGCCGGCGAAGGGAGAGACAGGTTCCGCGGCCCTTTCCGCGCGGAATCCCCGACGCCGGCGTAGCCCTCCACCCGAGGAGCCGCGCCATGAACGTCCACGTCCCGCCCGCCAGTCCCGCCAACGGCCCCAAGACCGACGACGTCGCCGTCGGCCCGCGCCTCGGCAGCCGCAAGGTCTATGCCGCGGGCGAGCTGTTCCCGGACATCCGCGTGCCGTTCCGCGAGGTCGCGGTCCATCCCAGCGCCAACGAGCCGCCGGTGACCATCTACGACCCGTCCGGCCCCTACACCGACCCGGCCGCCGTCATCGACATCGAGAAGGGCCTGCCGCGCATCCGCGAGCCCTTCATCCTGCAACGCGGCGACGTCGAGCAGGTGGCGCAGCCCCGTCAGGTCCGGCCCGAGGACAACGGCTTCGCCCAGGGCCGCCACCTCGCCCCGCAGTTCCCCGACACGGAGCGCCGCGTCTGGCGCGCGCGCGGGTCCGCCCCGGTCACCCAGCTCGAATACGCCCGCGCCGGCAAGATCACCGCCGAGATGGAATACGTCGCCATCCGCGAGAACCTGCGCCGCGAGCAGACCGCCCCCTGCATCCGCGACGGCGAGGACTTCGGCGCCTCGATCCCCGACTTCGTCACCCCCGAGTTTGTCCGCCAGGAGATCGCCCGCGGCCGCGCCATCATCCCCGCCAACATCAACCACACCGAGCTGGAGCCGATGGCGATCGGCCGCAACTTCCTGGTCAAGATCAACGCCAACATCGGCAAC
>JAZJXN010000005.1:4655-21390 GCA_040390885.1 Pseudomonadota bacterium | reverse complement strand
GCAGGTTGGCCCCGCCGCTGTCGACCAGATAGACGCAGGGCAGCCGGTTCTGCAGCGCGATCTCCTGCGCCCGCAGGTGCTTCTTGACCGTCATCGGGTAGTAGGTGCCGCCCTTCACCGTGGCGTCGTTGGCGACGATCATGACCTCGCGGCCCGAGACCCGGCCGATGCCGGTGATGATCCCGGCGCCGGGGATATCTTCCTTGCCGTAGAGCTCGTGCGCGGCCAGCTGGCCGATCTCCAGGAACGGCGAGCCCGGGTCCAGCAGCCGCTCGACGCGCTCGCGCGGCAGAAGCTTGCCGCGGCTGGTGTGGCGCGCGCGCGACGCCTCGTTCCCGCCCAGCGCGGCCCTGGCCACATGCTGGTGAAGTTCCTCGGCCAAGGCCCGGTTCACCGCAACGTTCTTGCGGAAGCCCTCACCGTTCGTGTCGATGGTCGTGCTCAGTCTCGGCATGACCGAGGCATAGCGTGTTCTTCAGGGCCTCGCCAATCCTCCCCATCGCACATGGGGAGGGGGACCGCCGCACGCGGTGCAGGGGAGTCCCCGCACGGTCTGATGGCGCCGTGGAAGGAGTCCGAGCAACGACTCCCCTCCACCAGCTTCGCTGGTCCTCCCAGCAAGCCGGGGAGGATTCGCTCCAAACGACTCACAACCCTTGCTAGGCTCCCCGTGTGGGGAAAATCGGAAAACACGCTACCGAAACGGCCCTCGAGCGCCTGTTCGCGCAGGAGCGCCTGACAGGCGTGGCGCGGTGGTTCTCGCTGCCCGGCGGCGCGCACCTCTACGACGCAGGCGAGGCCTCCGACGAAATCTACCTGCTCAAGGCCGGCCGGCTCGGCGCGTTCCGCAAGGACGAGGGCCAGGAGCGGCAGTTCCTGGGCATGATCCGGCCCGGCGAACCGGCCGGCGAGATGGCCCTGATCGCCGGCACGCCGCACACCGGCCAGCTGGTCGCCCTGCGCGATTCCGAGATCCTCGCCCTGTCGCGGGAAGACTTCTTCGCCGCCGCCGACGCCGACCCCTCGGTGATGATCGAGCTGGCCCGGCTGATGATCCTGCGCACCCGTCAGGCGGCCGGGCAGGCCGCGGTCGGCGAGCCCAGCGTGTTCGGCTTCATCGCCGCCGACGGCGGCCGCAAGATCCGGCCACTGGTCGAGAAGATCGCCCTCGCGGTCGCCCGCCTCTCCTATTCCGTAACCGTCGTCGGGGCCGAAGCCGCCGGCGCCCCGACCGAATGGTTCTCCAACACCGAGGGTGACTACGACTTCGTCTTCTACGCGGCGGAGTTCGGCGAGACGGCCTGGAAGCCGATCGTCGGCCGCCAGGTCGACCGACTGTTCCGCATCGGCCGCGGCGACCGCCCGCCGCCGGCGGTGATCGAGTCCCATGCCTCCGAGCCGCTGCAGGAACAGCAGCTGGTCGACCTGATCCTGGTCCAGCGCGCCGACTGCCCGCGGCCGCAGGGATCCGACGCCTGGCTCGACGCCACCGGCGTCGCCCGCCTGTTCCACATGCGCGAGGGCGCCCAGGCCGACATCGAGCGCATGGCCCGGGTCCTGACCGGGCGCTCGGTGGGGCTGGTGCTGTCGGGCGGCGGCGCCCGGGCCTACGCCCACGTCGGCGCCATCCGGGCGCTGCGCGAGCGCGGCGTGCCGATCGACTTCGTCGGCGGCGCCTCGATGGGCGCGATCATGGCGGCCGGCGTGGCCATGGGCTGGGACGAGGCGGAGATGGACATGCGCATCCGCGCCGCCTTCGTGACCACCAGCCCGCTCGACGACATCGCCTTCCCGCTGATCGCCATGACGCTCGGCGAGAAGGTCCGCACGCGGCTGCACGACCATTTCGGCGACGTCCAGATCGCCGACCTGTGGCTGCCGTTCTTCTGCGTCTCTTCGAACCTGACCACCGGCGCCTACCACCTGCATCGCCGGGGCAGCCTGCGCCGGGCCCTGCGCGCCTCGATCTCGCTGCCGGGGGTGATGCCGCCGGCGGTGGACGGCAACAACGTCCTCGTCGACGGGGCGGTGATGAAAAACTTCCCGACCGACGTGATGCGCTCGCTGATGCTGGGCCCGATCGTCGGGGTCGACGTCACCCGTGGCCGCAACCTGACGGCCGACGACGTGGCGCGGCCCAGCTCGGTCTGGCGCTGGATCCTGTCGGGCGAATGGCGCAAGGGTCCGCCGATCGTCGGACTGCTGATGCGCGCCGCCACCGTCTCCACCGGCCGGGATTTGATCGCCGCCCGCGAGGCCACCGACCTGCTCATCCTGCCCAAGGTCGACGGCGTCGACATCCGCGACTGGAAGGCGTTCGAGCCGGCCGTCGACGCCGGCTACGCGGCGACGCTCGAGGCGGTGGACAAGCTCGAGCGTCCGGTTACGGAGCTTAGGCGGAAGAAGCGGTAGATGCGCCGCAGCGGGCACATGCTCCGAAGGTGCGAGTCGCCTGCATGGGGCCGCTGACCTGGGACACGCACCGCGTCGCCGACCATGCCCCCTACGCCCGCACCGCCACCATGAACAGTCGCGGGAACGGGAATAGTGTCACGCCGTCCGCGCGTGGGGGGAACGCCTCTGCGATGCGGGCGCGGAACGCGGTCAGGAAGGCCTCGCGCAACGCCGGATCGGTCAGCACGTCGAGATAGGGCCGCAGCGCCGTGCCTCGCATCCACTCCACCACCGGGTCTTCCCCCTCGAGCGCATGCAGGTAGGTGGCGCTCCATATGTCGATCTCGCCGCAACCGGCGTCGGCCAGCCAGCCGTAGTAGTCGCCCGTCGGCGGGGTCGGGTTGATCAGCCGCGCCGTGGCGGTCAGCGAGACCCAGGGCCCCTCCTCCGCCGTCTCGCGCAGGATGCGGTGGTGCTCGGTCTCGAACGCCATCGGCATCTGACAGGCGAACACGCCGCCGGGCGCGAGGGTCCGCGCCAGCCTCGGAAACAGGTTGGCGTGGTCGGGCAGCCACTGCAGCGCCGCGTTGGTGAAGACCAGGTCCGGCGCCTCGGTCGGGGCGAAGTCCGCGACCCCGGCCAGCACCCAATCGACCTGCGCCTCGCGCTTGCGAGCCTGCTCCAGCATCTGCGGGCTGGAATCGAGGCCGTGCACCCGCGCCCCCGGATGCCGCGCGGCCAGCAGCGCAGCGTGCTCGCCGGTCCCGCAGCCGAGGTCCCAGATCTCGCGGAAGTCGCGCGTCGGCAGCTGCACCATCAGGTCCAGGGCCGGGCGGTCGCGGTAGGTCTTGTAGCGTTCGTAGACGGCGGGATCCCAGCTCGGCATGTCCCGTTCCTATCGCGGCTTGAATCGTGCGGTCATCGTGCATTCATGCACCGCCCGCCAAAACACCGCCATGACGCTGATCCAGACTGGACCCATGAAGACCATCCGCACCCTCGCCCTGATCGGCCTGCTGGGCCTGACCGCCGCCCCGGCCATGGCTCGCGAGGAGACCATAAAGCCCGGCTGGTGGGAGAGCACCAACACGCTCAACCTGGTCATCAGCAACACCGAGCGCGAACGCCGCTGCATCACCCCGGCCGACGTCGACAAGATCCTGTCCGGCAGGATCAACCGCCACTACACCTGCACCTATCCGGAGAAGCGGGTGTCCGGCGGCAAGATGTTCTTCAAGGGCACCTGCGTCGACAAGCGCGGGCGCACGGTGAACGTCAGCGCGACTGGGGCCTATTCGCCGACCGCTTTCAACCTCGACGCCAACCTGTCGGGCAAGCTGGCCGGCGTGCCGCTCAAGGCCAGCGCAAGCACAACCGCCCGCCGGATTGGCGACACCTGCCCGGCCAAGGTCCAGAAGCTGAAGTGACCTGAATGCAGCAGTCGGCGCCAACTTCGTGCGTCATCGCGAAATCAGGGTTTGCGTCTCCGAAAACCGGACCCATATTGGGGGTCCTGTTCAACAGCTGAAAGGAGGTGACCACGTGTCTCATCGTATGAGTCCTCGGTCGCAACGCATGACCTCGTCCACCGCTTCTGCGGGGGTCGGCGCCTGATCAGCGCATAGCGTTACTGCCGCGACCGCGGCAAGACGATGGAAAGGCCTCCCGGGCGCCCGGGGGGCCTTTCGCATGTCTGGGCCGTCCCGCTGTCAATTCGGGGGTTGGCCGCCCGCCTCTCCGGGTTCGCCCTGATGGCAAAGGCGGCCCGCCCTGCCGCAGATTCCGCGGACCCACGGCAGGGCGGCAGCCACGATGACAACCTTCACCACCTCGACCGACGAAGCCCGCGCCATCGCCCGCGAGGCCTACCTCTACGCCTACCCGGTCGTGCAGAACTCCCTGAGCATCTTCCAGTTCGCGATCGACACCGGCGGCGGTCAGTACAAGGGGCCAATGAACGCGGTTCAGAATGTGCCCCTCGACGGGCGGTGGCAGGCGCCGCCTATCCAGACCGCCGGCAAGGCCTGACAGGAGCCGCCATGACCGCCCAATCTTCAGCCGCGACCGTCCCCGTGACAGCCGACAACTTCGCCCGCGCCGAGACCGACCTCTATTTCAGCGGCGTGGTGGCGAATGGCGGGTTCGGCAGGTTCGACCACACCCGCGATCCAGCCCCGTTGGACAAGCAGACCGTCATCCGCCTCAACCGGGACACGCTCTACTCGGCCGCCGTATTCGACCTCGACGCGGGCTCGGTGACCATCGGCCTGCCCGACGCTGGCGAGCGCTTCATGTCGCTGCAGGTGATCAACCAGGACCAGTACACCCACGGCGTCTTTTACGAGCCCGGCGACCACATCCTCACGCGGGAGGCAGTCGGCACGCGCTACGTGGTCGCCGCCGTGCGCACCTTGGTCGATCCCGCCGACGAAGCCGACGTGCGCACGGTCCACGGGCTGCAGGACGCCCTGACAATCCGCCAGGCCGCGATCGGCGCGTTCGAGGTTCCGGCCTGGGATCTCGCCAGCCAGAAGAAGGTCCGCGACGCGCTGCTGGTGCTGGCCTCGACGCTGCCCGACACAAACCGGATGTACGGGCGCAAGGACGAGGTGGATCCGGTCCGCTTCCTGATCGGGGCCGCCCAGGGCTGGGGCGCCAATCCGCCGAAGGAGGCGCTGTACCTGAACGTCTTCCCTGACCGCAACGATGGGTCGACGACCTATCGGCTCAGCGTGAGGGACGTGCCGGTCGACGGCTTCTGGTCGGTCAGCGTCTACAATGGCGAGGGCTACTACCAGCAGAACGCCCGCAACGCCTATTCGCTGAACAGCATCACCGCGGCCAAGGACCCCGATGGCGGCGTCACCATCCAGTTCGGCGGCTGCGACAGCGGGGTCGCCAACTGCCTCCCGATCGTGCCGGGCTGGAACTACATGGTCCGCCTCTATCGGCCGCGGGCGGAGGTTCTCGACGGCCGCTGGCGGTTCCCCGAGGCCCGCCCCCTCGACTAGGCCCGCCGTCGCCTCAGGCCGCGTGGTTCTGCCGCTGCACGGGCCAGACGGCGGCCGTGTCGCCGCGATCGATGCGACGGTTACGGAAGACGCTGATCACCCAGTGGTCGCCGTCCATCCGGACCACCAGCTCCGGCGCGCAGCGGACGGTGCGGACCCGCCCCTGGGATTCGAAGTCGAGGGTCTGCGCCAGGCTGACGGCCATCGCCCAGTCGCCGAGCGGGCGGGTCGCCACCACGCTGTAGGTCACGACGCTGACGGCATAGAGACTGGAGAACAGCGCTTCGTGCCCTTCGCGAATGGCGGCGCGGCCAAAGCCCTTGCCGCCCATGATGTGGCCGAACTCGGCCTGTTCGTCGAAGCAGGCGGCGAAGGCGGCCGCATCCTTGCGGTTCCAGGCGGTCTCGAGGCGCCCGATGAGGGAATGAATATCGTGGGTCATTCGCGCGACATAACGTCGCTCGATGACCATCGGCCAGTTAAACGCAGGTCATGACTCAATCGTCATGGTGAACTCGCCGATTACGTCTTCGCGACGTGCTCAGGCTTACCCTTGCGCTTGGTGTGGGCGAAGTCCTCGAGCTGCTTTTCGGTCATCGACTCGACCATCGACTTGCTGGCGCCCTTCAGCTCGGACTTCGGCGTCTCGCCGCGCTTGGCCGACAAAGCGGCGCCGGCGGCCTTCTGCTGGGCGGCGGATTTGGCTGGCATGGGGAAGTCTCCTTTCTCGGCTGGGAGAACGAAAGACCGTCATCCGTGTTCCCGCCTCCACAACTGGCACGGGACGCCGCAGGCGAACCGTGACCAAGTTGCGGACGCAGCGAGGCTGGGTCCCGGCTCTCCGCGCGACGCGCTACGGCCGGGCTGACAACGAAGTGAAGCTCGCAGCCGTCCGCGCCAAGCGCACGGTCTCGGCCAGACGCTGCGCGTCGGGGGTAGCGCGGTGCATCCGCGGAAACCGGAAATAGGCGCATTCGGCGGCGTCCGCGATCGGGTCCGGACCGGGCGCGCCGGCGACTTCGGGCGCGAGCAGCTCGCCGATCGGCGCGATGTCGAAGGCGGCCGGCACGCCGGTGGCCGCGTACAGCCGCTGCAACCACACCTCGTCCAGCCCGCTGTCGGACACGACTCGCATGCCCCTCGCCGCGTGGTTGAGATCCATGATCACCTCGAAGGCGGGCCGCCCTTCCGCCGCGAGCTGATCGCGACTGACGCCGTGCAGCCGTTCGGCGGCCGGGTCCCAGGCCATGCCCGACCAGGTCGGGTGCGGCTGGATCAGGGCCGAGACCAGAACCTCCCCGTCGACCGCGACCAGCGCAACCTCGATCGGATAGCTGGGCCCGAACGCCGGCAGGCAGGACGCCTCGAAGTCGATGACGGCGACGCGCTCCGCGTCCGCGCCGCTCACCCGCCGACCAGCTCTCGGCCGATCAGGAAGCGGCGGATCTCGTTGGTCCCGGCGCCGATGTCGTAGAGCTTGGCGTCGCGCAGGTAGCGCTCGACGGGCCACTCCCTGGTGTATCCCGCGCCGCCGAGGGCCTGGATGGCCTCGGACGCGACCTTCATCGCGTTCTCGCTGGCCAGCAGGATGGCTCCGGCGGCGTCGAAGCGAGTGGTCTTGCCGGCGTCACAGGCGCGGGCGACGGCGTAGACGTAGGCGCGCGCGCTGTTCAGGGCGACGTACATGTCCGCCACCTTGCCCTGCATCAGCTGGAACGACCCGATCGGCTTGCCGAACTGCTTGCGGTCGCGGACGTAGGGCAGGACCACGTCGAGGCAGGCCTGCATGATCCCAAGCGGGCCGGCCGAGAGCACGGCGCGCTCATAGTCGAGGCCGCTCATCAGCACCCCGACGCCACCGTTCTCGGGGCCCATGACGTTGTCTTCCGGGACTTCGCAGTCCTCGAACACCAGCTCGGCGGTGTCGCTGCCGCGCATGCCCATCTTGTCGAGCTTCTTGCTGACGCTGAAGCCCTTCATGCCCTTCTCGATCAGGAAGGCGGTGATGCCGCGGCTGCCCTCCTCCGGATTGGTCTTGGCGTAGACCACAAGGGTGTCAGCGTGCGGGGCGTTGGTGATCCAGAACTTGGTCCCGTTGAGCACGAAGCGGTCGCCCTTGCGGTCGGCGCGCAGCGTCATCGAGACCACGTCGGAGCCGGAGCCGGCCTCGCTCATGGCAAGAGAGCCGACATGCTCGCCGCTGATCAGCCTGGGCAGGTAGCGCGCCTTCTGGGCGGCGTTGCCCCAGCGGCGGATCTGGTTGACGCAGAGGTTGGAGTGGGCGCCGTAGCTGAGGCCGATCGAGGCCGAGGCGCGGGAGACCTCCTCCATCGCCACGACGTGCTCAAGGTAGCCGAGGCCAAGGCCGCCATCGGCCTCGTCGACAGTGATGCCGTGCAGGCCGAGGGCGCCCATCTCGGGCCAGAGTTCCCGCGGAAAATGGTTGTCGGCGTCGATCCGCGCGGCCATCGGCGCGATGCGGTCGGCGGCGAACCGCTGGGTGGTCTCGCGAATGGCGTCGGCGGTCTCGCCGAGCGCGAAGTCCATGGCAAATCCGGTCATGGCCGGTGAATTACCACGGAGACCCGGCGGCGCCACGCACGATCCGTCCCGCAAAGGGAGGCGCTGGAACGAAAAGCGCCCCGCCGGCATCGGCCGCGGGGCGTTTCCGCCGGTTCCCCCGAACCGGCTGCGAACCGAAACGCGGTCCGCGACTAGGCGGAAAGCTCTTCGTCGTCCTCGATCGGCGCGTTGGCGAGGGTCTGAAGGAACAGGTAGACCGCGAGGCCGAACAGCAGGGCGCCGCCGACCGCGACTCCGAGGCCGATGCTCAGCGACCCGGTCATCCCCTCGCCGGCACGCGCCTGGAGCGCCCAGTAAACGCCGCCCGCGAAGAAGCCGACGCCCGCGATGGCCAGGCCCATGAGGGGCAGTCCCTTGACCTGGACGGGATCGGTCGGCGCCTGGACGAAGGCCGGATCGATGTCGTCGGTCATGGTCGCGTATTCGTCCTGGCGCACCAGGCGGCGGATATGGTCCTCGCTGACCAGCGGACGGCTCGCGCCGATTTCGGTCACCACGGCGTCGAACAGGTTCGGAGCGCCGTCGGCGGAAGGCTCGGGCAGGTCGACGCGCACGGCGTCGCTCGGCGCGAACGCCGCGAGGGTCTCCGGCTCCGGGGTCGGGACGAGGGCGGGATCGGCGGTGACCATGGTCAGCACCGGCGGCGACTGCGGCTCGGCCAGCTGCACCGGGCCGGCATCGACGACGATGGCCGCCTCTTCGCCGGGCGTGGTCTCCTCGACAGCGGTTTCGTCCATGACGAACACGGTCGGGCCGGCGTCCGCCTCGGGACGCCAGACGGTCTCGAAATCGTCCTCCTCCGGCTCGACGGGCACGATGGCCAGCGGCTGAGCCGTCTGAGGCGCGTCGAGGACGGGGTCGTGCAGCAGCTGTTCCAGCTGGGCGCCGACGCTAGCGGCGGCGGTCTCGGTGGCCAGCGGCGCGACGGGCGGTTCGGCCGGCTGGGGCTGGGGCGCGAGGTCGCGCTCGGCCACGATCTGGTCGCCGTGGGTGTTGGCCACCACGGGGGTCGGAGTCTCGCGCGGGACGGCGTTGACGGCGTCGTAGTCGACCCGCGGGCGCAGCACCGACGACGGAGCCGGAACCCAGCCGTGGGTGGGGGTCAGGAACAGGGTCTTCTCGGCAGAGCGCCGGCGGACCAGGGCGTCGATGACGATGCGTTCGCCCTCGAAGTCGGCCTTGCGCCACATCTCCATGGCGCAGGCGGCCTGCAGCAGCTGGCCTTCGTTGACCCGGCGCAGCACCGACGAGCGGCGGAAGTTGTCCGTCCCGATGTTGAAGGCGAAGCAGCTGAGCGCGTCGAACTGGTTCTGCGTCAGCGGCGTGTAGCAGTGCTCGTTGACGGCGTGAGCGACCGTGATGAGGTCGTACATCAGCAGCGCCTCGGCATCGTCGGCCGACACCTCCGCGCCTTCACGGGCGGTCAGCGTGTGACCATAGCCGATGGTCCAGCGTCCATCGGGAAGCTGAGCGGCTTTGCGCCTGTATCCTTCGAACGTCTTGATCAGTTCGATGGCTGCGCGGGAGACCTGGTGGCGGGGCTTCATCGGCCTAGTGACCCGAAATGAGACAGATGCGGTTGCGTTCTGCCCCATTCCCGCAAGAGGGATGCCGGGATGGGGGTGTTTCCCCTCGAAGTGGAATTTTCCTGATCCGGCCCGCCGCCGCGCCTCGGGCTACAACAGGATCAGGGCCGCCAGGCCGAGGAACGACAGGAAGCCGGTGAAGTCCGTCACGAAGGTGACGAACACCGACGAGGACACCGCCGGGTCGCGCTCGAGCTTGTCGAGGGCCAGCGGCACCATGATGCCGGCCAAGGCGGCCATGAACAGGTTGATGATCAGGGCCAGGCCGATGGTCAGGCAAAGCATCGGATCGCGGAACACCACGAAGGTGGCGATGCCCATGATGGTGGCCAGCACGCCCCCGTTGACCAGGCCGACGGCCATCTCGCGGAGCACGATGCGGACGGCGTTGGCGGCGTTCAGCTCGCGGCTGGCCAGGGCCCGCACCGCGACGGCCAGGGTCTGGGTGCCGGCGTTCCCGCCCAGCGAGGCGACCACAGGCATCAGGATGGCCAGGGTGACCAGCTTGCCGATCTCGGCCTGGAAGGCGCCGATGACGCTGGCGGCCAGGGCGGCGGTCAGGGTGTTCACCACCAGCCACGGCAGCCGCGACCGGGCCACGTCCCAGACGCCGGCGTCGCGGCCGGCGTCGGACACGCCGGCCAGCGCGAGGATGTCCTCCTCGCTCTCGTCCTGAATGACGCCGACGATGTCATCGACGGTGATCTGGCCCACCAGCCGGCCACCGGCGTCGATCACCGGAGCGCTGATCAGGTGGTACTTGTCGAAGATGTAGGCGACCTCTTCCTGGTCCATGTCGACGGTGATTTCCGTCAACGGCTCCATGATCTCGGCCAGGGTGGTGTCGCGCTTGGCCCGCAGCAGCTGGCTGATCGGGGCCGCGCCGATCGGCCGGTAGGCCGGATCGACGATATAGATGTCGAAGAACAGTTCGGGCAGCTCGTCCCCGGCCTGGCGGACGTGGTCGATGGTCTGGCCCACGGTCCAGAACTGCGGCGCCGCCAGCACCTCGCGCTGCATCAGCCGGCCGGCGGTCTCGTCCTCGTAGGCCAGCGACGCCTCGACGGCGGCGCGGTCGGTCTCGTCCATCGCGGCGAGCACCTGGGCGCGCTTCTCGCCCTCGAGATCGTCGACGACGTCGGCGGCGTCGTCGGAGTCGAGCTCCTCGAGGGCCCGGGCCAGTGCGGTCGGGTGGACGGATTCGAGCACCTCCTCGCGCAGGTTGTCGTCCAGCTCGGACAGCACCTCGGCGAGGGTCTCGGAATCGAGACAGGGGATGATTTCCTCGCGGTAGTCCGCGTTGAGGAAGCCCATCAGGTCGGCGACGTCTTCGGAGCGCAGGGCCCCGACCAGTTCACGCAGACGTTCGGCGTCGCCGCGATCGGCGGCGTCGATGACCATGTCCACGTATTCGGGGTTCAGGGCGTAGTCGTCGCCCAGCGCGAGGTCTTCGAGGTCCTCGGGTACGTCATGATCCACGAAAGTGACCTTGGCGCCGGTCAGGCGGGCTTCTTCCTCGCTCAGGTCGGCGTGTTCCCGGGTCAATGTCGGGGCCTCCTGAGCGAGAGAAGATTCCTTGAGACTGTTAGGCCTCTGATTCCCCCTGCTTCGCCAAGGCTTCGCAGGGCAAACTCACGACTGGTCCTGCGAAGCTCCGAAGGAGCGAAGCAGGATGGTGCGGTCGAGAAGACTCGAACTTCCACTCCGGTTAAGGAACAGCGACCTCAACGCTGCGCGTCTACCAATTCCGCCACGACCGCCCGTGGTGAGGCGCGGCAGGTAGCAAAAGCCGCGCGCCATGGGAAGAGCCGTGTTGGCGTCGGATCATTTTACTTGTCGCCGACGGCGCTAGAAGTGGTCGCCGCGCCCCAGCGGATCGGGCAACGGCTCGTCCGTCCCGACGAAGGTCAGCGAGATCGAGTTGATGCAGTAGCGCAGTCCGGTCGGCGGCGGCCCGTCGGGGAACACGTGGCCCTGGTGGCTGCCACAGCGGGCGCACAGGGTCTCGATCCGCACCATGCCGTAGCTGGTGTCGCGGACTTCCTTCACATGCGTCTCGTCGAGCGGCGCGTAGAAGCTGGGCCAGCCGGTGCCGCTCTCGAACTTGGTCTTGAACTGGAACAGCGGCAGGCCGCATTCGCGGCAGCAGTAGGCGCCGGGGCGCTTTTCGCCGAGCAGGCCGCCGCAGAACGGCGCCTCGGTGCCGTGATGCAGCAGCACCGCGGCCTCTTCGGGGGTGAGATCGGCTTCCAGACGCTCGCGCTCGGCGTCGGTGGGCGGGGTGAGGTCGAAACCAGAGGGGGAGACGGTCATGGCTCCCAATCTAGGAAGCTTATGCCGATTGCGAAAGCTGCCTGCGGCGCACGTCCCAAAGATAGGCGAGCACGAACAGCACGGCGTACAGCTCGATCGACTCGCGCACGCCGATGTACTGCGCGCGGATCATGTCCTCGACGTCGGTGGCGACCAGCACCCGCTCCAGCACCCGGAAGACGATGGTCAGGGCGCCCGCCGGCCAGATCAGGGCGCTGGGCCAGACCCAGCTGAACCAGCCGGAGCCGACATAGGGCCCCGTCTTCTTGGCCCAGGCCCGAATCGGCCAGATCACCCCGCCGAGGAGCGCCGCCACGATCAGCGCCGCCTTGGGCAGCTCCTCGGTGACAGAGCTGAGGTTGTGCAGATTGGTCTCGCCCTGGCGGTTGATCGCCGCGTAGCTCTCCGGCGTCTGCCAGTGGAACCAGCTCTGGCCCCAGCTGGCTTCCTCGCCCGCCAGCACGAACAGGCCGACGGCGAAGAGGCCGAACCAGAGGCCGAGCGCCGGATAAGGAAGCTTGCGATGGTCTATGGCGATCCGCGCGGCGGTCCAGACGCCCCACAGGGCGAAGACCACGGTCAGCAATTCGATCAGCCCTGTCTCACCGGACAGCCATATCCGCGCCGTCGCCGGCCACGGGATCAGGATCGCCCCCAGGATCAGGCTCACGGCCAGGCAATAGAGCGGAAGGCGACGGCTCAGCGATAAGGTCATGAAAGGGAGATGACCATTTTACGACGTCGCTGCAACTGCCTCGCAGAGGCATACGCTCGTGTTTATGATCAATTGCGACATTTAGCGTCGCTCGCGCAGGACAGACCAACATGATCACCGCCACCACGCCCACCATCGCCGAACGCCCCACCGTCAAGACGCTCGGCGTCGTCGCCGGCGAGGTCATCGTCGGCGCGCACATCTTCAAGGATCTGTTCGCCGGCATCCGCAACATCGTCGGCGGGCGCGCCGGCAGTTACGAGAGCACGCTGCGTGAGGCCCGCGACACCGCCACCCGCGAGATGGTCGACGCCGCCCGCGCCCTGGGGGCCGACGCGGTGGTCGGAATCGACTTCGACTACGAGACCCTCGGCGCCGACAACGGCATGCTGATGGTGGCGGCGACCGGCACCGCCGTGAAGCTCGGTTAGGCTCTGGCCACTTTACGTAACGTCTTGCCGTGACGTCGCGCGTTGCCAAGCTCCGTCATGCGGTCTAACCCGCAGCGCAAGAAAAGTGCTCAAGGGGCTATCGTCCGCCGATGTTCTCGAAAATTCTGATCGCCAACCGGGGTGAAATCGCGGTCCGGGTCATCAAGACCTGCCGCCGGATGGGGATCAAGACGGTCGTCGTCTACTCCGAAGCCGACGCCGACAGCCTGGCCGTGGAAATGGCCGACGAGACCGTGTTCATCGGTCCGGCCCCGGCCAGCGAGTCCTACCTCGTCGCCGACAAGATCATCGACGCCTGCAAGAAGACCGGCGCCCAGGCCGTACACCCGGGCTTCGGCTTCCTGTCCGAGAACGCCGGCTTCGCCCAGCGCTGCGCCGACGAGGGCGTCGTCTTCATCGGCCCGAACCCCGGCGCCATCCGCGCCATGGGCGACAAGATCGAGTCCAAGAAGTTCGCCGAGAAGGCCGGCGTCAGCTGCGTCCCCGGCCACATCGGCGAGATCGACGACACCGCCCACGCCATCAAGATCTCCGAGGAGATTGGCTATCCGGTGATGATCAAGGCGTCGGCCGGCGGCGGCGGCAAGGGCATCCGCGTCGCCTACAGCCGTCAGGACGTCGAGGAAGGCTTCCCCGCCGTGCGCTCGGAAGCCAAGTCGAGCTTCGGCGACGACCGCATCTTCATCGAGAAGTTCATCACCTCGCCGCGCCACATCGAGATCCAGGTGCTCGGCGACAAGCACGGCAACGTGGTCCACCTGTTCGAGCGCGAGTGCTCGATCCAGCGCCGTAACCAGAAGGTCATCGAGGAGGCCCCCTCCCCGCTGCTCGACCAGGCTACCCGGGACGCCATGGGCGCCCAGGCTGTCGCCCTGGCCAAGGCCGTCAACTACGACAGCGCCGGCACCGTCGAATTCGTCGCCGGACAGGACAAGAGCTTCTTCTTCCTGGAGATGAACACCCGCCTGCAGGTCGAGCACCCGGTCACCGAGCTCATCACCGGCCTGGACCTTGTCGAGCAGATGATCCGCTCGGCCTACGGCGAGGCGCTGCAGTTCGGCCAGAAGGACCTCAAGATCAACGGCTGGGCCATCGAGAGCCGCATCTACGCGGAGGATCCCTACCGCAAGTTCCTGCCCAGCATCGGCCGTCTGGTCCGCTACGAGCCGCCGGTCGAGGGCCAGCACGAGGGCTATGTCGTCCGCAACGACGCCGGCGTCCGCGAGGGCGACGAGATCTCGATGTACTACGACCCGATGATCTCCAAGCTGTGCAGCTGGGCGCCGACGCGCCTGGCCGCCATCGACGGGATGGGCCGCGCGCTCGAGGACTTCCACATCGAAGGGCTGGGCCACAACGTGCCCTTCCTCGCCGCGGTCATGGACCAGGAGCGATTCCGCTCCGGCGCCCTGGCGACCAACTACATCACCGACGAGTTCCCGGACGGTTTCACCGGCGCCACGCCGACGCCGCTGCAGATCGACATCCTCACCGCCGCCGGCGTCGCGATGCATCGCACGCAGGCCGGCCGCGCCGGCGCGCCGCCGCGCCGCGGATGGACCGTCTTTGTCGGCAAGACCGAGCGCGTCGTCACCGTCGACGACCAGGCCGGCGTCCTGTCCATCTACCTCGAGGGCGAAGACCGCACCCTGACGCTGGACGGCGTCGACTGGCGTCCCGGCAAGGCCCAGTTCAAGGGCAAGCTGAACGGCGCCGCCTTCACCGTGAACGTCGCCCCGGCCGCCGAGGGTTTCGTGATCCGCCACCGCGCGGCCAAGGCCAAGGTGCTGGTCCTGACCGCCACCTCCGCCGAGCTGCACCACAAGCTGCCCGAGAAGAAGGCCGCCGACACCAGCAAGATGATCATCTCGCCGATGCCCGGCCTGGTCGTCTCGATGGACGTCGAGGTCGGCCAGACCGTGCGTGAGGGCGAGGTCGTCTGCGTCATCGAGGCGATGAAGATGCAGAACATCATCCGCGCCGAACGCGAGGGCGTGGTGAAGGTGGTCTCGGCCAAGGGCGGCGACAGCGTCGCGGCGGACGAGGTGCTGGTCGAGTTCGGCTAGCCGTCGCGCTTCCGGAAGCGGCCCTGCTGGCCTAAACAGGTCCGACCTTCTTCAAGAGTCGGAGCGACCAGACGCATGAACGGCCAGATCGATTGGGTGGAGCTGTTCTTCTCCTCCACGGGCCGCGTGGCCCGCGGACCGTTCATTCTCGCCGCCGTGGTCCTCGTCGCCATCGCCAGCCTGTACGAGGCGACGGTCGGGCCGACGCTGCACTGGCTGACTGGCTGGATCATCTATCCGGCCCTGCTGTTCTCGGGCTGCTGCGTGCTCAGCAAGCGCCTGCACGACCGCGGACGGTCCGGCTGGATCGCGGCGATCATCGTGCTGGCCCTGATCGTGGCCTGGCCGGTCCCTTCGGGCTTCCTCGATTTCGTCGCCTGCCTGGTCATCGTCTGGGCGATCGTCGAGCTCGGGGCCATGCCAGGCGAGCAGGGCGCCAACCGCTTCGGCGCCAACCCGGTGCGGCCGGTCCAGGCCTAGATCGGCGGCGCTTCGGCGACTACCGACCCGAACACCCGCTCGAAGGCCGCCTTCAGGGCCGCGTCCGCCTCGTCCATGGTCACCGGCAGGCCAAGGTCGACCAGACTGGTCACCCCGTGCTCGGTGACACCGCAGGGTACGATGCCGCCGAAGTGGTCGAGATCCGGCTCCACGTTGAGGCTGATCCCGTGGAAACTGACCCAGCGCCGAATCTTGACGCCGATGGCGGCGATCTTGTCCTCACGAGACCAGCCCGGTCCCTTGCGCGCGATCCAGACGCCGACCCGCCCGTCGCGCAGCTCGCCCTCGACGTTAAAGGCGGCCAGGGCCTCGATCACCCAGGCTTCCAGCGCCGCCACGAAGGCCCGTACGTCGCGACCGCGCTTGGTCAGGTCCAGCATCACATAGGCCACCCGCTGGCCAGGCCCGTGGTAGGTGTACTGCCCGCCCCGTCCGCTCTCGAACACCGGGAACCGGTCCGGTTCGACGAGGTCGGCGGCCTTGGCCGAGACGCCGGCGGTGTAGAGCGGCGGATGCTCAAGCAGCCAGATCAGCTCTCCGGCCCGACCCTCGGCGATCGCCGCCGCCCGCGCCTCCATGGCCGCGACCGCGTCCGGATAGGGTACCGGCGCCCTGGACACGGCCCAACCGGCGGGAATCGCATCATCGCGGCCGAAAAACGTCGGTCGGACAGGTCCTGAATCGGAACTTAACGGCTGATCAAGCATGACGGCCCCAATGTGGCGTGTCGGTCGCGATTACGCGAGGGCCAGGGGCGTTTCGTGAGTCAGGTTAAGTCAGTCAACGTCGAGATTTCGGTCGTCCTCGGGCGTTCGACGCTCCCGATGCAGCAACTGCTGCGCATGGGACGCGGCGCGGTGATCCCGCTCGACGCCAAGGCCAGCGACGAGGTCTGGATTCTGGCCAACAATCACCCGGTCGCCCGCGGCGAGATCCAGATCAACGAAGACAAGATCAGCATTGCTGTCACCCGCGCCGCCGACGTGTACGACTTCATGGCCGGCGGCTCCTGAGCCAGTAATACGCAGACGATCGCGGCGGGTCTGACAATATTGTCAGACAGAGAGGTCGATTGTGAACACGATCGTGCCGTAGCGTTCCCTATATGTGACTC
>JAZJXN010000005.1:0-4645 GCA_040390885.1 Pseudomonadota bacterium | reverse complement strand
CATGACCTTCGGAGTCCTATGCCGCATCACACCACGCTGATCGCCACAATCGTCGCCGGCCTCGTCGGCGCCTTCATCCTCGGATCCATCGCCCAGCGGCTGAAACTGTCGCCGCTGGTCGGGTATCTGGCGGCGGGCGTCCTGGTCGGGCCGTTCACACCTGGTTTCGTGGCCGATCAGGGTCTCGCCTCGCAGCTCGCCGAAATCGGCGTGATCCTGCTGATGTTCGGCGTGGGACTGCACTTCTCGCTCAAGGACCTGCTGTCGGTCCGCAAGATCGCCATCCCGGGCGCCCTGGTGCAGATCGCCGTGGCCACGCTCATGGGCATGGGGCTGGCGCACCTTCTGGGCTGGACGCCGGTCGCGGGCTTCGTCTTCGGCCTGGCGCTGTCGGTGGCCTCGACGGTGGTGCTGCTGCGCGCCATGCAGGAGCGCCGGCTGGTCCAGACCGACAAGGGGCGGATCGCGGTCGGCTGGCTGATCGTCGAGGACCTGGTCATGGTCCTGGCGCTGGTCCTGCTGCCTGCCCTCGCCGGCGCCATCAGCGGCGACAACGCCGGCGGCGCCATGGCCTGGATCAAGCCCCTGGGGATCACCCTGCTCAAGGTCGGCGGCTTCGTCGCCTTCATGCTGATCGTCGGGCGGCGCGTGGTGCCGTGGATCCTGCACTGGGTCGTGCACACCGGCTCGCGCGAGCTGTTCAGGCTGGCGGTGCTGGCGATCGCCCTGGGCTTCGCCTTCGGCGCCGCCCTGCTCTTCGATGTCTCGTTCGCGCTGGGCGCCTTCTTCGCCGGCATGATCCTGGCCGAGAGCGAGCTCAGCCAGCGGGCCGCGGAAGAGACGCTGCCGCTGCGCGACGCCTTCGCCGTGCTGTTCTTCGTCTCGGTGGGGATGCTGTTCGACTACCGGGTGATCTTCGAGAGCCCCTGGGCCCTGCTGGCCACGGTGGCGATCATCGTCCTCGGCAAGTCCCTGGCAGCCTGGGCGATCGTGAAGAGCTTCCGGCACAGCGACCAGACGGCCATCGTCATTGCCGCCGCCCTCGCCCAGATCGGCGAGTTCTCGTTCATCCTCGCCGGCCTCGGCGTCGGCCTGAACCTGCTGCCCAAGGAGGGCCAGGACCTGATCCTGGCCGGGGCCGTGATCTCGATCATGCTCAACCCGTTCCTGTTCACGCTGTTCGTCCGCAAGGGCGATCCGCGCAAGCCCAAGGCGGCGCCGGTCGAGCCGGCCACGGACCTGGTCCCGACCGGCCTGTCGGGCCACACCGTGCTGGTGGGCCTCGGCCGGGTCGGGACGGTGGTCGCTGAAGGCCTCAAGGCCTCTGCCCAGCCGTTCGTCGTCGTCGAGGACCGTCCCGACACGGTCATCGCCGGCCGCGCCAAGGGCTACGAGGTCATCGATGGCACGGCCATGGACAGCCTGGTGCTGGAGGCCGCCGGCGTCGATCGCGCCCGCCGCCTGCTGATCGCGATTCCCGACTGCTTCGAGGCCGGCGAGATCGTCGAGCGCAGCCGCAAGGCCAACCGCGCCATTGAAATCGTCGCCCGCGCCCATTCCGACGCCGAACTCGAGCATCTGGCCTCGGTCGGGGCCGATGAGACGGTGATGGGCGAGCGCGAGATCGCGCGGCGCATGCTGGAGCGGGCCGAGGCCGTCACCGCCCCGCGCGCCGTGGCGCCGTCGCTCGCGGACGCCCTGGCGGTCGACGAGCCCGACGCCGGCGTCCGGCCGATCCTCGACGACGCCGAGGCCGCCGTCCTCCTGGCGCTCGGCCGGCGCGGCCTGCTGCCGGGCGAGGCGATCTCGCGCCGCCAGCTCTACAGCGATCCGGAACTGGAACTGTTCGAGGATGCGCGCCTGGAAGCGGGCAGCGCGACGTTGGCGGACAAGGGGCTGATCAACGACCTTGGCGAAGGACGCGTCGCCCTGACGCGCATCGGACTGCCCTGGTCAAAGGGGTAGCCCCTTCGGCGCCGGCAGGTCGAGGCGACGGCGTGGGCGGAGGCCTGCCCCGCCGGCCGCTTCCTGGGAAAACCCTCCCCGTCAGGGGAGGTAGGGCGGTCGGCCTAGCGGCGTTCGTTCCAGCCGTAGGCGACCCAGCTGTGGCCGCCAACCTTGCGGGCCTCGATCAGGTCCGGATCGGTGTTGGCGCGCACATGGGCGGTGCGACGGGCGCGCATGGCCAGGCCCGCGAGCCCGAGCAGGGCGCTCGACATGATGGCGATCACCACCACGGTCGCGGCCGCGAACACGGCGAGGATCGCGCCGATGGCAAGCGCCGCGCAGGTCGCCAGCAGACCAGCCACCCAGGCCAGTCCCTTGAAAGCCGATCGGGCGCCGCCTCGCTCTGCCGTCTGATTGTCCATGTCGTCCTCTGGAAAGCCGCGGTGGGAGGCGGCCCGGTCTGTAATATCTGGCCCTGTCGGGCTGAACGTCAACTGAACACCTGCATCGCGCGGCGCACTTTGTCGTAACGCACAATCAGGCGGCGCCGACCAGCGACAGGTCGCGACGCTCCTTCAACACCGAATCGAAGGCCGCGTTGATCGCCGCCGCCTTGGCCTCGGCGACCTCGATGAACTCGTTGGGCAGGCCGCGCGCCCGCGCCCGGTCGGGGTGGGCGGCGGAGACCTGGGCGCGCCAGGCCGAGCGCACCTCGGCGTCGGGCGCGTCGGGCAGGACGCCGAGGATCACGTACGGATCGTTGGGCCCTGCGCCCAGATGCGTCGCCTTGAGCCGGCGGAAGGTCAGCGGGGAGAAGCCGAACAGGTCCGACACCCGCTCCAGATACTCAAGCTCGTCGTGCGTCACCGCGCCGTCGGCCGAGGCGATGTGGAACAGGCCGTCCAGAACGTCCTCGAGCAGCATCGGGCAGCTGCGATAGCGCTTGGCCAGCCGCCGGGCATAGCTCTCGAAACCGTGGGTGGTCTGGCGGGCCAGATCATACAGGCGATGGACGTTGCGCTCCGACCCGGCGTCCGGCTGGAACACGGTGGCGAACGTGGCGAACTCGCCATGCGTCGCCTCGCCGTCGGCGCGCGCCAACTTGGCGCCCAGCGCGGTGACCGCTGTCGTGAACGCCGGATCCTCACCGGGGAGACCTGCCGGACAGTCGGCGCACTCAGCGTCGTCGACCCGCCGCGCGGCCAGGCTTGCAATGTTGCGCCAGAAGCTCATGGGATGTTGAGAGCTTAGGATTCTGGCGGACGCATGGCAATCGGTAGTCACCCAAGGGAGAATACGGAGGCGGGCTGGACCTTCTGGATCGATCGCGGCGGCACCTTCACGGACGTGATCGGGCGCTCCGGCGACGGTCGGGAGGAGACGCTGAAGCTGCTGTCGGCCTCGCCGTCCTATGCCGACGCGGCGGTGGAGGCGATGAGTCGCCTGCTGGGCGCCGCGCCGGGCGAGCCCTTCCCGGCCGCCCGGGTCACCGCGATCAAGATGGGCACCACCGTGGCCACAAACGCCCTGCTGGAGCGCAAGGGCGCCAGGACACTGCTGGTGGTCACGGAGGGATTCGCCGACTCGATCCTCATCGGCGACCAGTCGCGGCCAGAGCTCTTCGCCCTCGACATCGTCCGCCCCGAGCCGCTCTACAGCGGCGTCGTCGAGGCGGTGGAGCGCCTGGCCGCCGACGGCGCGGCGGTGACGCCGTTCGACGCCGGCGATCTTGAGCGAAAGCTGCGCGCGGCCCGCGCCGACGGCTTCACCAGCGTCGCCATCGCCTTCCTGCACAGCGACCTGAACCCCGCGCACGAGATCGCCGCCGGCGAGATCGCGACCGCGGCGGGCTTCGACTACGTCGCCCTGAGCCACGAGGTCAGCCCCCTGCCCCGCTTCGTGCCGCGGGCCGAGACGGCCGTGGCCGACGCCTATCTGACGCCGGTGTTGCGCGCCTATGTGGAACAGGTCGCGGGCGCCGTGGCAGGCGCGCCTCTGTGGTTCATGACCTCGGCGGGCCAGCTGGTTCGCGCCGACGCCTTCCGGGGCAAGGACGCGGTCGTGTCCGGCCCGGCCGGCGGCGTGGTCGGCGTCGCCCGCACCGCCCAGAGCGCCGGCTCGGCCGCCGTGCTCGGCTTCGACATGGGCGGCACCTCCACCGACGTCTGCCGCTTCGCCGGCGTGCTGGAGCGGCGTGAGGCGGCCAGGGTCGCGGGCGCCAGGCTGCGCAGCCCGATGCTGGACGTGGAAACCGTCGCCGCCGGCGGCGGCTCGATCCTCACCTACGACGGCTTCCGCGCCAGGGCGGGCCCCGCCAGCGCCGGCGCCAACCCGGGCCCCGCCTGCTATGGCCGCGGCGGCCCCGCCACGGTGACCGACGCCAACCTCGTGCTCGGCCGGCTCGACCCGGCCTGGTTTCCGTCGGTGTTCGGGCCGAACGGCGACGCAGCCCTTGACCCGCAGGCCGCCCGCGCGCGCCTGGCCGAGCTTGCCGACGCCATGGGCGCCGACAGCGTCGAAGCCGCCGCCGAGGGCTTCGTCGCCGTCGCCGTCGAGCAGATGGCCCAGGCGGTGCGCCGCATCTCCACCGAGCGCGGCTTCGACCCGCGCGAGCATGCGCTCACCGCCTTTGGCGGCGCCGCCGGCCAGGTCGCCTGCCAGACCGCCGAGGCGCTGGGCGTCACCGACATCCTGGCGC
>JAZJXN010000004.1:1091-7997 GCA_040390885.1 Pseudomonadota bacterium | reverse complement strand
CGCCCGAGCCGCGGGTGTCGGTCAGGAACTCGCCCTGGTAGCCGATCAGCGAGCGCGACGGCGCCTTCAGGCTGATGCGGGTCTTGCCGGCGCCCGACGGGCCCATGTCGGTCATCTCGGCCTTGCGGGCCGACAGCTTCTCGATGACGACGCCCGAGAACTCGTCGTCGACGTCGATCATGACGTCCTCGATCGGCTCGAGCCGCTCGCCGTTCTCGCCGGTCTGGTAGACCACGCGCGGACGCGAGATCGAGACCTCGAAGCCTTCGCGACGCATGTTCTCGATCAGAACGCCCAGCTGCAGTTCGCCGCGGCCGGCCACTTCGTAGGCGTCGCCGCCCTGGGTGGTGGTGACGCGGATGGCGACGTTGGCCTCGGCTTCCTTCAGCAGGCGGTCACGGATGACGCGCGACTGGACCTTGTCGCCTTCGCGACCGGCCAGCGGGCTGTCGTTGACCGAGACGGTCATCGAGATGGTCGGCGGGTCGATCGGCTGGGCGGGCAGGGCTTCGGTGACTTCCATGGCGCACAGGGTGTCGGCCACGGTCGCCTTGGACATGCCGGCGATGGCGACGATGTCGCCCGCTTCCGAACCCTCGTCCAGGGCCTGACGCTTCAGGCCGCGGAAGGCGAGGACCTTGGTGATGCGGCCGCGCTCGATCTCCTTGCCCTCACGGTCGAGGGCGTGGATGGCCATGCCGGGGACGGCCTTGCCGCTTTCGATGCGGCCGGTCAGCAGGCGGCCCAGGAACGGGTCGCTTTCGATCAGCACGTTCAGCATCTGGAACGGCTTGTCCTTGTTCTCCTGGACCTTGGGCTCGGGCACGTGGCGCACGATCAGGTCGAACAGGGGGCCGAGGTTGTCGTTCGGCTGGGCGAGGTCCAGCGTCGCCCAGCCGTTGCGGCCCGAGGCGTAGATGTGCGGGAAGTCGAGCTGCTCGGGCGTGGCGCCGATGGCCTCGAACAGCTCGATGGTCTCGAGGTGCACGCGGTCCGGGTCGGCGTGGGCGCGGTCGACCTTGTTGATGCAGAGGATCGGGCGCAGGCCCATCTTCAGCGCCTTGGTCAGCACGAACTTGGTCTGGGGCATGACGCCCTCTTCGGCGTCCACCAGGATGACGCAGCCGTCCACCATCCCGAGGATGCGTTCGACTTCGCCGCCGAAGTCGGCGTGGCCGGGGGTGTCGATGATGTTGATGCGGGTCTCGCCCGCCTCGCCGTTCCACAGGACACTGGTGCACTTGGCGAGGATGGTGATCCCGCGTTCGCGCTCCTGGTCGTTGGAGTCCATGGCGCGTTCGGTCGTCGCCTCGTTGGCGCGGAACAGGCCGGACTGGGCCAGGAGCTGATCGACCAGTGTGGTCTTGCCATGGTCGACGTGCGCGATGATGGCGATATTTCGCAGGGACATGAGACGACTTTTCGGGGAGGGGTATAGGGCGCGCGCTTGTACGCAATTGCGAGACGTTTAGCCACCCCGGCGCGATGACGCGGTCAAGACGCCGGTTCGAGGCGCCTCAAACGCCTGTTTCTATTCACCAATCCGTGAAATTAGGCAGGGGGCGCCCAAGTCGTAGGCAGGTCATTGTGCGCCGCAGCATTGCCGCTGGGGGAAGGAATGGCCTTCCCGAACAAGGATTTCTGAGAGACGTCCTAGAGATTCTGCGCAGGGCGGCACTTTTTCCCCTTGCCCGTTTGTGCGCCGCACACTAGATTTGAGTTGTGAGGCGGCTCCGGCCCCCTCTGCCCTTCCTGGGCGTTTCCTCCCTAATGAACTGCGGCGTCTTCGGACGCCGCTTTTTTTTGTCCCGGGCCCTGCCGCATACCTGCGGTTGTCGAAGCGGGCTCGCTCAGGCCGGCGCGAGGGCGGGCCAGGCGTCGGCGAGGATCGCGGTCAGGCGCCGCACATCGGTGGTCAGCCGCGCCAGGCCCTCGGTCGGCTGCAGCGTCTTTTCATCCAGATACAGCGCCCGGCTGATCTCGATCTGCAGCGCATGGGTGCGCTGGGTCGGCCGGCCGTAGTGTTCGGTGGTGTAGCCGCCGGCGTAGGGGGCGTTGCGGGCGACGCGATAGCCCATGCCCTCCAGTTCCTTCTCCACCAGGTTCGTCAGCTTCTGGGTGCAGGCCGCGCCGAAGCGGTCGCCGAGCACGATGTCGCAGCCCTTGCCGTGGCGTGGGGTGACCGCGGTGCGGGCCGCCGCCTCGGGCATCGAGTGCCAGTCGATCAGCACCGCCATGCCGTGCGCCGCCCGGGCCCGGGCCAACAGCCGCTCGAGGGCGTCGTGATAGGGCTGGTGCGTGGTCTCGACCCGCGCCCGCGCCTCGGCGAAGGTCAGCTTGCGGCTGTAGATTTCGCGACCTTCGCCGGCCAGCCGCGCGATCGCGCCGAGCCCCGCCGCCACCCGGGCGGTGCGGCCGCGCGCGAACTCCGGCAGCTCGTCGGAGAACATCGCCGGGTCCAGCTCCCAGGCATGGCGGTTGAGATCCATCCAGGCGCGGCCGTAGCGGGCCAGGATCACCGCCGCGCCGTGGTCGGCGGTCGGGGCGACCATCTCGTCGACGAAGGCGTCCTCGGACCGGCGCAGCAGCTCCGGCTGCAGCGCCGTCGCTTCCAGCATCACCGCCGGATAGAGGCGGCCCGAGTGGGGCGAGGCGAACACCAGGGGCGTGGCCGGCGGATCGGCGGACAGCACCTCGAAGGCCGGTCCGTCCGCCATCGCCGTGTCCGCGTCCGTGATCGTCTGCCAGGCATTCATCGCCGGCCATGATGGCGGCGCCGCGCGATGCGGGTCAAAGCCTTTCCATCCCCGGCCGGCGGCGCCTTATCCCCAGGCGCCGCCCCCCTGGACCGGGCCAGGTTCATCGCCCCTTTACGCCTCAAGCGATAAGGTCGAGCCTGTTCCCAGCGTTCCAGAGACCTGACCGACATGCCGCGCATCCTCCTCGCCGAAGACGATGACTCCCTGCGCAACTTCCTGGCGCGGGCGCTGGAACGGGCCGGGTACGAGGTCACCGCCTGCGCCGATGGCGAAGAGGCCGCCGCCGTGCTCGACCAGGACTGGGACCTGCTGCTCACCGACATCGTCATGCCCGGCATGGACGGCATCGAGGTCGCCCGCCACGCCGCCGCCCGCCATCCGGGCCTGCGCATCATGTTCATCACCGGCTTCGCCGCCGTCGCCCTGACCGCCGGCGAGCGGGCTCCGGCCGGCGCCAAGGTCCTGTCCAAGCCGGTCCACCTGCGCGAGATCGTGCAGGAGGTCGAGCGGATGATGGCCGCCGCCTGAAATTCGGGCGCTTACGCGGTTGCACTGGCGAGGAAGCCTCGCTATACCGCCGCTCCTCCCAGGTAAGGACGCGTAGCTCAGCGGGAGAGCACCTCGTTGACATCGAGGGGGTCACTGGTTCAATCCCAGTCGTGTCCACCATCCTGCTTCGCCCTAGGGGCTTCGCAGGGCAAGCCCTGCCCCCCACATTCGAAGCAGGGTCTCCTTCGTAGCTTTGGCGAAGAAGGACTGCGGCGTGCGTCGGCGTCCGCGTACCTCTCACTTCCGACAGCTTGTCGCGCCTCCCCGGGTTGGCGAACATCGATCCCTCAACCGGGACTTCGACGCCATGACCGAACCTGCTTCCTACCTGGGCTGGAAGATCGACTACAGCCAGCCGGCCGGAGAGCCCGCCTACCTCGACCCGGGCTCGGTGCACTGGCGCGTCTACAAGAACCCGATCGCCCTCGCGATCGGCGGGGTGGCCGCGGTGCTGCTCGAGTTCGCCGACGCGCGCATCCGCTCGGGCGTCTGGGACCACTCCACCTACAAGGCCGACCCGATCGGGCGCTCCAAGCGCACCGGCATCGCCGCCATGGTCGGCGTCTACGGCCCCCAGAGCGCGGCCCGGCGGGTGATCCAGGGCGTCACCAACATGCACGCGCGCGTCGCCGGCGAGACGCCCAAGGGCGAGGCCTACAGGGCGCTCGACATCGAGCTGCTCGACTGGGTCAGCGCCACGGCCGCCTACGGCTTCCTCAACGCCTACGACCGCTTCGTCTCGCCGGTGTCGGAGGCCGACAAGAGCCGCTTCTACGCCGAGGGCGCGCCGATCGCGCGGCTGTACGGCGTGCAGTACTCGCCCAGGTCGACGGCGGACTTCCTCGGCATGATGGACAGGCTGGTCGACCGCTTCGAACCGCATCCGATCGTCGAGGAGTTCCTGGCCATCATCCAGTCGGGCCAGGCCGCGCCGAACATGCCCAAGTCGCTGCACCGGGCCCTGGCGCGCGCCTCGGTCTCGCTGTTGCCGCCGATCGTGCGCGAGAAGCTGCAGCTGGGCCGCGACTACGACCTGACCCTGTTCGACCGCATCGCACTGAAGACCGCCGGCAGGCTGGCCGATCGTGTCCCGACCCGGAACTCGCCGCCGGCGCAGGCCAGCCGGCGACTGGGGCTGCCCGAGGATTTCCTCTACCGCAGCCCGGCGGCGCAGAGGCGCTTGCTGGCCGAGCGAGCCGCGACGCAGGCCTCGGTCGGGGAGGCCGCCGCCGCCTGATTTCGCGGCGCGGCTGATTTCCGGGAACAGCCCTTCCCCCCGGCGGTTCCCGCACCCACGGCGCTCGGCCGTGGGAGCTGACCATGCCGTTGATCCCCGTCCTTCGCGTGCTGTTGATGCTGGTGTCGTTGGCCATCCTGGCGGCGTCCGGCTACCTGTTCTGGAGCTGGTGGGAGGGCGAGCTCGTCACCGCGCCCGACGGGGTGCTGGTCCGGACCCGCGACGACTGGCGGCTGTGGGTGGCGATCGCGCTGCTGGCCTGGTCGTTCCTCGGGCGTCTCCTGACCCCGCTGATCGTCGCCCGCCGCGACACCGATCCGACGAAGCCGAAGCGCGACGGCGGCCGCATGATCGAGGGCGGCTCCGGCTCGCTCCTCTATGTCGAGAGCCATGGCGAGGCCGCGGGGCCCACTCTCATCCTGACCCACGGCTGGGGGCTGGACAGCACCATCTGGTCCTACGCCCGTCGCGACCTGGCGTCCCGGTTCCGGGTGCTGACCTGGGATCTGCCCGGCCTTGGCCGGTCGAAGCCCGCGCCGGGCGGGCGGCCGAACCTGTCCGACTTCGCGGCCGACCTGCACAGCCTGGTGGAGTTGGCCGGCGGTCCTGTGGTTCTGGTCGGCCACAGCATCGGCGGCATGACCATCCAGACGCTCGCGCGAGACTATCCCGAGACGTTCGGCAAGCAGGTCGTCGGCGTCGTGCTGCTGAACACCACCTACACCAACCCGCTCAAGACCATGGTCCTGAGTGGGCTCGCCCAGGCCATCCGCTGGCCGCTGCTGGAGCCGATGATGCGGCTGGCGATCTGGCTGCAGCCGCTCGCCTGGCTCGGGGCCTGGCAGAGCTATCTCAGCGGCTCGGCGCATCTCGCCAACCGCATCGGATTCGGCCGTCACGTGACGCGCAGCCAGCTCGAGCACACCACCTTGCTGGCCACCCGCAATCCGCCCGGGCGCCAGGCGCAGGGCAACCTGGCCATGTTCCGCTGGGACGCGACCGACGCCCTGGCCGGCCTTCCGGCGCCGGCGCTGGTCATCGGCGGCGACATGGACATCGTCACCAAGCTCGAGGCGAGCCGACGGATCGTCGCCAGGGCGCCGGGCGCGACCCTGCTCACCGTCGGCGGCGTCAATCACATGGGCTTCCTGGAGCGGGCGGATGTCTACAACGCCGCCATCGCCGAGTTCGCCGGCGCGCGTCTTGCCCAGCAGGTCTAGTCCAGCACCGCCCACACCGGGGCGTGGTCGCTGGCGTTGGGCTCGCCCCGCACAGCGCGATCCACCCCGGCGTGCGTCAGCCGCCAGGCCAGGTCCTCGCTGATCAGCAGGGCGTCGATGCGCAGCCCCGCGTCGCGCGCCCAGCGGTCGCGCTTGTAGTCCCAGAAGCTGTACATCGGCGCCTGCGGGTGGAGCGTGCGCACGGCGTCCATCCAGCCCTGATCCAGCAGCCGCTGGAACGCGGCCCGTGGTTCGGGCTGCAACAGGGCGTTCGCACCCCAGGACTTGCTCGCATAGATGTCGGCGTCGGTCGGGACGACGTTGAAGTCGCCGGCCAGCACCACCGGCAGGCCCGTCGTCCGCAGCTCGGCGGCGTGGGCCAGCAGCCGCTCGAACCACGCCAGCTTGTAGTCGTACTTCGGGCCGGGCCGGGGGTTGCCGTTGGGCAGGTAGAGGCAGCCGAACAGCACCCCTTCGACCGCCGCCTCGATATAGCGGCTCTGGTCGTCGTCGGGGTGGCCCGGCAGGCGGCGGCGCGTGACCACCGGCTCCGCGCCCCGCGCCAGGATGGCGACGCCGTTCCAACTGCGCTGCCCCTTCCACGCGGCGCCGTAGCCCGCCGCCTCCAGAGCCGCGGCGGGAAAGGCGCCGTCCTCGGCCTTCAGCTCCTGCAGGCAGACCACGTCCGGCCTGGCCGCTTCCAGCCAGTCCAGAAGGTTGGGCAGGCGGCGGTTGACGCTGTTGATGTTGAAGGTGGCGATCTTCACCGCAGCGTAAGCCCGCACCGGCGGAACCGTTCCGTCGTCAGCGGCCTCTTCAAGCATGGCGCGACGCCCACGAGTCTTCACCTGGTCAGACGGCTTCCACAGCTACTTCGTGGCCGAGACCTCGCGCGCCAAGGCGCTGGCGGCCTGGGGCTTCGACCGCGACCTGTTCCGCGAAGGCGCGGCGAGCGAGGTCACCGAGGGCGCGGCCCACGACGCGGCGCTGGCCAGGCCTGGCGAGGTGATCGAGGAGGTGGCCGGCGACATCCACAAACTGGCCGAGGCGCCTGCGGTCCGGGCCAGGCCCCGCCCTTCGGGAAAGGCCCTCGCCGCCGCCCGCGCCCGGCTGACGGCCGTCGAAGAGAATCTCGCCGCGC
>JAZJXN010000004.1:0-1081 GCA_040390885.1 Pseudomonadota bacterium | reverse complement strand
AGCGGGTCCAGGGCCAAGGCCTATGGTATCCCCGCGTGTCGGTCGAAGGTTCGGGTGGCGTGCGCTGGCTGAAGAACGGGACGCCGTGGACGCCGACCTCGGCGCGCGCGAGCAGGCCCTCGCGCGCGAACGCAAGGCCGCGGAGGCGCGCCTCGACACGGCCGAGCGGAAGCTTCGAGAGCGCCGCGCCGCGGCGCTGGCCGCGATCAAGCAGGCCGGCGGCTAGCCCGGGCCAAACATCGTCCCGCTACGGAACGTTGTGCGCCCGGTGGCGCTCTGTCCCCACACACATGCTGGGAGGCACGTATTCATGACCGACTACCAACCCGCGGCGGGCCAGCCGCACCCCCTCCACACCCTGGTGTCCTGGCCGGCGATCATCGCCGGCGCCCTCGTCGCCGTCACCGTCGGCGCGATGCTGAACCTGCTCGGCGTCGCCCTCGGGGCGGCCGCGCTCAACCCGTTCGACCTCAGCCGCGGCGATGCTGAAGGCTTCACCGCCGGCGCCGGCGTCTGGGTGGCGATCGCCAATGCCCTCGCCCTGTTCGTCGGCGGCTTCGTCGCCAGCCGGGCGGCCAAGTACACCGACCACCATCGCGGGACCCTGCAGGGGCTGTCGGTGTGGGCCGTGGCCTTCCTGATCGCGATCCTGATCGCCGGTTCCACGGCGGCGGGCGGCGTGACCTCGGTGCTCAACGGCGCCGCCGAACGGGCCGACCTCGCGGCGCCGGGCTACTACGATCCCGACCTGGGCGTCGTCGTCGATCCGATGGCGCCGCCCAGCGACGCCGCGCCGGCCGTGCCGACCCCCGCCCAGCCGATCGTCGAGGACGCCGGCGACGCCACCGGCGCCATCGCGCTGTGGGCCTTCGTGACCATGCTGCTCGGCGGCGTCGCCGCTGTCTTCGGCGCCCGCTACGGCGGCCGTCGTCACCTGTGGGAAACCAAGGTCCATGTGACCGAGGGTGTCGATGGGCATGTCCGTCACGGTCACGCCGGTTCCACGCAAGCGAGTTCGCAGGCGTCCACGGTGATCACGCCGCCGCCGTCGGCGACGCTCTAGACCGGGTCAGGCGCGGGG
>JAZJXN010000003.1:1346-10658 GCA_040390885.1 Pseudomonadota bacterium | reverse complement strand
AGATGGGTCGGCGTACAGCCGGAAAAGAATGGGCAGCTTCCAGCGCCCCTGGATCATCCGTACCACCCGGATGACGTGCGCGACCGAGCCCTCCGGCCCGAGGCAGGCGTCGCGGTCGGCGGCGGGCACTTTTAGGTGCGTACTTGTCATATCCATGAGCTCGAACGACCTAAGCAGCGACGAAGGCATAGAGTGGGTTTGCGACGATGGATTTGCAATTGACGGGCAAGACGGCGCTGATCACAGGCAGCAGCAAGGGGATCGGCGAGGCCATCGCCCGGACCCTGGCGCGTGAGGGCGCGGTCGTCGTCGTTCACGGTCGCGATGAGGCTCAAACCAAACGGGTCGCCAATGACATCGTCGCAAACGGTGGACGCGCCCATGCCGTCATTGGCGATCTCACACAGGATGAGGCTGTCGAGCGGCTGGTTCGAGAGGCCAGAAACCTCGTCGGTCCTATCGATATCCTCGTCAACAACGCTGGCGGTTCAGGCGGCGCCAGGGAGGACTGGAAGACTGCTCAGCCTGCGTCATGGGCGGCCACTTTCGATCGCAATGTGCTCGCCGCGCTTAGGATCACCACTCAGCTACTGCCCAGCATGCGCGACGCCAAGTGGGGCCGCGTGATCAATATCTCGAGCCTCGCGGCCACAATCCCGCCGCCCTCCGCACCGGACTACTCAGCGAGCAAGGCCGCGATGAACGCCATGACGGCTTCCATGGCGAAAGCGGTCGCGGCTGACGGGGTGACGGTCAACGCGGTCTCTCCCGGTACGATACACAGCGCGACCCTCGACGCTCGTTTTCGCGAAGTCGCGGCTGACCAAGGCTTGGGCGAGGATGCTGCATGGGAGGACGTCGAGCGTACGGTCTTGCCCCTGTTCGCCCAGGTCCCCGTCGGTCGGGTTGGCCGGCTTGACGAGATCGCCGACGCCGTCGCCTTCCTTGCGAGCCCTAAAGCCGCCTACATCACCGGCTCCAACCTACGGGTGGACGGCGGTCTCTCGCCGGGCCTCTAAAAGGATCATAAGTTCGACCGCGTCCGTAAAGCAGTCATCCTGAGTTTCCGACTAGGGTCGAAAGCCGACGGAAGCATTCTGCCGAAAAGACGACCTCCGCGGCCCCGCGGCGCGGAAGGGAGCCTCGCTCAGCGCAGGGGCCGGGTCCAGGGTGGTGACCGCACCGCTCAACCCCGCTCGTTCTTCCCCGCCTGCATCTGCATCGGCGCCATCTCGGCGGTGAGGGCCTGGATCTCCTCGTTGTAGTCGGAGATCTCCTGCAGGCGACGCACCTCGATGACTTCGTTGTCGGCGCCCGGGCAGCGCGCGGCCCAGGCCACGGCCTCGGCCTGCGACGCGGCCTCGATGATCCAGTAACCGCCGAGCACTTCCTTGGTCTCCGCGAACGGGCCGTCGGTGATGATCGGCTTGCCGGCCTTGAACGACACGCGCGTTCCGGAGGCCGGCGGATGCAGGCCGTCGCAGGCCAGGAGCACGCCGGCATCCTGCAGGGCGACATTGAACGCCATCATCGCTTCGACGCGCTCGGCGTCGTCAGGCATTTGATCGGGGGCGGCGGTCTCGTAGCCGGCGGGGATCATCAGCAGCATGAAACGCATGGTCTAGGGTCCCTTTGTTGGGTGTTGTCCGGGATACGACGAACGGGGCGGGCAGGGGCCGACATTTCGCATCGTCATTTCTCGGCGCGAGGTCGTGGAGACTCTGGAGACAGATCTTCTGGAGACAAGGCGAGACATTCGGTCCCTTTGTGAGACATCCGGGCCTGCGGGGCTGGCGGCGTTCGCGTCGCACGGTCCGCTAAGGCCCCATACTGGTCGGATGAAGCGCCGGACATCACGCGACAGCTTTCGCCAGGCCTTTGCCGACAACGGGTTTCGGCATGGGCGCGGGGTTGTCGGCGCCTGTTCGCACGAGCGGCGGGACTGTTCTGATTGCCGGAAGTCCGCATGTGAGTCCGCCGCGCCTGCGAGCGTCTCTCCCCGCGATTTCAGCGAAAAGCCGGCCGTGCGGACTCTGAAGACATCGCTTCAACGTCTCCCTCGCCATGAAGGGGAGGGAGGGGACCTATCCCGGCAGGCTCTTCCCCAGCTCGCCGGCAAGATCGCGGATGAACTGCCAGGCGACGCGGCCCGAGCGCGACCCGCGCAGCTGCGCCCATTGCAGGGCGCGCCGGTCCAGGCCGTCGACGCGAAGGTCGAAGCGGTCCGCATAGGCGTTCACGGCGGTCAGATAGGCGGCCTGGTCCATCGGCGGGAAGCCGATCCACAGGCCGAAGCGGTCGGAGACGCTGACCTCTTCCTCGGCGTCCTCGGCGGTGGCGATCAGGCCGCGGCTCTCGGCGTGGTCGCGCGGCATCAGGTGGCGGCGATTCGAGGTGGCCACGAACAGGACGTTGTTCGGCGGGCCCGCGACGCCGCCCTCGAGCGCCGACTTCAGCGCCTTGGCGGCGGCGGCGCCGTCCTCGAACGACAGGTCGTCGCACAGCACCACGAAACGCTCGGGCCGGTCGCGCAGCAGGTCGAACAGCGGCGGCAGGGCGGCGATCTCGTCGCGGTCGACCTCGACCAGCTTCAGCCCCGGGTCGCCGGCGGCCACGGCCATGAAGGCGGCCTTGGAGATCGAGCTCTTGCCGGTGCCGCGCACGCCCCACAGCAGCACGTGGTTGGCGGGCAGCCCGGCCGCGAAGCGGCGCAGGTTCTCGGCGAAGCGGGCCTTCTGGCTGTCGATCCCGACAAGCAGGTCGAGCGCCAGCGGATAGTCCGGCGCGGGGGCGAAGCGGCCGGTCTCCGGCTCGTGCCGGAACAGTCTGGCGGCGCCGAAGTCGGGCTCGGCGGTCGCGGGCGGGGCGAGGCGCTCGAGCGCCTCGGCGATCCGCGTGATCAGAGTCTGTGTCTTCTCGTCCATACCGGCGGGCTTAACGGCGCAGGCGCTCATTGCAAAGCGCGGGGTCAACGCATAGTTTCCGCCAACCTTAAAACCCCCTTGCCGGCTTCGATCCGAAAGCCAGCCCGGAGACACGATGGATACCAATCAACTGGCGCAGTTCGGCCTGCCCGTCCTTCTGCTCGTCCTGTTCTACTTCATGCTGATCCGCCCGCAGCAGAAGCGCATGAAGGACCACCAGGCCCTGGTCTCCGGCATCAAGCGCGGCGACAACGTCGTCCTCTCCAGCGGCCTGATCGGCAAGGTCGTCCGCGTCGAGGACAAGGAAGTCGGCCTCGAGGTCGCCCAGGGCGTCACCGTCAAGGTGGTCAAGGGCATGATTGCCGAGGTCCGCACCAAGGGCGAGCCCGCGGCCGCCAACGACGCCAAGAACTGACGCGCACGCGCAAGGCTTCCTGCCCATGATGACTCTGTCGCGCTGGAAGGTGATCGTCGTTCTGGCGTCGATCATCTTCGGCCTCCTCTTCGCCCTGCCCAACGTCCTGCCGCAGTCGGCCCGTGACGCGCTTCCCGGCTTCATGCCGAAGAAGGCGCTGAACCTGGGTCTCGACCTGCAGGGCGGCTCCTACCTGCTGCTCGAGGTCGACACCTCGGCGCTGCTGAAGGAGAAGACGGTCAATCTCGTCGAGGACGTCCGCAAGATCCTGCGCGACGATCAGATCGCGTTTTCGGATCTGGCCCAGTCGGGCGCCGGCGTCACCGTGCGCATCACCGATCAGGCCCGGGTCTCCGACGCCTACAACCTGCTGACCAAGGCGCTGCCTCGTCCGCTGAAGAACGGCACAGGCGTCGACCTGAAGATCGATCGCGCCGGCGATCAGCGCATCCGGCTGACCTTCACCGAGCAGGGCATCAACGAACAGAGCATCTCGGCCGTGGACCAGTCGGTGGAAATCATCCGCCGCCGCGTCGACGAACTGGGCACCAAGGAACCGGCGATCACCAAGCAGGGGACCAACCGCATCGTGGTCCAGGCCCCGGGCGAGAGCGATCCCGAGAAGCTGAAGGACGTGATCGGCCAGACGGCCAAGCTGACCTTCCAGATGGTCGACACCTCGGTGTCGCTGCAGGAGGCGGCCGCCGGTCGCCTGCCGCCGGGCTCGGAGATCCTGCCCAGCACCGACAACTACCAGCAGGGCTACGTCGTCCGGCGCCGCGCTGAAGTTACCGGCGAGATGCTGACCGACGCCCGCCAGGAGAACGATCCGCGCACCGGCGCGCCGGTCGTCAGCTTCCGCTTCAACGCCCAGGGCGCCCGCCGCTTCGGCGACATCACTAGCAAGAGCATCGGCAAGCCGTTCGCCATCGTGCTCGACGGCAAGGTGATCTCGGCCCCGACGATCCAGAGCGCCATCACCGGCGGCAGCGGCCAGATCACCGGCAACTACACCGTCGAGACCGCCAACAACCTCGCCATCCTGCTGCGCGCCGGCGCCCTGCCGGCCCCGCTGAACGTCGAGGAGCAACGCACCGTCGGCGCCGAATTGGGCGCCGACGCGGTCGCGGCGGGCACCATCTCTGTGGTCGTCGGCTTTGTCTCGATCCTGATCTTCATGCTGCTGGCCTACGGCTTCCTGTTCGGCGGCATCTCGGTGATCGCGCTGATGGTCAACGGTCTGCTCATCATCGCGGCGATGAGCGCCACCCAGGCGACCCTGACGCTTCCCGGTATCGCCGGCCTGATCCTGACCCTGGCCGTGGCGGTCGACGCCAACGTGCTGATCTACGAACGGATGCGGGACGAGTTCCGAACCGGACGACCGCTGCTGTCGTCGATGGAGGCCGGCTTCTCCAAGGCCATGGAAACCATCATCGACGCCAACCTGACCACTCTGATCGCCGCGGCGATCATGTTCTTCTTCGGCGCCGGACCGGTGCGCGGCTTCGCCTGGACCCTCTCGATCGGCGTGTTCACGTCGGTTCTGACGGCGGTCCTGGTGACCCAGCTGCTGCTCGGCTTCTGGTACCGCACGGCGCGTCCCAAGACGCTGCCGATCGCGTGAGGATCCCGACATGACTTTCTGGCCCCTCATCAAGATTCTTCCGGTCAAGACCAACTTCCGGTTCGTGGCCTTCGCCAAGTACGCGGCGGCGCTGTCGATCGTGATCACGCTCGCCTCGCTGGCCGCGGTGCTGTTCCCGTTCGCGCCGCCCTGCGGCGGCCTGAACTGCGGCATCGACTTCCGCGGCGGCACGATCCTCGAGTTCACCACCCAGCCGGCGCCCGTCGCCGTGGCCCCGGGTCCGGGCGCGGCCAACACCGCGCCGGTGACGCCGGGCAAGCCGCTCGATCTCGGCGTCGTGCGTGAAGCCCTGGCCGGCAAAGGCCTGGGCGACGTCGGCGTGCAGGGCTACGACGACGGTTCAAGCGCCATGGTTCGTTTCGAGACCCCGGCCGGCAAGGACGCCAACGCGGTCAAGAGCGATGTGCGCCAGACCCTCGAGAAGGCGATCCCCGGCGTGCGCTTCACCAATGACGCGACCGTCGGCGCCAAGGTCTCGGGAGAGCTGTTCACCAACGGCATCCTGGCCCTGCTGGTCGCGATCGGCCTGATGCTGGTCTACATCTGGTTCCGCTTCGAGCTGCAGTTCGGCCTCGGCGCCGTGATCGCCCTGTTCCACGACGTGATCCTGACCTTCGGGATGATCGCCTTGTTCAACATGGAGTTCAGCCTGACGACGATCGCGGCGATCCTGACGATCATCGGCTACTCGATGAACGACACCGTCGTCGTCTTCGACCGCCTCCGCGAGAACCTGCGCAAGTACAAGCGCATGCCGCTGCGCGAGGTCATCGACCTGTCGATCAACGAGACCCTGTCGCGGACCATCATCACCGGCCTTACCGCCATCCTGGCCCTGACCGGCCTGGCGGTGTTCGGCGGCGAGGCGCTGTTCGGCTTCTCGATCATCATGATCGTCGGCATCGCGCTCGGCACCTACTCGTCGATCTACGTCGCCGCGCCGGTGATCCTGCTGTGGGGCGTCAAGCGCGGCGGGGCGGTCGAGGATGAGGCCGCGCCGATCAAGTTCGGCGCCGCGTCCCGTCCCTGATGGCGGGCCTTCGCCAGCCCCCGTCGATCGACGCCTGGGGCGGCGGCGGCTTTCGGGTCGCCGGCGACTGGCGGCCCGGCTCGCTGCTGGTGCTGGACGACGTGGCCTACTCCTGGGCGGCCACGTCGCTGTCGGCCCTGGCCCTCGACGATTTCGCCCAGGTGCTGGCCGCCCGCGACGCGGTCGAGTTCGTGCTGCTCGGCACGGGCCTGACCCAGGCCCTGCCGCCGCGCGAGATCCGCGACGCGCTGAAGGCCGCCGGCATCGGCCTCGAGTTCATGTCCACCGAGGCGGCGGCGCGGATGTACAACGTCCTCGCCTCCGAGGGGCGGCGCATGGCGGCGGCGCTGATCGCGGTCTGAGCGCCGGTCCGCCTCAGCTCTTGCGACCCGCTCTCATCAAGCCCCGATCCCTTTACCGGTCAGGACGAAGCGGCCTATAGCGGAGTCCAAGGGTAGGGTTTCCCAGGGGTTGGATCATGACCGCACTGCTTTCGAATTTCAGGAATACGATCATCGTCAGCGTGATCCTCGCGCTGGTCATGATCTTTGTTTACTTCCAGCACTACGGCGCGCTCGACGCGACCTTCTGGCAGGCGGTGCTCCGCTGGGCGCACACCTTCAGCGGCATCCTCTGGATCGGGCTGCTCTACTACTTCAACTTCGTCCAGATCCGCGTCATGCCGCAGGTTCCGGCCGAGCTTAAGCCGGCCGTGTCCAAGTACATCGCCCCCGAGGCGCTGTTCTGGTTCCGCTGGGCGGCGCTGGCCACCTGGGTGCTGGGCGTGATCCTGGCCTGGAACCGCGGCTACCTCTTCGAAGCCTTCTCGCTGGGCGCCATCGAGGGCTTCGCGGTGCCGCAGCACATCATGATCGGCATCGGCATGTGGCTGGCGACGATCATGTTCATCAACGTCTGGGGCGTGATCTGGCCGAACCAGAAGATCGCCCTGGGCATCAAGGAAGCCGACGCCGACGCGAAGGCCAAGGCCGCGAAGACCGCCATGCAGTTCTCGCGCATCAACACCCTGCTCAGCATCCCGATGCTGACGGCCATGACCATGAACCAGACGCTGTTCGGCTAACCGCCGCCGACAGCCGACGGAATATCGTCTAGGAGAGGCCCGCCGGAGCAACCCGGCGGGCCTTTTCGTTTGGGTATGGCCGAGGATCTCGACACCACCGTCCGCGCGCAGTCGCCCGACCGCTGGCTCTCCAGCCGCTTCGTGGCGGACGAAGCCGCGCGCGCGGACCTGCTCGCGCTCTACGCGCTCGACCGCGAACTGACCGCGATCCCGGCCAAGGTCACCGACCCGCTGATGGGCGAGATCCGCATGACCTGGTGGATCGAAGGCCTGGAGGAGATCGCCGCCGGCAAGCCGGCGCGGCCACACGCGGTGCTGCAGGCGATCGCCGGGTCGGCGCTGCCGGCCCAGGCCCTGGCTGCTCTCGCCGAAGCGAGGCTGGGCGACCTCGATCCGCCAAGGACGGGCGAGGCGCTGCTCCGGCATGTCGACGCCACCGAGGGGCTGGTCATGGCCCTGGCCGCCCGCCGCCTCTCGAACGACGCCCGCGCCGAGCATGTGACGCAAGCGGCGAGGGCGGTCGCCCTTGCCCGCGTCGATCCGGTGGCCGCGCTGCAGGCCTTGAAGGCGAGCCGGGCGGAGCTGCAGGGCCTGCCCGTCGCCGCCTTCCCGGCGGTCGCCCACGCGACCCTCGCCGGCCGCTACGCGCGCAACAAAAACCCGGGCCCGCTAGAGACGCGGACCCGGGTTCTGCTGGCCGTCCTGAGAGGCCGGATTTCCTAGTCCGCGCCTATTTGGCGGCCGTGTACTTGTTCAGCCAGCCTAGCACCTCGTCGTGCCACTGGACCGTGTTCTGCGGCTTCAGCACCCAGTGGTTCTCCTCCGGGAAGTAGAGGAGCCTGCTGTCTATGCCCTGGCGCTGCAGGGCGGTGAAGGTGCCCAGCGCCTGTTCGGTCGGGATCCGGAAGTCGCGTCCGCCCTGGATCACCAGCATCGGCTTCTTCCAGTCCTGGACGTGGTTGACCGGGTTGAACTTCTCGATGGTCCCGGTCGCCTTCCACGGAACGCCGCCGTTCTCCCACTCGCTGAACCACAGCTCCTCGGTGCTGTAGGCCATGGAACGGTTGTCGAAGACGCCGTCGTGGTTCACCAGGCACTTCCAGGGCTCGTTCCAGTTCCCGGCGATCCAGTTGACCATGTAGCCGCCATAGGAGCCGCCTAGCGCGCAGGCGCGCTCGCCGTCGAGGAAGCTGTAGGTCTTGAGCGCGTGCGCCCAGCCCTTCTGCAGGTCTTCCAGAGGCCGGTCGCCCCAGTGCTGGCTGATCGAGTCGGTGAAGGCCTGGCCGTAGCCAGTCGAGCCGTGGAAATCGATCATCACCACCGCGTAGCCGGCGCCGGCGTAGGCCTGGGCGTTCCAGCGGTAGTGGAACAGGTTGCCGAACGAGCCTTGCGGTCCGCCATGGATCAGGAAGGCGACGGGGTAGGTCTTCGACGGATCGAAATCGACCGGCTTGACCAGGTAGCCGTGAACGGTCTCGCCGTTCCAGCCCGGGAAGCTGAACTGCTCGAAATCCCCGAGCTCGACGCCGGCCATCTTGTCGGCGTTGACGCTGGTCAGCTTGACCGGCTTCGAACCCGGCCTGAAGCCGATGCTGTAGAGCTGGGCCGGGCCCCCGAGGGTGTCCTGGGCATAGACAATGCCCTTGGGTCCGACGTCGAAGGACGAGACATGGCCGGGACCCGTCAGCGGCGTGACCTTGTCGCTGGCGATGTCGATGGCGAAGAGGCGGGTCTGACCGACGTCCTGGGCCAGGGCGTAGAGGGTCTTGCCGTCCGGCGCCCAGGCGATCGCGTCGGCGGAGCGGTCCCAGTTCACGGCGATCGGTCGCTCCGTCTGGGTGGCCTCGTCGCGGATCATGATCTGCCAGCGGTCGGCCTCGAAGCCGGGGCGCTTCATCGCGCGATAGGCGCCGAACTTGCCGTCGGGCGACATCACCGGACCGGTGTCCCAGGCCTTGTTGGCCTGCGTCATGTTGCGCGGCGCGGCCGAGCCATCGGCCGGCGCCAGGTACAGATCGAAGTTGGTGCTCCAGGGTTCGGTCTTGCCGGCCAGGCGGGCCGAGAAGATCACCCGCTGGCCGTCGGGCGTGAAGGTGAACTCGCTCTCGTCCCCGAACGGCTTGGACGGCGCGTCGCCGTCGAAGCCGGCCATGACCGCCACCGGCTCGCCGGCGACGCCCTTGGCGTCGAGGGTCACGACGTAGAGGTGGT
>JAZJXN010000003.1:0-1336 GCA_040390885.1 Pseudomonadota bacterium | reverse complement strand
GTTGCGCTTTCCATCCGCCCATTCGTCCCAGTGGCGCACGAACAGCCGGTCATGGACGACGCCGGTGGTCTTGCGGGCTGCGTTGGCGGCGTCGCGGTCAGCGGTGCATTTGGCGTCGGCGCAGTCGGGGTAGACGCTCTGGCTGATGATGATCCTGTCGCCGGCCGGGGAGAGCTTGAAGGCGCCGATGTCGAACGGGGCGGCGGTCACCTGCACCGGCGCGCCGCCGTCGATCGGCGCGCGCCAGACCTGCGAGGAGCCGCTGCGGCTGGACAGAACGTAGATCGACTTGCCGTTCGGCGCCCAGCGGGCGGTGTTGGCGCCCCCGTCGGAGACGGCCAGTCGCTTCGGCGCGACGCCCCGCGCGGTCAGGTCGGCAAGCCACAGCGAGCCGGCAGCCTTGTTGGCGTCGTAGTCGACGGTGCGCAGGGCGTAGACGACCCAGCGGCCGTCCGGCGAGACGCGCGGGTCGCTGACCCTGTCGAGCGTCGCCATGTCCTTGGCGGTGAACGGACGGGCCTCGGCGGCGGTGGCCACTGTAACGCAGGCGACGCCCGCGAGCAGCAGGCGAGCAATGGTCTTCATGAGGGCGATTTCCCGACAGTCTGTGCTTGTTTGGCGGGGACATTAGTCGCGCCGTGCACAGATCGCCAGTGGCGGGAAATATCTACTCCGCGGCCTGAAGCCCCTCTTCGGCCAGCCAGCGATCGAGATCAGCCACCGCCCGCTCACTCATCAGCCGCTTCTTGGCCCGGCCGCGGTCGGCGTTCTTCATCTTCTGGCCATCGGCGGTCTTCTTCGGGGCCTCCATCGGCGGCAGCAGGCCGTAGTTGATGTTCATCGGCTGGAAGCTGTACTTGCCGCCGTCCAGATGGCCGCCGGTGATGTGGCTGACCAGCGCCCCGAGCGCCGTGGTCGCGGGCGGGATCGGAAGCGCCTGGCCCAGCCGCTCGGCGGCGGCGAGCCGCCCGGTCAGCAGGCCCAGCGCCGCGCTTTCGACATAGCCCTCGACGCCCGTGACCTGGCCGGCAAAGCGTAGGCGCGTGTCGGCCTTGAGCCGTAGCCGCTCGTCCAGCAGGCGCGGGCTGTTGAGGAAGGTGTTGCGATGCAGGCCGCCGAGCCGCGCGAACTGGGCGTTCTCCAGCCCCGGGATCATGCGGAAGATGTCGGTCTGGGCGCCGTGCTTCAGCTTGGTCTGGAAGCCGACCATGTTCCACAGGGTCCCCAGCGCGTTGTCCTGGCGCAGCTGGACGATGGCGTGGGCCTTGACCGTCGGGTTGTGGGCGTTGGTCAGGCCGACCGGCTTCATCGGGCCGTGGCGCAGGGTCTCGCGGCC
>JAZJXN010000002.1:0-9987 GCA_040390885.1 Pseudomonadota bacterium | reverse complement strand
GGAGGATCAGCGCGTCAGGCTCGTCACAAACCCTCACCCGATGTGACCGTCCTTCCGTGGCGGCGGGGTTGACTTCCCGGCCCCCGTCCTCAAAACCCCCGCCAACCACAAAAATTGCGCCCGGAGCCCCCAAACCATGACTGTTCGCGTCGCCATCAACGGATTTGGCCGTATCGGCCGTCTGGTTCTCCGCTCGATCGCCGAGCATGGGCGTGGTGATATCGAAGTCGTGGCCATCAACGACCTGGGCCCGGTCGAGACCAATGCTCACCTGCTGCGCTACGACAGCGTGCACGGCCGCTTCCCCGGCACGGTGACGACCGGCGAAGACTGGATCGACATCGGCTCGGGCAAGATCAAGGTCACCGCCGAGCGCGACCCGGCGAACCTGCCGCACAAGGCCCTGAACGTCGACATCGCGTTCGAGTGCACCGGCATCTTTACCTCGAAGGAAAAGGCCAGCGCCCACCTGACCGCCGGCGCCAAGCGCGTGCTGGTCTCGGCCCCCTGCGACAACGCCGACAAGACCATCGTCTACAAGGTCAACCACGAGACCCTGACCGCCGACGACATCGTCGTCTCCAACGGCAGCTGCACCACCAACGCCCTGGCCCCGGTGGCCAAGGTCCTGCACGACCTGTTCGGCATCGAGCGTGGCTACATGACCACGATCCACGCCTACACCGGCGACCAGCCGACCCTCGACACCATGCACAAGGACCTCTACCGCGGCCGCGCCGCCGGCCTGAGCATGATCCCGACCTCGACTGGCGCCGCCAAGGCGCTGGGTCTGGTGCTGCCGGAACTGAAGGGCAAGCTGGACGGCTCCTCGATCCGCGTCCCGACCCCGAACGTCTCGGTCGTCGACCTGAAGGTCGTGGCCGGCCGTGAAGTGACCGTCGAGGAGATCAACGCCGCGCTGCAGGCCGCCGCCGACGGCCCGATGAAGGGTGTCCTCGACGTGACCAAGGATCCGCTGGTCTCGATCGACCTGAACCACGTCGCCGCGTCGTCCACCGCCGCCCTGCCGCAGACCCAGGTCGTCGACGGCAAGCTGGCCCGCGTGCTCACCTGGTACGACAACGAGTGGGGCTTCGCGACCCGCATGAGCGACACCGCGCTCGTGATGGCGAAGTTCCTCTAAGTCTCGAATTGACGACCCAAGGTCCCCGCGAAAGCGGGGGCCTTTTTCTTTGAGCCGCTGCCTGATCCGGGGCCGTGGCAAGGATGAACGCCATGACCTTCCGCTCCCTCGAAACCGCTGATCTCGCCGGCAAGCGCGCCTTGGTCCGCGTCGACTTCAACGTGCCGATGGATGGCGGAGCGATCACCGACGACACCCGGCTGCGCTCGGCCCTGCCGACCATCCACTACCTGAGCACCAAGGGCGCCAAGGTCGTCCTGCTGGCCCACTTCGACCGGCCCAAGGGCAAGCGGGTCCCGGCGATGAGCCTGAAGCCGGTGGTCGAGTCGCTGTCGGCGCTTCTGGAGCAGCCGGTGGCCTTCGCTGACGACTGCATCGGCGCGGACGCCGCCTCGGTCATCGACGGCCTCGAGAACGGCGGCGTGGCGCTGCTGGAGAACATCCGCTTCCACGCCGGCGAGGAAAAGAACGACCCCGCCTTCGCCGCCGAGCTGGCCAAGCTCGGCGACCTCTATGTCAACGACGCCTTCAGCGCCGCCCACCGCGCCCACGCCTCGACCGAGGGGCTCGCTCGCCTGCTGCCGGCCTATCCGGGCCTGGCCATGCAGCGCGAGCTGGAGATGCTCGACGCGGCGCTGGGCAAGCCGGTGAAGCCGGTGCTGGGCATCGTCGGCGGGGCGAAGGTCTCGACCAAGCTCGACCTGCTCAACAATCTCGTCGCCAAGCTCGACCGCCTGGCCATCGGCGGCGGCATGGCAAACACCTTACTGGCGGCGCAGGGCGTCGACGTCGGCGGCTCGCTCTGCGAGCACGACCTCGGCGACACAGCCCGCGAGATCATGGCCAAGGCCAAGGCCTCGGGCTGCGAGCTGCTGCTGCCGGTCGACGTGGTCCTGGCCCGCGAGGTGAAGCCGGGGACGGCGACCCGCACCACCCGTCTCGACGACATCCAGGCCGGCGACCTGATCCTCGACGCCGGCCCGAAGACGGTCGAGCGGCTGCTCGCCGCCATGGACGCCAGCAAGACCTTGATCTGGAACGGTCCGCTGGGCGTGTTCGAGGTGCCGCCGTTCGACACGGCGACGGTCGCTGCCGCGAAGAAGGCCGGCGAACTGGCGCTGGCGGGCAAGATCGTGGCGGTCGCCGGCGGCGGTGATACAGTGTCGGCGCTGAATCACGCGGGGGTGGCAGGCGAGTTCACCTTCGTTTCGACGGCGGGGGGCGCTTTCCTGGAATGGATGGAAGGCAAGACCCTTCCCGGCGTCGCCGCTCTCGAAGTATAAGAAAACCAAGAACAAAGACGCGCAAGAAGGACTGATCTAACGTGGCCCGCATTACTCTCCGGCAGCTTCTCGATCACGCGGCCGAGCACGACTACGCCGTGCCCGCCTTCAACATCAACAACATGGAGCAGGGCCTCGCCATCATGGAGGCGGCCGAGGCCGTCGACGCGCCGGTCATCATCCAGGCCTCCCGCGGCGCCCGCAGCTACGCCAACGACATCATGCTGGCCCGGCTGATCGACGCCCTGGTCGAGATCTATCCGAACATCCCGGTCTGCATGCACCAGGACCACGGCAACGGCCCGGCGACCTGCGCCACGGCGATCCAGTACGGCTTCACCTCGGTGATGATGGACGGCTCGCTGGAAGAGGACGCCAAGACCCCGGCCTCCTATGACTACAACGTCGACGTCACCCGTCGCGTGGTCGAGATGGCCCACAGCTGCGGCGTCTCGGTCGAGGGCGAGCTGGGCGTGCTCGGCAGCCTCGAGACCGGCATGGGCGAGGCCGAGGACGGTCACGGCTTCGAAGGCAAGCTCGACCACTCGTCCCTGCTGACCGATCCCGACCAGGCGGTCGACTTCGTGCGCGCCACCCACGTCGACGCCCTGGCCATCGCCATGGGCACCAGCCACGGCGCCTACAAGTTCACGCGCAAGCCGGACGGCGACATCCTGGCGATGAACGTCATCGAGGCGATCCACCAGCGCCTGCCCAACACCCACCTGGTCATGCACGGCTCCAGCTCGGTGCCGCAGGACCTGCAGGACATCATCAACGAGTTCGGCGGCGAGATGCCCCAGACCTGGGGCGTGCCGGTCGAGGAGATCCAGCGCGGCATCAAGCACGGCGTGCGCAAGATCAACGTCGACACCGACAACCGCATGGCCATGACCGGCGCCATCCGCAAACTGCTGACCGAGAAGAAGGGCGAGTTCGATCCGCGCGCCTATCTGAAGCCGGCCAAGGAAGCGATGCGCAAGGTCTGCCAGGCGCGCTTCGAACAGTTCGGCTCGGCCGGCTGGGCGGGCAAGATCAAGCCGGTCAGCACCGCCGCCATGGCCAAGCGCTATGCCGCCGGCGAGCTGGCCCCGAAGATCGGCATCAGCAAGGTCGCCGCGGAGTAGGGTCTCCGCTCCGAGCAATGAAGAGGCCGGGCTCCCAAGGCGCCCGGCCTTTTTCTATGGTGTCACCAGCCGCCGTAGGTCGGCCGGAAGCGGTAGCGCAGGTCGTTGAGCTCACGCTCCGCTTCGTCCCGGGCGTAACTGGCGTCGCTGATGTCGCGCTCGGCGTCGCGACGGTCATCGCGCAGGCGCTTGAGGCGCTCTCGGATGCGGGCCCGCTCGTCGTCGGCCAGGCCGCTCACCGCGAGACGGTCTTCTTCTTCACGGATGCGGGTCTCGGCGTCACGGGATCGGGTCTCGGCATTGGCGATCTCGTTGACGGCTCGGGTCAGCCGTTGCTGCGCGTCCCAGACGATCTGACCGTCGGCGTAGCCCGACAGGAACGGCCGCTCCAGCGGCGCCGGGCAGACTCCCTGGTAGGTCCCGCCCTCACGCCCGACCCGGAAGCCGCGCTCGAGCGTGCAGTATGCCGGCAGGCCGCGCGCGCGCCCTGTGAGGTAGAGATCCTGGTCCGGCGTGATCCGGTACTGGGCGCAGGCCTTCACGTGATCGCCGAAGCGGGCGGTGGTGTAGCCGTTGGCCCCGTCGACATAGCCGATGCCTTCCCAGTCGCCAGCCAGGCACTGGTCTTCGTTCAGGCTGGCGCAGCTGCCCGCCAGCAGTCCGACGACGGCCAGCGCCGCCGCAGCTCCGAATTTCCGCATTTGATCCCCACGACCGATGTGGGGAAACCTTCGCCCAGACGAACGCGGGTATGCAACCCTGTTTGGGGGCTAGTGGAGCGTCGGCTTCGCGGCGTTGCGACGCCAGAGTTCGCCGGTCAGGACATTGGCGAAGCCGACCCAGCCGACATAGGGGGCGACCATGTTGGCGGCCGAAGCGTCGACCTGCCTGGCGCGCCAGGCATAGGCCGCCGAGGTGCCGAGCGACGCCACGGCGGTGGCCATCTGGCCGCCCAGGTGCTTGGGACCGATCGCCATCCACACGGTGTTGAGCGCCTGGACCACGCCCCAGAGCGTCAGGGCCTGGGTGCGGGCCGGACTGGCCGGGGCGTTCCAGATGCGCAGCCCCGAGATGGTCAGGGCCATGAACAGCGGCGGCCAGATCACCGCGAAGGCCGACTTCGGCGGGGTGATCGGCGGCTTGTCGAGCTTGTCATAGGCGCGCTCCATGCCCGGATTGGCCGGGATCGGCGCGTTGGCCCGGGCGATCAGCGCCGAGGCCAGAACGGCCCCGCCGGTGATCCCAAGGCCGATCAGAAGATGCCGCCACGAACGGCCCTCGCTGTTGGCGATGCCGTCGATGGTCTCGCGGGCGGTCTCGGCGATCTGCATGGGCGTCTCCTCGGTCTCCAGCGGAAAACCGGTTTGGGCAGGGGGAGGTTCCGGGCTCGCGCGCTGTCAGGCGCGGGTGTCCCAGGCCAGCCATAGCGCAATCGCCAGCAGGGCCAGCGCGAACCCCGCCCTGACGACCTTGCTGTCGGCGCGGCCGAGCACCCCGGCGGCATGGGCCCCGGCGGTGACGATGCCGGCATGGATCACGACGCTGACGCCGATGTGCAGGAGTCCGAGCGTCAGCGCCTGCCGCGCGAAGTCGCGCGCGGGATCGGTGAACCCCGGCAACAGAGCGATGTAGAAGACGGCGACCTTGGGATTGAGCACGTTGGCCAGGAAGCCTCGCGCCATCAGCGCCCCGGCGCCAGGGCGACGTTCATCGGTGGCGGCGAGGCCGGCTTCGCCTCGCCAGGTGTCCCAGGCGAGCCAGATCAGGTAGGCGACGCCGGCCCAGCGCAGCAGCTCGAACAGCCAGCGGACGCGGAGCACGATCTCGGCCAGCCCGAAGACCGAGGCCAGGAGATAGACGGCGAGACCGGCGGTGACGCCGATGATCGTCGCCATCCCCGAGGCCCAGCCCCAGCGGCTGGAGACAATGGCCAGGTAGCCCATGTTGGGGCCGGGGGTCAGCTCGATGACGAGGACCGCCAGCAGGAAGGGCGCGAGGAGGCCCGGAGCGATCAGCGCCCTGGCCTCCTCGAGACGGGTCTAGTGACCCTCGCCGCCTTCGAGCTCGCCGAGCGCGCTCTGGAGGTAGTTCTGCTCGCCGAGCGACTTCACCAGCGACAGCTGGGTCTCGAGGAAGTCGATGTGTTCCTCGGTGTCGGACAGGATCTCCTTGAAGATCTGGCGGCTGACGTAGTCGTGGGCGATTTCCGAGGCGGTAACGCCCGCGATCAGGTCGGCGCGGCCGCCCACTTCCACGGCCAGGTCGGCGGCCAGGCACTCGGGCACCGTCTCGCCGATCTTGAGCTTGTTGAGGTCTTGCAGATTCGGCAGACCCTCAAGGAAGAGGATGCGCTTGATCAGCTTGTCGGCGTGTTTCATCTCGCCGATCGACTCGTCGTAGGTGATCTTGCCCAGCCGGGCGAAGCCCCAGTCCTGGTACATCCGCGCGTGCAGGAAGTACTGGTTCACGGCGGTCAGTTCATTGGTCAAAACGGCATTCAGAAGCCGGATGATGGCGGCGTCGCCCTTCATGGCGTGCTCCTTTCAGGTCTCGTGTCGGGAGACCCTGAACGCTCGCCCGAGCGCCCGCAACCCCAATGTCTGCAAGTGTTTCGCGCTTACAAAGATATCTTCGCGAATGCTTCTCGGAAGCGCCGCGCGACCCGGAAGGTCGGCTATTCGGCGGCGAGGCGCATCAGATCCTGGGACTGGTCGATCATCTGGCGCATCTCGCAGACGCAGCGGGCGCATTGCACCTTGCAGCCGTGGGCGCGGAATACGTCGGCGGGTTTCGCCGCGCCCGCCTCGATGGCGGCGCGGACCTGACGTTCCCGAATGCCGTTGCAGTTACAAACGTACACGGATGCGTTCCGACTTGATAACGAGACGCATTTAGCGCGCCGCTGCGGTGGTTGCAACTCAATTGCATCTGACTCCGCCGAACCGGCCCGGATCGGGCTGCGACCGGATGTCGCTGGATCAGTCATTGAACCGCGCGCGTTTGAGGCGTCGGGTAGGCGGGAGACCGCTCACAGGGGCTGATGGCGATGGATTTCGACGCAATCCTGCTGGCTAGGCTGCAATTCGCCTTCACCATCGCGTTCCACATCATCTTCCCCAGCTTCACCATCGGCCTGGCCAGTTTCCTGGCGGTGCTGGAGGCGCTGTGGCTGAGCACCAGGCGCGAGGTGTTCCGCAACCTCTACCTGTTCTGGGTCAAGATCTTCGCCCTCAGCTTCGGCATGGGCGTCGTCTCCGGGGTGGTGATGAGCTACGAGCTCGGCACCAACTGGAGCGCCTTCTCGCGCATGGCCTCGCCGGTGATCGGGCCGCTGCTGGCCTTCGAGGTGCTGACCGCCTTCTTCCTCGAGGCCAGCTTCCTCGGCGTGATGCTGTTCGGCTGGAAGAAGGTCGGTCCCCGGCTGCACTTCACCGCCACCGTCATGGTCGCGGTCGGCACCCTGATCTCGGCCTTCTGGATCCTGTCGGCCAACAGCTGGATGCAGCATCCGGTCGGCTTCGAGACCCTGCCGGACGGCACGCTGCGCGCCACCGACTGGCTGACGGTGATCTTCAACCCGACCTTCCCCTCGCGCCTCGCGCACATGGTGCTGGCGGCCTTCCTGACCACCTCGCTGGTGGTCGGGGCGGCGAGCGCCTGGAAGCTGCTCAAGGACAAGACCCAGCCCGAGTCGCGCATGGCCCTGCGCATGGCGGTCGGGATGTTCGCCATCGTCGCGCCGCTTCAGCTGGTCGCCGGCCACCTGTCCGGCGAGATGGGCCGCCACTACCAGCCGCTGAAGCTGGCGGCCATCGAGGCCTACTGGCAGACCCGCCCCGACCAGCCGCAGAGCCTGGTCGGCCTGCCTGACCGCGACGCCGCCAAGACTCACTACGAGCTCGAGATCCCCGGCGTCGGCAACCTGATCCAGGGCGTGTCGAAGGACACCGTGCTGAGGGGACTCGACAGCTTCCCGCGCGAGGACTGGCCGGTGGTCGGGCTGGTCTACTGGGCCTTCCGGATCATGGTCGGCCTGGGTATGGCCATGATCGGGCTCGGCGCCTGGGGCGTCTTCCTCATCGTCCGCAAGAGGATCGACGACAGTCCGTGGTTCCTCCGCGCCGCGGTGGCCATGGGGCCGAGCGGCTTCGTCGCCGTCATCGCCGGCTGGGTCGTGGCCGAGGTCGGCCGCCAGCCTTGGACCATCTACGGCGTGCTGCGGACGGCGGACTCGGTATCGCCGGTCGGACCGGGCCAGGTCTCCGCCTCGCTGCTGGCCTTCATGGTCATCTACGCCATCGTCTTCAGCGCGGGTGCGATCTACATCCTGCGCCTGATCGCCAGGGGGCCGGCGCCGGTCATCGACGAGCAGCCGCCGGAGGCCGAGGGCCGCGCCCCCGGGACTCCGCTGGCGGCCGCGCCTCAGGAACCGGGAGCCGGATCATGACCCTCGACCTGCCGCTGATCTGGGCCGGGCTGATCGCCGTCGCGGTGCTGATGTACGTGCTGCTCGACGGCTTCGACCTCGGCGTCGGCATCCTGTTCCCGTTCGCCCGCACCCCGGCCGAGCGGGACACGATGATGGACAGCATCGCCCCGGTCTGGGACGGCAACGAGACCTGGCTGGTGCTGGGCGGCGGCGGCCTGTTCGCGGCCTTCCCGCTGGCCTACGCGATCATCGCCCCGGCCTTCTACCTGCCGATCATCCTGATGCTGCTGGCCCTGATCCTGCGCGGCGTGGCCTTCGAATTCCGGCTGCACGGCCGCAAGCGCGGCAAGGCCTTCTGGACCTTCGCCTTCGCGTTCGGCTCGCTGATGGCGACGATCGCCCAGGGCTTCGTGCTCGGCGGCTTCATCCAGGGCGTGGCCACCGACGGGACGTCGTTCACCGGCCAGCCGTTCGACTGGCTGACGCCCTACACCCTGCTGGTCGCGGCAGGCCTCGTCGCGGGCTATGCGCTGCTCGGCGGCTGCTGGCTGATGTGGAAGACGCAGGACCAGCTGCATGGCGACGCCCGCCGCTGGGCGTCCATCGCTGCGATCGCCACCGCCGTGTTGCTGTTCGCGGTCAGTCTCGCCACCCTGTTCGTGCATCCGCGCATCGCCAACCGCTGGGGTTTCGGCGACGGTACCTTCGACACGTCCGCGTTCCTGCCGCACCTCCCGATCCCGCTGCTTGGCGCGATCGGGCTGGCGGTGGTGGCCGTCGGCTTGTGGAAGCGGTCGCACGGCTGGCCGTTCCTGGGCGCGGCCCTGGTGTTCCTGTCCGGCTACATCGGGCTGGCGGTCAGCTTCTTCCCCAGCATCGTGCCCTACGACATCGACTTCCGCGCCGCCGCCAACGCCGACAACGCGCTCAGCCTGATGCTGGTCGGCATCGTCATTCTGCTGCCGGCGATCCTGGGCTACACGATCTGGGTCTACTGGGTGTTCCGCGGGAAGGTCTCGGCCGATGCCGGCTATCATTGAGCCCCCGCCGCGGGATGGCGAGCCGCTGCCGCCGCTCTGGCGCCGGATCGCGTGGTTCGTCGGCATCGCCGTGGTCTCGACCGTGGCCACCGCCGTCGTCGCCTATGCGCTGAAGGCGCTGCTGGTGTAGACGAGCGGAATGACCGCCGACTGCCGCCTCTACCTGATCACGCCGCCGCGCCTGGACGACCTGGCCGCCTTCGGCCGTTCGCTCGCCGAGGCGCTCGACGCCGGCGAGGTCGCCGCGCTTCAGATCCGGCTCAAGGACACGCCCGAGAGCGTGATCGCCGCCGCTGTCGATGTGCTGTCGCCGATCGCCCAGGCGCGCGGCGTGGCGGTGATCCTCAACGACCGGCCGGACCTGGCCGCCAAGTTCGGCTGCGACGGCGTCCACGTCGGCCAGTCCGACGCCAGCTACGCCGAGGCGCGCCGGATCATGGGCAAGGCGGCGATGATCGGCGTCACCTGCCACGACAGCCGCCACCTCGCCATGGAAGCCGCCGAGGCCGGGGCCGACTACGTGGCTTTCGGCGCCTTCTTCCCGACCACCACCAAGGACGCCTCGACCCGGGCCGAGCCCGAGATCCTGACCATCTGGCAGGAGACCATGGAGGTCCCCTGTGTCGCCATCGGCGGCATCACGGTGGAAACGGCGGCCGCCATCGCCCAGGCGGGCGCCGATTTCATCGCCGTCAGCGCCGGCGTCTGGTCCCATCCGGACGGTCCAGGGGCGGCGGTGAAGGCCTTCGAGGCGGAGATCGCAAAGGGCGTGGCAGCGAGGGGGTAAGCGCTCTTCTCCCTTCCTCCTCGATCGAGGGGGAGGGGTGAGAATCGACCCCACCTTGCTATTGCACCCCCTCATCGCTAGTTTCCGCGCCCTGTTTTCAGCCCCGTTCCGGCGAACCCAATCCATGTCCAAGATCAACGGCAACACCATCAAACCCGGCATGGTGCTCCAGCACGA
>JAZJXN010000001.1:0-9110 GCA_040390885.1 Pseudomonadota bacterium | reverse complement strand
ACTCATGCCATGCGCATCGTCGATTTCGAACCCCGTCACGCATCGGCCTGGAAGGCTCTGAACGAAGCCTGGATCGGCAAGCATTTCGCGCTTGAGCCGGCCGACGAGATCGTGCTCGGCGATCCAATGGGCCAGATCCTAGGCAAGGGCGGCCATATTTTCATGGCCGAGGACGTCAGCGGCGAGCCGATCGGCTGTGTCGGCCTGAAGGCGATGGACGACGGCGGCTTCGAGGTCGTGAAGATGACGGTGAGCGAAGCGGCGCGGGGCGCCGGCCTTGGCAGGCAGCTGATGCTGGCCTGTATCGACCGCGCCAGGGGCGTCGGCGCAACCAGGCTCTATCTCGAGACCAACGCCAGCCTCGGTCCGGCGCGCGCCCTCTACCGCGCCCACGGCTTCGTCGATCTGCCGCCGCGGGACACCCCTTATGTCCGCGCCGACGTCTTCATGGAGCTCCCTCTGCGGTCTTGAGCCGTGGCGACATAGCCTCGGTTTCGATCACGTTTGGTGTCCAAAGCCGATCACGGGTTGCTTCCGGCGGCTTTTTTCGCTTTGTGACGCGGCTCCCAGAACTCTCGAAAGACTCGATGAAAGATCCTCTACGCACGGGCTTCGCCGAACGCCAGAAATCGGCGGCCGAAGCCAAGAAGGCCATTCTGGCCAAGCTGAAGCCCAAACCCACGGTCGTCGATCCCAACTTCGTCCCGCGCGAACAGCGACTGGCCGCGGAGCGCGAAGCTGCTCGCCAGGCCCGCGAAGAGGCCAAGGAGAAGGCCCGGCTCGAAGCCGAAGCCCTCGCCGAAGCCAAGCGCATCGCCGACGAGAAGGCCGCCGAGGAAAAGCGCCTCGCCCTGCTCAACGACGAGGAAGCCCAGCTCGCCCTCAAGCGCGAAGAGCGCAAGGAGCGCAAGGCCGAGGCCAAGGCCGCGGCTCGCGCCAAGCGCGAGAACAAGCGCCGCTAGACGTCGCCCGCGATTAATCACAGGTTAGGCCACACAGCCCACGGTCGCCGTGGGAGTGGGTGCCAGCCAGTGACAGAGTCGCGTCTCAAGCGTTCGTGGACGGAGGTCATCGCCTTGCGGCGGCGAGGCCTGCTGCCGACGCTTCTTCTGACCTTCATCGCGGCGGCCGGCGGCTGGGTCTGGCTGGGCCTGCCGTTCGCGGCGGGCTGGCTGCTGGCTGTCCTCGCCGGCATGGCCATCAACCGCGGCGTCTTCGAGTGGATGGCCCGGCGTCCAAACCCCGGCCGGCGCCTCGAATGGACGCTGTCGGCGATCACCTTCGTCTACACCGCCATCTACTGCGTGATGCCGTTCGGTCTGGCCGCCATCTCCGACTATCCCACGGCGCTGTTGGCCGGCGCGGCCATGATCGGGGCCATCACCCTCAGCAGCACCAGCGAGTTCGTGATCTCGCGCCGCATCGGCCTGGGATCGCAGTCGGCTCTGCTGATCGCCTCGATCGTGATCTGCGTCTCCCGAGCCAACAGCGAGCCGTGGCCGAACGTCCTCTTCGGCGCCATCGCCATCCTCGGTTTCTTCGCCTGCATCCTGCAGTTCGCGATGCACCGCGTGCGCGACGACCGGCGCTTCCTGGAGGCCGTGGCCGAGGCCCAGGGGGCCAACGCCGCCAAGAGCCTGTTCCTAGCGACGATGAGCCACGAGATCCGGACCCCGCTGAACGGCGTGCTCGGCATGGTCCAGGCAATGGACGCCGGCGAGCTCGACCCGACGCAGCGCGAACGGCTGAACATCATCCGCGGGTCGGGTCAGGCCCTGACCGAGATCCTCAACGACGTGCTCGACCTGTCCAAGATCGAGGCCGGCAAGCTTGAGCTCGAGACGATCCCCTTCGACCTGGAGACGGCGCTCCGCGGCGCCGTCGCCCCGTTCACCGTCCTCGCGGCGGAGAAGGGGCTCAGCTTCGCGCTCGATCTGTCGGACGCGGCGGCAGGCCGTTACCAGGGCGACCCGGCGCGACTGCGCCAGGTGTTGGCCAATCTTCTTTCCAACGCTGTGAAGTTCACCGAGCGAGGCGGGCTGACGGTCGCCGTGACCCGGGAGGACGGGGTCCTGCGCCTGGCGGTGACGGACACCGGCCCCGGCATCCCGCCGGAGCGCATCGGCCAGCTGTTCGGCAAGTTCGCCCAGCTCGACGCCTCGACCACGCGGCGCCACGGCGGCACAGGCCTGGGCCTGGCCATCTCCCGCGAGCTGGCCCAGCTGATGGGCGGCGGCATCATCGCCTCCAGCACGGTCGGCGTCGGGTCGACGTTTACCCTGTCGCTGCCCCTGGACCGGCTCGGCGACGCGACCCCGATCGACGCCAGGCCGGTGGCGGTCGAGGCGGTGGAGCGCACCGGACTGCGGGTGCTGGCCGCCGAGGACAACCGGGTCAACCAGATCGTGCTCGAGACCCTGCTGGCCCAGGCCGGCATCGCGCCCGTGCTGGTGCCTGACGGCGAGCAGGCCGTTCGCGCCTGGGCCGAGGGGGGCTGGGACCTCGTCCTGATGGATGTGCACATGCCGGTGCTGGACGGCGTCTCGGCGGTGCGCGAGATCCGCGCCCGCGAGGCGGCCGAGGGGCGGCCGCGGACGCCGGTCATCGCCCTGACCGCCAACGCCATGACCCACCAGGTCGCCGAGCTGCTCGCGGCCGGCATGGACTTCCATGTCGCCAAGCCGATCGACGCCGGCCAGCTGTTCACGGCCATGGAGGCGGCGCTGGAGCAGGCGGAGACGGCCGCCGCGGCCCGCGCGACCTGAAGGCCGACCCCATGACCGCCGCCCAGGACGCCGTCCGCGCTCGCCGCAAGCTGACCAACCGGCTGATCGCCGCCCATGACGCGGCGCGGCTGACGCCGTTCTTGCATCCGGACGTGAAGCTGACCACCGGCGACGGGACCCTGATCCTCGGCGCGAGGGCGGTGGTCGAGGCGTTCGCCGGCCAGTTCGCCGACCCGGCCTTCGTCAACTACGTGCGCTCGACCGAGACCGTCGAGCTCGACCAGGCCGGCCAACGCGCCGCGGAGTCGGGCCGCTGGACCGCGCTGTGGACGGGCGGCGACGCCGACGGCGAGCCGACCATGGGCGGGACCTACCTCGCCGTCTGGCGCAAGGACCGCGGCCAGTGGGTCATCGAGAGCGAGCTCTATGTGACGCTGTTCGAGGCGTAGGGGACACGCACCGCTTTTGCGGAGGCATGTCCCCGACCGCGGTCGCTAGCGGCGGCTGTCGTTCGGCTTGCCCTTGCCGAACGGCTTCTTGGGGCCGTCGGTCTTGCCCTTGAACGGCTTGGAGCCGCCACGGCCGTCGGCGGCCTTGGGACCCTTGAAGGTTCCGCTCTTGAAGCCCTCGGTCTTGAACTCGCCGCCGGGCTTGAAGGCGCCGCCGGTTCCGCCCGCGCGGGGCTTGCGGAAAGGCTTCTCCGGCGCGGCGGGCGCGGCGGGGTTGTAGGGCGCGGACTCGCGGGCCCCGGAGTCGCGCGGCGCGCGCTTGGGGCCGCCCGGGGTCTCGTCGCGCGGCTTGAAGGCCGGACGGTCGGCGGCGGCGGCGGCGGCCGGCGCGGCGTCGGCGCGCGGCGCCTTGTCCTTCCAGGCGGGCCGCTCGGGCTTGTCCTTCCACGCCGGACGCTCGCCAGCGGCGGCGGCGGCGGCCGGAGCTTTGTCCTTCCACGCCGGCTTGTCCGCGCGCGGGGCCTTGTCCTTCCAGGCCGGTCGCTCGGCGTTGTCGGGACGGGCCGCGCGCGGCTTGTCCTTCCAGTCCGGACGCGGGCCGCGATCGGCGTTGTCGCCGCGCGGGGCGGGACGCTGCGGACGGTCCTCGCGGTTGCCGGCGAAAGCCGGACGATCGCCGCGCGGCTTGAACTCGGCCGAGGTCGGCGGGCTGCTCGGCTCGACGCGGACGTCCTTCTCCGGGTTGGCGGCGGCGTTCTCCATGAACTTGCCCGCCATCTCCGAGGAGATCTGGAACTTGGTCTCGTTGTCGAAGATCTTGATCTGGCCGATGTCCTTCTTGGTCAGGACGCCCAGGCGGCAGATCATCGGCAGCAGCCACTTGGGATCGGCGTTCTTGTTGCGGCCGATCGACAGCTTGAACCAGCTGGCGTCGGCGAACTCGCTGCGCTCGCGCGGCATGTCGAGGGCCGGGTCGAACGGACGGTCGTTGTCGCGCGGCAGGCGCGGCTTGGCGCCATGCTCCTTGAACGGACCACCGTCGTAGAGATCCTCCGGTTCCGGCAGGCGGGCGCGGTACATGCGCAGCAGGGCGACGGCGATCGCCTCGGCCGGGCTCTGGTCCATCAGGATCCGGGCCAGGCCCAGGTCTTCATCGGACGCCGCCTCGGTGAGGGTCGGGTCTTCCAGCATCCGCCGCTGGTCGCCGGCGCGGATCTCGTCGGCGCTGGGCGGGCCGAGCCATTCGGCCTCGACGCCGGCCGCGTGGAACAGCATCTCGGCCTTGCGGCGACGGGTGTAGGGGACGAGCACGACGGACGTGCCCTTCTTGCCCGCCCGGCCGGTGCGGCCCGAACGGTGCAGCAGGGTCGCCTTGTTGACCGGCAGGTCGGCGTGGATGACGAGGCCGAGGTCCGGCAGGTCGAGGCCGCGGGCGGCGACGTCGGTGGCGACGCAGACGCGGGCCCGGCGGTCACGCAAGGACTGCAGCGCGTCATTGCGCTCGCGCTGGCCCATCTCGCCGCTGAGGCCGACGACCTCGAAGCCGCGCTCGCGCAGGCTGGCGTACAGGTGGCGGACGGCGTCGCGGGTGGCGCAGAACACCAGCGCCGCGCCGGCGTGATAGTGGCGCAGCACGTTGACGACGGCGTGCTCGATCTCGTTGGGGGCGATGCGGATCGCCTTGTAGTCGATGTCGCCGTGCTGCTCGTTGCGGGTGGTGGTGTCGATCCGCACCGCGTCGCGCTGGTAGGTCTTGGCCAGCTGGGCGATGTCCTTGGCGATGGTCGCCGAGAACAGCAGGGTGCGGCGCTCGGCCGGCGTCGTCTCGAGAATGAACTCGAGGTCCTCGCGGAAGCCGAGGTCGAGCATCTCGTCGGCCTCGTCGAGCACCGCGACCTTCAGGGCCGACAGGTCGAGATAGCCGCGCTCGAGGTGGTCGCGCAGGCGGCCCGGGGTGCCGACGACGATGTGGCAGCCGCCGGCCAGCAGCCGCTGCTCGCGCCGCGCGTCCATGCCGCCGACGCAGGTGACGATCTTGCCGCCGGCCTTGCCGTACAGCCATTCCAGCTCACGGCTGACCTGCAGGGCCAGTTCGCGGGTCGGGGCGATCACGAGCGCCACCGGGGCGCCGCTGCCGCCCATGTATTCTTCCTCGCCGAGCAGGGTCGAGGCCATGGCCACGCCGAAGGCGACGGTCTTGCCCGAGCCGGTCTGGGCCGAGACCAGCAGGTCGCGGTCGACCGCTTCCTCGGCGAGGACGGCGAGCTGAACCGGTGTCGGATCGGCATAGCCCTGGGCTTCGAGCGCGCGCTCGATGGCGGGATTGAGGGGCGGGAAGGCCATTTTAGGTAGTTCCTGACGGGGCGAAAACGCATATGGCGCCCGGTCGGCTCGCGTTGGCGAGGGCGTGTATCAGCGTTTCGGAAGAGATGAGGGCCGGCTCATACAGCGAAACCTGTGGAAAAGCCAGTGCCGCGACGGAACCATCGCCGGCCAGGCGATGCTGAAGCGCGCGCTGGAGTGATGGCGGCTGTCCCCACAGTCTCGAATGCCGCGTCCGGGCGGGCGTGCGCGCGGGCGATGCGGGGACAGACCGGGCCTGGTCCGCCGGCCACGCCGCCGCCGACACACGGGGCCCGGGGCGGGGATCCGTTGTGGGGCAGGGTTTGCGAGGCTCGGCGACCGGGTTCATCCCCTGAGTCTACGCCCGTGCGGAGCCCGGGGGATCAATCCGCCGCCGCGCCGGCCGCGGATGTCTCGCAAAGGGGCCGAATGTCTCGCTTTGTCTCGAGATTATATGTCTCGGGAGTCTCGCTTTTTGGCGGCGTCCTCCCCGGAGCGCAGCGAGGTCAGAGGGGGCGGCGCTGGGCTGTGCGGAAGGGGACGGGTGAAGTGGAGCGACGTCAGTCGCCCTTCCTCCTCCAGGGGGAAGGAGCTCTCCTTTGATCTCATGCAGGCCAGCAACCCGGATCGCCCGGTGATCGTCTTGGCAAGAGATGAAGGGGGTGGTGTGGGCTGGCCCCACCTTTGACACGGCTTATCGCCTTCGCGGAGGTACGTTGCGCTCAATCCTCCCCGGAGCGCAGCGAGGGGGGGGTGGCCTCGCCGACCGAGGTCGGAGGGGGCGGCGCGGTGTTGTCAGGAGAGGACGCGTGAAGCGGGGCGACGTCAGTCGCCGGCGCTACCCCTCCGACCCGGCGCTGCCGGGCCACCTCCCCGCGCGTGGGGAGGATAGAGGTCCTTCCGCGAGCTGAAGGCCGCCTGCGCCGCCCACGTCCGCAAGGTCCTCAAGCGCCTGAGCCTGACCCAGGAAGAAGCCGGCCGCCTGATCGGCGGCGGCCGCGCCATTCAGAAATACGAGAGCGGCGCCATGCCGCCGAGCGACGCAGCGGTGGGGCTGATCGAGATCCTCGAGCGGCATCCTGAGGAGGTATAGTTTCTGAGGGGGATGAGGGCGGCGTAGGGGGCTGCCCAATGGGCAGACATTCGCGCGTACCAGGCCCCAAGCCGCTCTAAGGTGCCAGCCGGGTGCCGATGAATTGGTCTCAGCTACCCTTTAGGTCTCAAATAGGATCGAACAGGAGGTCTTCCGCGTCTTCTGCAAGCGGTGTTTCCTCTCGAATCCGATGAGTGGAGCTGATCCGATGCCATGTTAGCGGCGGCAAATCCTGAAAGGCATCAGCCGGCGTTAAAGGGTCGCCAATCCACCCGACGACCCTTAGGTTCTGGTTCCACTCTAACGCCCAGAACCAAGGGCTGCCTTGGGCTCCTGGCCGCAGCGCAGCGCGGAAGAAGCCATCGGCTGTGGTGATCTCCGCGAGCCTTGCATAGTCTTGGGTCCGCCGCGCGATTTCCAGGAGCCTCGGATTGCCCCAGTCTCGATATGGATAGGCGGCGAAGAAGCCGAACTTGTCACCCGAAAGGAGCCTTGTGGTTTCGCTGTGTCGAGGGTCCGGACTGGTGCACAGGCTGAACAAACCTTGGACGTGTCGGAAGGCGAGCAGGCGGATCGCCTCTGGGTCGGCTTGGGCGGCGGACACCATGCCGAAGGTTACTGGTCCCATGGCGATGCTGAGGTTGTTTCGGACTTCACCGATCGGTAGCCGGTGTCGTCGGTCGAATGAGGCGGCCGCTTTGGAGCGTGCGGCTGCGTCGATCACCGGGTCCTCGCGCCCGGGGCTCGTCAGTAGTGTCACTGCTGAGATGTGTTCTTCGATGTCAGCTTTCTCGGCGTTGCAGCGGCGGCAAGCGCGAAAGATGAAATTGAAGGCTTGCGGGTTGGCCATTAGGCCAGGCGCCGCGATCCGCCGATTGATCAGGTGTTCTTTGTCGCTCTCAACGGACGCGCCTACACCGACATACTCGCCACAGTACAGGCAATGCTGGTTCGAAAGCGACAGATTGCGATGAAACCAACTCACGGTGGCCCTCCCAGATTTCGTGCCGAATGGCACGAGTCTGTTAGCCAGCCGGGGAGCATTCAAACTCATTAGATCGCCCCATGTCAGACATCGCTAAAGTCGATTTGGCCGGGATAGTGTGGGCGCGAGAGCGTCTCAGCAACACAGATCAGTGAGAGCCGATGCCCTACACGGATGAAGATGTCGTCGAGATCATGAACCGGCGGGACGAGTGGCTGGAGCGGGAATCCGCACTCACGCGCGATCTCTTCCGTCTGCAGCTCGAAAGTGAACAGGCCCGGGAGATGATGAAGCACGGGGTGTGCCGGCGCATCTCCGACCTCAAGCACGGTCTGGCGCGAGTCTTCGAGATCATTCCGCTTCAAGATGCGGACCCTTCACGAGATGCGATCTGGGATGCCACCGCATTTCTCCAAGCATTCGTAATCAACGTCTTCGGAACCATGGACAATCTGGCTTGGCTTTGGCGCCTGGAAGCCGATGTCCGCGGACGCAACGGCCAACCCCTTCCCCGAAACCGGATCGGCCTCACCCCCGACAACGCCGATCTACGCGCTAGCCTGTCCGCGCGAACACAAGCCTACCTGGCGGGCACGGATGCTTGGTTCGACTACCTAGAGGGGTATCGTCACGCGCTCGCTCACCGCATTCCCCTCTATATTCTGCCCAAACAGCTCAATGACGATGAGGCAGCCGAGTTTGCGCGCCTAGAGGGCCAGGTCGGAGCACCCGCGTGGGACTGGGATCAGTGGGGCGCGGTGCTCGCGGCTCAACGGCGGCTGGGTGTGTTCGAGCCCGTCATGATGCACTCCTTCGGCGAGGGAGCTCACCCAGTTAGGTTCCACGGGCAGATGGTTTGCGACTTCTCTACGGTGATCGCTGTCGCTGAACATGTCGTGGGCGGTATCCAGACTCGACATGGGGCTGGCGCTCTCCCGGCCTGAAACGCCCGGATCCGTCGCCCGGTTAGGCCGACCAAACAAAAGGGGCGCACGATGGCTCGTGCGCCCCTTCTTTAGTCTGCTGCTGCCCCCGCCCTATTCCGGACGAGCGCGCTTCTTGCGGAAGGACGGGTTGAGGATCTGCTTGCGGAGGCGGATGGACTTGGGCGTCACTTCTACCAGCTCGTCGTCGCCGATGTAGGCGATGGCTTGTTCCAGCGACATCACGCGCGGCGGGGTCAGGCGCACGGCCTCGTCCTTGCCGGAGGCGCGGACGTTGGTCAGTTGCTTGCCCTTGATCGGGTTGACGTCGAGGTCGTCCCAGCGGGCGTTCTCGCCGATGATCATGCCTTCGTAGGTGCGTTCGCCGGCGCCGACGAACATGACGCCGCGGTCTTCCAGGTTCCACAGGGCGAAGGCCGCCGTGTCGCCGTCCGAGTTCGAGATCAGCACGCCCTTCAGGCGGCCGGCGATCTCGCCCTTGTAGGGCTCGTAGTGGCTGAAGACGCGGTTGATCACGCCCGAGCCGCGGGTGTCGGTCAGGAACTCGCCCTGGTAGCCGATCAGCGAGCG